>CAVBQD010000009.1:0-26535 GCA_963597385.1 bacterium | reverse complement strand
AGGACAATTTAAATGATTTTTACATTCTAAGCAGATTGAATTATTCATAATCATTAACCTCATCAAACTCATCAAAAATTGTTAAGATAGTCACGAAAAGAAATAAAATCATCATCACGAAAAGCAGAAATAAAAATAATTCCTTTAAGAACATTTGAAGAACTATCATTAGAACTGCAAGCACCTGCATAATTTAAATAATCATCAATATAACTTTCAAAAGGATTATCTAAATCCAGAACAAAATGACAATGTCTACTAAAATTATTTTTCATTTTTAAATTTCCTTTTTTTCTTGCAAAAAATTATAAATTCAAGACAAGCTATAAACACTTCCGCCCAAACAAAGCCAACAAGACCGCCAAAACTGAAAACAACAAGAAAATCTTCAGACATATAATTCACACTCCTTGAAAATAAAATAAGTAACTTATTACTTATTAAAAAGAACAACGATAGGTAACTTGTTACTTAAATAATATACCACATCTTACTTATTGTCAACAAGTAATATGTTACTTATGATATAATTAGGCAAATCAAACAAAAAAGGATTTAAAAAATTATGAATTATGTACAAAGAATTAGAGATTTAAGAGAAGATAAAGATTTAAAACAATCTGATATTGCAAAAATTTTAAAAACAACACAAGGTTATTACAGTAAATACGAATTAGGAGTTAGAGAATTACCAATACATCACTTAATAACATTATGTCAATTTTACGATGTATCAGCAGATTACATATTAGGATTTACCAATACCAAAAAAGAAAAGCCAAGAAAATAAATAACTAAAAAAAGGGTGCTACGCACAGTTTTATCTTATCAATAAACGCATTCTAAATCATCACATTTTAGAGGTCATTTTGGCACTTTGGCACAATTTTTCACGCTTTAGTGTGCCAAAACGCTATGCGTAACCGTGCGGGTTTGAGGCACTTTGGCACATGGAACAGTGATTGCTTATGTCGTAGTAACGCAATCACTGTTTTTATATTTTAAAACGGGTGCTACGCACAATTTTATTTTTTAACTTATACCTGCGACAACCTCCTTATAATTAAAGCTTTTGTTTCCAGCTGTCAACACTTATTTCGCCTTGAAGAATTAGCATATAACCTTGAATTCGTCAAAACCATAAATAAAATAATTTTTCTAAGCTATGCTTAAAATTTTTTTATTTATTATTCTGCGAATTTTTGACAAAATCAAGAACATATGCTTTTAAATAGGCGTCGAAATAAGAGCCGACAGCCAGAGACTTCAAAAGCAATAATTCTAAAAAAGGAGGAAAGCAGAATGCAGGAGTATAAGAAAAATAAAAATTATATAAGAGCCTCTGCCAAGGTGCTTAAAAGCAATAATTTTGAACACCTTGAAGCAATAAAGATATCAGAAAAGAGAGGTGATGTAAAATGACCCTTAAACAATTAGTGCGGCTTATAAAGGCACTAAAAGAAAAAAGCCATACGCTTGAAGAGATAATTGAAATACTCGAGCATATGGCAAATGACACCTAATAAAAAAAGGTATCAGGCAACGGAGTATCAGAACTACTCCGTTGTTTTTATTATATCAAAGCATTTTTAAATTATCAAGTTGAAATTATAAAATATATTTGATAAAATAAAATAAAGTATTAAGAAAGGAAAATGTAATTGTATATTGCATATTAATTTTGCGAAATTAGAAAAGTTTTTAAACAATTACACGATTATACTTGAAACGCGAAGATTTTGTAAAGTTACCTGCTTTAGTGCAGGATTATTTAACTTATGTAGAAGCGATTAAGGGACACAGTTCTTTATCGGTAATTGAATATGCAAGTGATTTGAGGACTTTTTTTCGTTTTATGGCAAAACACAAAGGTCTTTGTTCCGATTCTGTTTTGGATGAAGAAATTGATTTAGCTCAAATTGATTTAAATTTCATAAAAAGCATTACACTTAATGATACATACGAATTTTTAATTTATTGTAAAAATGTTCGTGGCAACAACGAAACAACAAGAGCACGCCGTGTTGTATGTATCAGAAGATTTTTCAGCTATCTTTCCGATAATGTAGGATTATTATCAACCAATCCTATGAAAAATCTTGATGCTCCAAAAACAAAAAAATCGCTTCCGAAATATTTAACTTTGGAAGAAGCTAAAAAACTACTTTCTGTAATTAACGGCAAATATAAAGAACGGGACTACGCAATTATTACTTTATTTTTAAACTGCGGAATGCGACTTTCTGAGCTTGTTTCTATTGATTATACAGATATAAAATCTGACGGAACGCTCATAATTACCGGCAAGGGCAATAAAGAAAGAACCGTATACCTCAATCAAGCTTGCATTGACGCTATAACCGAATATATGAAAGTTCGACCTAATGATAAAATCAAAGACAGAGCTCTTTTTATCAGCAGTCGATATCAAAGAATCAGTCCCAGAATGGTTGAAACTATAGTTGCCAATTATCTCGAAAAGGCAGGATTGGGCGGAAGAGGTCTGTCCGTTCATAAACTCAGACACACTGCGGCAACATTAATGTATCAGCACGGAAATGTTGATGTGCTTGTATTAAAAGAAATTCTCGGACACGAAAATTTAGGAACGACAGAAATATACACACATATTCAAAGTGACGCATCAAGACAAGCTATTGACTCCAATCCCCTTGCAAACAACAAACCTAACTTCAAATCTTGATTATCGAATTAAATAAATAGATTGTTATAGAATTTACAATTGATATTGCAATTATTTCCGCTCCGTATTTTAAAAATAATTTAAGATAATCTGTCAGAATAATTTGATTTTCAATATTTTTCCGAATTGATGCAGTGAAAATATTTTTGCTTAGTTTTTTTGAAGCAGAAATCGTAAAAAACAAAATAGCCATAAATGCAGCTGTTTCTGGTGCTATCATTAGAAATGAATACCCTATTCCCTTTATTAAATACAAATTGTAATAAAATGCAATTTTAATTGCAACTTCAAAGCCGCATAATAACGGAAGGAAATTAATAATCGGAAATCCTATAATGCAAAGCCCGAGAAGTATTGCAAATACATATACAAGAAAATAAAGTGACAGTCTGTCTACCGTTATGGAAAGCAGACTGTCGTTTTTTATTGTAAGTAAATCACTTATATACGATGAATACTTTGACATATTTAAAGAATTAAATAACAAAGAACCGGCAAGTAAACCGCTGATATAAAAAAGCAAAAGATAAATGTATTCTTTGTTTTTCTCCAGCAAATCATTAAAATCGATTTTTTCTTTTGAAACAACAATATCTTTCATCATTATACCTTCAATTTTCTTGATTTTTTTGCATTAACTAAAGAAGCAATAATGCTACCAACTATAATGATACTCACGCATATAAAAAATTGGACGATAGATTTATTTATAACGGAGTTTATTACAGATAGTATTAAAGTCGGTGTGTTCGATAAAATACTCATTAAAATCAAGCTGTTTTTGAATTTAAAAATAGATAGACCACCTACAACAAAAGTTGTAATAAACAAAATAAAATAACCCAAATACAAACAATATGAATTATCCAAATCAAATATCATTACAATTTTAGAAAATAAAGCGGTTAAAAAAGCAATAACCACAACCGATAGAAACACAGATTTTGCAACAAATCCTAAAAGGACATTGTCAAATTTTGTTTTCATAAAAAAATCCCTCCGAATATCCTACTAAAAGATATTCAAAGGGATAGATTTTATTACATTATTTATCTGACTTTTTTTCAGCCTTTTTTGCCTCTTTCTTTTCTTTGGCAGCTTCTCTGGCTTTTTCAACTTCTTTTTTATGCTGTTCTGTTTTTGTAACATTTGTATTTACAGCCCAACGCTGAATTTTCATTTTGTTTCTGTCGGCACCTGTTTCGATAATTATATCTTCTTCTCTAATTGTAACTACCCTACCAACAATGCCGCCGATTGTAATTATTTCATCACCGATTTCAAGAGAAGAACGCATTTCCTGTTCTTCCTTTTGACGCTTCTTTTGCGGACGAATCATCATAAAATACATAAGGGCAACAAGAACAACCATAAGTATAATATAAGATGTTGAACCACTCTTCGACTGAGCGGAAGACTGTGATGCTAATTGCATTAAAACTGAAATCATTTTTTGCCTCCTAAATACATTAAGTACTACAATTATATAGTATCTGTCATATAATTGCAACCATTTTTTTAAATTCTTGTATCCAATCTGTCTACATATTCATTTTTATAATCCTCAAATGAACCGTTTTCGATGTTATTTCTAATTTCAGTCATTAAATTATTATAAAAATAAAGATTATGAATTACAGCAAGACGCATACCGAGCATTTCCCCTGCTTTAAGAAGGTGTCTGACATATGCCCTTGAATAATTTTGACAAGTCGGACAATGACATTCATCATCTATCGGATTAGAATCAAGTATATACTTTGCATTATTAATATTAATGATTCCTTTTTTTGTGAACAACTGACCGTGGCGGGCATTGCGTGCCGGCATAACACAATCAAACAAGTCAACTCCCCTGCTAACGCCCTCAAGAATATTACCGGGAGTACCGACTCCCATAAGATATCTCGGTTTGTCAACAGGTGCAAACGGTTCAACTGCCGAAATAATTCTGTACATATCCTCCTTAGGTTCACCTACAGCAAGACCGCCGATTGCATAACCGTCAAGATTAAGCTTTGCAATTTCTTTCATATGTTCAATTCGCAAATCATCAAAAGTACAACCCTGATTAATACCGAAAAGCATCTGATGTTTATTAATTGTGTCGGGTAAAGAATTAAGTCTTTCCATTTCTGCTTTACAGCGTTCAAGCCATCTTAAAGTGCGACTGCAAGCTTCTTTCGAATACTCATATTTAGCCGGATTTGCAACACATTCATCAAAAGCCATTGCAATTGTAGAACCTAAGTTTGATTGAATCTGCATACTTTCTTCAGGTCCCATAAAAATCTTTCTGCCGTCTACATGAGAGTTAAATGTTACGCCTTCTTCAGTGATTTTATTTAATTTTGCAAGTGAAAAAACTTGAAATCCGCCCGAATCTGTTAAAATCGGTCTGTCCCAATTTGTAAATTTATGAAGTCCGCCAAGAGATTTTACCTTGTCATCACCCGGTCTGACATGAAGGTGATATGTATTGCAAAGCATAACCTGTGCACCAACCTCTTTAAGGTCGACGGTTGAAAGTCCGCCTTTGATTGCCGCAACGGTTGCAACATTCATAAAACATGGGGTTTGAACGGTTCCGTGAACAGTAGAAAATTCACCACGCCTTGCTTTATTCTCCGTTTTTAACAATTTATATCCCATAAACTTCTCCTTATTTATTTTGTGTCAATAAACAGGCACGCATCGCCAAACGAAAAAAATCTGTACTTCTCATCAACAGCAATTTTATATGCGTTCATCACATTATCATATCCTGCAAATGCCGAAATAAGCATAATAAGAGTGCTTTCCGGCAAATGAAAATTTGTAACCAATCCGTCAATACATTTAAATTCGTATCCCGGATAAATAAAAATAGAAGTATCATCTTCATCTTCACAAATACAACCGTGCTTAGTTGCAACAGATTCAAGCGTTCTTGTACTTGTAGTACCTACCGAAACAACTCTGCCGCCGTTTGCTTTTGTATCATTAATCAAATCTGCTGTTTCTTTGCTTATATGATAATGTTCACTATGCATCTTGTGTTTTGTAACATCGTCAACTTTAACCGGTCTGAATGTTCCGAGCCCGACATGAAGCGTTACATATCCAATCTTTATACCCTTATTTTCAATTTCTTTGAGCATTTCTTTTGTAAAATGTAATCCGGCAGTCGGAGCGGCGGCAGAACCAAGTTCTTTTGAATAAACGGTTTGATATAATTCACCGTTTTTAAGTTCTTCCGTAATATATGGTGGGAGGGGCATTTTACCAATCTTGTCCAAAATATTGTAGATTTCTTTGGAATCACACTTAAATTGTACTTTTCTGTTACCGTCATCGGTTACATCAATAACTTCACACTCTACAATGCCTTCACCAAAAATGAATTCGGTGCCTATTTTAGCTCTTTTTCCCGGTTTGCAAAGACATTCCCACACATTATTTTCGCTTTGTTTAAGTAATAAAAACTCTACAACGGCTCCTGTTTCTTTTTTTACGCCGTAAATTCTTGCAGGAATAACCCTTGTGTCATTAAGGATTAAACAATCACCGGGTCTCAAATAATCTGTTAAATCCTTGAAAATTTTGTGTTCAACCTCACCGGTATTTTTGTCAATAACCATAAGTCTTGACATATCTCTCGGCTCAATTGGAGTTTGCGCAATGAGTTCCTGCGGCAAATCATAATAAAAGTCAGAAGTTTTCATCATAATTCTCCAAAAATATATAATTATTAATTGACATTCATATATAAATAGTGATATTATATATACTAAATTATCTTGTGCAAATTGCACTTTGTCTATTATATTGCAAAATGATAAATAATACAAGTTCTAAGGAGAATTATTTATGAAAAAATTTAATGTGGGCATCGTCGGTGCCACAGGTATGGTTGGTCAAAGATTTATGACCTTACTTGAAAATCACCCATGGTTTAATGTTGTTGTGCTTGCCGCTTCATCAAGATCGGCCGGTAAACCTTACGGTGAAGTAATCGGAAGCAAATGGTGTATGGATACACCTCTTGCCGATAAATATAAAGAAATGGTAGTTATGGACGCTACCAACGATATTGAAAAAATCACTTCAATGGTTGACTTCGTATTCTGTGCGGTAAATATGAAGAAAGATGAAATCAAGGCTCTTGAAGAAGCGTATGCAAAGCATGAATGCCCTGTAGTTTCTAACAACTCGGCTAACAGATTTACTCCTGATGTTCCTATGGTTGTTCCTGAACTTAATGCTGAACATATCCATATTATTCCCGAGCAAAGAAAAAGACTTGGCACAAAGCGTGGATTTATCGCAGTTAAGTCTAATTGCTCACTTCAATCATATGTACCTGCACTCTTCCCTCTTCACGAGAAGTTCGGTGTAAAGGATGTATTGGTTTGCACATATCAAGCTATTTCTGGTGCGGGCAAAACATTTGAAACATGGCCTGAAATGATTGACAATGTTATCCCGTATATCGGCGGCGAAGAAGAAAAGAGTGAAAAAGAACCTCTTAAACTTTGGGGTAAAATTGAAGGCGACCATATTGAAAACGCTACAAAGCCAAACTTTACGGCACAGTGTATTCGTGTTCCTGTATCAAACGGTCACCTCGGTGCAGTATTTGTAAACTTTGATAAGAAGCCTTCAAAGGAAGAAATGATTGAAATTTGGAACAGCTTTAAGGGCAGAGCTCAAGAACTTGAGCTTCCGTCTGCTCCAAAGCAATTTCTTAACTATTTTGCAGAGCCTGACAGACCGCAAATTCATACAGAGCGTATGCTTGAAAACGGTATGGCTGTTTCTATCGGCAGACTCAGAGAAGACACACAGTATCAATATAAATTTGTTTGCCTTTCTCACAACACACTTCGCGGTGCAGCAGGCGGTGCGGTATTGCTTGCAGAATTACTTGCCGCTGAAGGTTATTTAGATTAATCTATAATAAGGAGAATATACTATTATGAAGAATCCGGTATTTACAGGTTCGGCTGTTGCTATCATTACTCCTATGAATGATGACTTCAGCATTAATTATGATGAATTTAAGAAGTTTATTGATTGGCAAATTGAAAACGGCACAGACGCTATTGTTATCTGCGGTACAACAGGTGAAAGTTCAACACTTAAAACGGTTCACCATCTTGAGGCTATCAAATTCTGTGTTGATTATGTTAACGGCAGAGTTCCTGTTATCGCAGGTGCCGGTTCAAATAATACAGAATGCGGTCTTGAACTTGCTGTAAAGGCATGCGAATACGGTGTAGATGCTCTTTTGCTTGTAACACCTTATTATAATAAGTGCACACAAAAGGGTCTTATCAAGCACTACACAATGTACCACGATGCAACAAATGTGCCTATTATTCTTTACAATGTTCCTTCAAGAACAGGTGTTAATATTACTCCGGAAACTCTTAAAGAACTTTCAAAACTTCCAAGAATTAACGGCGTTAAAGAAGCTTCTGGTAACATCAGTCAAGTTATGAAAATCCGAGCTCTTTGCGGTGACGAACTTAATATTTGGAGCGGTAACGATGACCAAATCCCTGCAGTTATGGCTTGCGGCGGCAAAGGCGTTATCTCTGTTCTTTCAAATATTTGTCCACAGGAAACTCACGATATGGTTCAGGCTTATCTTGACGGTGATGCAAACAAGTGCACAGAAATGATGGCAAAATATCTTGAACTTGCAAATGCTATGTTTGTTGAAGTTAACCCAATTCCTGTAAAAGCAGCCTGCAATATGATGGGCTGGGCAGCAGGTCCTTGCAAAATGCCTCTTTGCGATATGACTGAAGAACATACAGAATATGTAAAGAGCGTTATGCAAAAATACGGTCTTATTAAATAATGTATAAGAGGAAGTTTAAATGACAAAAATAATATTAACGGGTTGCTGTGGCAAAATGGGTAGCGTTATCCAAAGCATTGTTGCCAATCGTAATGACGCAACAATAGTTGCCGGTGTTGATAAATATAATAACAATAAAACAGAGTTCCCTGTTTATGAAAGTATTTCAGATGTTAAAGAAGAAGCTGATGTTGTAATTGACTTTTCAAACCCGTCACTTCTTGACAGTCTTTTGGAATATGGCGTTTCAACCAAAACGGCACTTGTAATCGCTACAACAGGCTATGATGATTGCCAAAAGAAAAAGATTGCCGATGCTTCAAAAGAATGTCCTGTATTTTTCACATATAATTACAGTCTCGGCATCAATTTACTTGCTTCTCTTGCAAAAAAAGCTGCGGCACTTTTGGGTGATGAATTTGATATTGAAATTGTTGAACAGCATCACAATCAAAAAATCGACGCTCCGTCCGGTACTGCTCTTATGCTTGCAGACGCTATTAATGAAGAACTCGACAACCGTATGAAATATGAATACGACCGTCATTCAAAGCGTGAAAAACGCACAAAAAATGAAATCGGTATGCATTCAATAAGAGGCGGCACAATAGTCGGTGAACACGAAATTATTTTTGCCGGCAGAGATGAAGTTATTACTCTTTCACACTCTGCAAGGTCAAAAGAAGTTTTTGCAGTCGGTGCAGTCAACGCGGCGGTATTTATGGCAGGTAAAGAAGCCGGTATGTACGATATGGGCGAATTAATTAAATAACATTCTAATGATTTAAGCGAATCGTTTTACGGTTCGCTTTTTATATTTGTTTTACTTGTCTTTTCCACGAAGAATACAGGTAAGCATAATGCTTGCTAAATTGAGTTTTATACTGCATTTTTTATAATTCCAATTTCCTTGGTAGATTGTAAAATGAAATTGTAAGCAATTTAAAAGGGAGCAAAACCGCAACGGTTCTGCTCCCGAATTTTATGAAAAAAAGCTGTTAATTTTTCCTGCAAGTACATTTGGGATATCAATATTTTGAGGACAATGCTGTTTGCATTTACCGCAATTAACACATTTTGTATGATTTACCTCTACTGATTTATACTCATCATGTGCTTGAAATTCCGTAAACTCCCCTGTTTTGAATTTATTATAAATATCAAAAACTGTACTTATCATAACATTTTGAGGACAATCCGCACAATAATCACAGCCCGTGCAAGGAACGACATCATTTTTATTAATAAGAAATGCTGCTTCTTCGCAAATTTTGAATTCATCCTCAGTAAAAGGCACAAAATCGGTAAGAGAATTCAGATTATCTTCCATTTGTTCAAGAGAATTCATACCGCTTAAAATTGCAATAACATTTTCAAAGCTTGCAACAAACTTAATCGCCCAAGAAGCAATACTGCTCTCCGGTGCATTTTTCTTTAATACATTTTCAGCATTTTGAGGTAAGTCGGCAAGTTTTCCGCCTCTGACCGGTTCCATAACAATAACAGGAATACCGGCATCGGTAAGGATTTGATACTGCGTTTTAGCATCTTGATTTTTCCAATCAAGATAATTCATTTGAATTTGAGCAAAGTCCCAATGATGTGCGACAACAATTTCTTTTAAATCATCAACAGTTCCGTGAAACGAAAAGCCTATATTTTTTATAAGACCCTGTTTCTGTTTTTCAAGAATAAAATCATAAGCACCGAATTTTTCGGATTTTTCAAAGCTTCTTTTATCAAGCGAGTGAAGAAGGTAGAAATCAAATGAATCAATGCTGGTGCGTTCAAGTTGTTCATTAAAAATTCGTTCCATATCGGACGGTGTTTTACACATCCAAATAGGAAGTTTGTCGGCAAGAAAATAAGACTCTCTCGGATACTTTCTCAACGCCTGACCGATAAACTTTTCACTTTCACCGCAATGATACATATATGCAGTATCAAAATAATTTACTCCGTTTTGATATGCCATATCAACAATTTGCTGTGCTTTGCCGTAATCTATCAACGGGTTGGATTCGCGTTTATCCGATGTTTTACACGGAAGACGCATATTCCCAAGTCCCAAACGGGAAACCTCAACATTTTTAAACTTAACCCTATCTACCATTTCTTATTCCTTAATCCATGTTACACCTTGAGGTGTGTCCTTAAGTGTAATTCCCTGTGCTTTAAGTTCATCACGAATCCTGTCGGCAGTAGCCCAATCTTTATTTGCTCTTGCTTGCTGACGCTCTTCAATTAGTTTTTCAATGTCGGCATCTATATCGTTTGATTTTCTGTTATAAACAAGACCTAAAACACCTGTAAGTTCATCAAACATAGACGCAGCTTTTTCACAAACGGATTTAGAAACATCTTTGTTAATAATCCTTGTGTTAATATCACTTACCAAATCAAATACAGCCGCAATACCGTCGGCAGTATTAAGGTCATCATCCATTGAATTAATAAACTGTTCTTTTCTGCTTTCAATTAAAGCAAGAATTTCGTCGTCATCAGCAATATCATCTTTTGCATTTTTAAGAGCAAAGTCAAGGCTCTCACGACAATTGTAAAGTCTTTCAAGTGCCGATTTGCATTGTTCGATAATTTCAAGATTGTAATTAATCGGTGAACGATAATGCGATGAAATAAGGAAATACCTGATAACTTCATAGCCGTATACATCTGCTATTTCTCTTACCGTTTTGAAATTACCGAGTGACTTACTCATTTTGACATTATCTACATTGATATAGCCGTTATGCATCCAATATTTTGAAAACATACAACCGTTTGCTGCTTCCGACTGTGCAATTTCATTTTCATGATGAGGGAAAATAAGGTCTTGACCGCCGCAGTGAATATCTATGGTATTGCCAAGATATCTTTTGTTCATAGCAGAACATTCAATATGCCAACCCGGTCTGCCTTTGCCCCATGGAGAATCCCAATACGGCTCACCCTCTTTTGCGGCTTTCCACAAAGCAAAATCAAGTGGGTCTTCTTTTTTATCTCCTACAGCAATTCTTGCCCCAGATTGCAAATCATCAATCGGTTGATGTGAAAGTTTACCGTAACCGTCAAACTTCAGAGTTCTGTAATAAACATCTCCGTCAACCGCATAAGCATAGCCTTTTTCTTCAAGAGTTTTAATGATATTTATTATTTCATCAATGTTTTCTGTTGCTTTAGGATGAACTGTGGCGTCTTTAAAATTAAGTCCGTGTGCGTCTGTCCAAAATTCATCAATATACTTCTTTGATATTTCTTCAAAAGTGCTGTTTTCTTCATTTGCTCTTTTAATAATTTTATCGTCAACATCAGTAAAATTCTGAACAAATCTTACATTATATCCTCTGTATTCCAAATATCTGCGAAGAACATCAAACACGCACAGCGGTCTTGCGTTACCTATGTGAATGAAATTATACACAGTAGGTCCGCATGCATAAATTTTCACTTCATTTTTATCAACAGGAACAAATTCTTCCTTTCTTCTTGACATCGTGTTAAATATTTTCATTTTTTATAATCTCCTTTAAATTATCAACTTCATTTTGCAGTCTTTTAATTTCTTCTTCGTTATTTTTAATTGCATTCATAATCGGGTCGGGAATATTGATTTGATCCAAATCATCTACTCTTTCCCCGTCAATCCTTACAATTTCACCAGGAACACCTACAACCGTACAGTTAGGCTCGACATCTTTTACAACAACCGCTCCTGCGGCAATTTTAGCGTTTTTTCCGATAGTGATAGGACCGAGCACCTTGGCTCCCGCACCAATCATCACACCGCTTTCTACTGTGGGATGACGCTTACCTATGTCTTTACCTGTTCCGCCAAGCGTTACGCCCTGATAAATCATTACATCATCACCGACTTCTGCAGTTTCGCCGATAACAATTCCGTGACCGTGATCAATAACAACGCGTTTTCCGATTTTAGCACCCGGGTGAATTTCTATACCTGTTTTATGTGCAGAGCGTTGACTTATAGCCCTGGCGATAAACGGCATATTATGATTGTAAAACCAAAATGCTTTTTTATGTGAACGAAGAGCCTTAAATCCGGGATAAAGAAATATAACCTCTAAAGGATTATCGGTTGCCGGATCGTGATCGATAAAGCTCTGTATATCTTCTTTATATTGCTTAAACATTAATAATCAGCCTTTCGATAAAATAAAAAGCCTCTGTCAAAAGACAGAGGCAGTAATACTGCGGTTCCACTCTGATTTATACTCAAGCTACATATATAGCCGTTGCAAATAACGGTGCCTACCGTCTCAAAATACTTAATTTCCTTTGAGAAGCTCATGGGTGCATTTCACAATTTAACCTATACAAACTTTCACCAACCGTTTGCTCTCTGAATAGGTAGAGAAATTGTTACTTCTCCCAATCACAGCCTTTAAATACATTATATTCATTTTGAACATAAAATGCAAGTACAATTTTATTTTGTTTTAATATAATGCCAACCGTCCATAGTATACTTTATGCCGGACAAGGCAGTTACTATACCTGCAATCCAAAAAGCGATTGTACAGTAAACCGTAAGCCAATGCGGTGCATTAAAGCCGTTTGTTGAAATGATAATCTCACCGTCTTTTTCCATAATCGCAAGAAGCAAAAAAGTCATACCAGTTGTCGACATTTGAATAAATGTCTTAGCTTTACCAAAAACATTTGCGGCTATAACCTCTCCTTCAACTGTTGCCGCCATACGCATACCGGCAACCAAAAACTCCCTTGCCATCATAATCATAATAACAATATCGGTTCTGACGCCAAGATTAATTTGGATAAGAAATGCGGCTAAAACCAACGCCTTGTCCGAAAGAGGGTCCATAAGCTTTCCGAAATCAGTAACAAGTTTTCTCTTTCTTGCTATATTTCCGTCAACAGTATCGCTGACGCAAGCAACAAAGTAAATCAAAAGAGCCGCTACCCAATGGTATCTAAATTGCCAAAGTGAGAATAACCATAAAAAAGGTATACAGCAAAATCTAAAAACAGTAATTTTATTAGGTAAATTCATAATAATCACCACAGCCTTTCAGGCAACAAATAGTATATTAAAAATCACCTAATTAACCTGCGTTGCCTAAACAGGCATAAATGGCGATTCCGGTCATCTCAAAATTATGTGAAAGAAAAATTTTGATAATGTTAATTTTGCAATGTGCTTATTTTTTCTATTTTAACTTGTAACGATATATTAGATAATAAATCCGAGTTTAAATCATTGACTGAAAGAATACAGCCGTGCATACCACTACAAACCAAAACCGATTTGATAGCATCTAAAACAATAAAGCCGCTAACAATTTCTCTTGCGAACAATATACTTATTTGTTCAAGTTGAAATTTATCAATTATTTTAGTGAATTTTCCTTGAGTTTCCTTAATGAAATCAAGGCTGAAATTCACATCACAGCTATTCTGAAATGGGTAACTGTTTTCGATGGATGCTAAAAAATCATAATATATATACACATTACTTATATGAGATAAACATTTAATGAATTCTTTGAATGAATTTTCCGCATTATAATATTCATTTTCATCAATTTTGCCATCAAGAAATCCCTGAAAGAAGATTTCTCTATAACCTTTTTCACTTCGATATTTTTCTGTTTTCTAAATTGATTTATTATATTTACAGAATTTCAAAGAGTTCTATTAATTGACATACAGTTTTACGATATTTGTTATATCTGACTATACTGAAAACTGTATAGGCAATAAAACAAATGCTTATTATTAAAATGTCAATCCAAATTAGGTCACCGTTAAAAATTGTATTGGCCTCAAATCGTGTTTTATATGTATATATACACAAATCGGTACCGATGAATAGCCAAATCAGATTTTTTAATATTAACAATAGAATATCGATAATATCGGCGGTTTTATAATATTTTTTAGAAATGTTTTTATAATTGCATTTATATTTACCAATGCTTATGCTTTCAATTTTTAAGAATGATTCGTTGATATTATAATAATTTGGAGCAATAATTTTTTCTATATTGATTTTCAGTGTTATTTGGCCGGAATGTTGCTTTGGCAAAAAAACAATTTCTTCAACAGCCGCTATATTTTTTTTCCATTGAAATAGGCCGGAACTGTTTTTCTTATGAAAATAGAAAGAATAACGGAGATTTGATATTGTCTTTAGGCTTTTATAAACGCAAATTGTCAGTTGCCCAGGTTGTTCCTTTAAGTTATCAATAAAAATTTTTCCGTTTTTTCCGTAATATGTTTTACCGTTTACTTTAGCAGAAATTTCCAAATCAAATATATCATTTGTAATAATTTGTATTGTCATATAAATGGTTATATTTCCTTTATATTTTTATTCTTCCGTCTATTTTCCCGTCAGTAACATAATCTAAAATACCAGCTATAAAAGCCCCAAAAGAAAAAAACATAGATATAGAATAATATACTTCTTTAGAATTTCGATTAGTAAATCTTTCAAGTCACAACAGAATTAAAACATGTATAATTTAATATAATTTTTCTATTCTAACTTGTGACGAAATATCATTCAACAAATTCTGGCTCAGTTCTTCAACCGAAAGGATATGTCCGTGCATACCATTGCAAACCAAAACCGATTTAATATTATCAAAAATTAAATATCCGCTGACGATTTCTCTTGCAAATAAATCAACAATTTGTTCAAGCGTAAATTTATCAACAATTTGAATGAATTTGCCCTGATTGTTCTTAACAAATTCAAAATTAAAATCCACATCACTACTTTTACGAAAAGGAGCACTTTTATCAATAGGCACTATAAACTCATAATAAACATAAACATTACTTTTTTCAAACAATATATTAATGAATTTTTTAAAAGCAAATTCTGCGGCATAATATTCTTTTTCAGTAATATCTCCGTCAAGAAATCCCTGATAGAATATTTCTCTATATTCTTTTTCAGTTTGATATTTTTCCACTTCAAAAAAATAACAAATTAAATCGGTATTATATATTTTTTCTATTTTACAATATTCTGCCGGATTTTGAATGTTAAGATAATCCAAAGAATATATATACTCCGCAATATCGTTTTCGCTAATATTTTTTTCACTAACATTATTCCAAAAAACATCACTTTGATAAAACACTACCATCTTCTCCTAACGAAGCTATTCTTTTACCAGATCTATCAAGTAATTTCCACTTTCTTCCGCCATGTTCTGCAGTATCTTTAGAAATTTTCCATCCATTTTTACTTTTCCAAGTAGTTTTCCCATTTTCCGTCTTGTCAAATTTAGCCAAATCAACTTTGCCATCTTTTTTTAATGAATTAGGAATTTTCTTTAGTATTTTTTTTATTTTAGAATCGTCATCCGGTTTTTTAGGATTGTTAGGTGAACTATTTGAAGTTCCTGAATCATTTAATGAATCAGTAACGATTTTAATTAACAAATATACAAACAAAACTCCAGAAAGAAATAAAACACCATAGCAAACTGCACCAGCTATTTTGGGTAAAACATAAGTAACAAAATAATAAAAGAAAGCACTACCCACTAGTCCGGCAGAACTAAAACCATTTTTGTCATCACGATTTATAGGATTGTTGTAAGAATATACAAAAACACTTAATCCTGAACTATCATTTTTGTGAAGTATAGCATAAAGAAGTATATCTTCATTAATAAATCTACAAATGTCAGAATCATAGTAACGTGATTGGAGATAATAGTAACCTGTTTCAGAATCGAGATAATAACCACGATAGCGAATAGGATTGATGTTTGATAATTTTATTTCAATATCATTTTCATGAGTTGTTACTGTTGAAACACATTTACCCCAAGCGTTATATTCATATTGAACAAGTTCGTTTCCCTGTTCGTCGGTTATGGATATAACATCGCCCATTTGGTTTGTCATATACAAATATTGTGTGCCATTCCAAATAAAACCGAGAGGAGAGCCTGTATTATCATATTGAAAATAAAGAGTATCTGTTCCGTCAGTCTGTGACAAAATAACGCCGTCTTTTGTATTGTAATAAGTCGTTTTACCGTTTACAGTCTTTGAAGTTCTAATACCGTTTTCATCATAAGTATAACTGTATTTGTTATTCCCGTCAACTATACTTTCAAGATTTCTGCCGGTATTCCAAGTGAATTTCTTGTTTCCGTAAGTGAGAACATTACCGTTTTCGTCATAAGTAAGCGGAGTACCATTTACTGCAGTTAATTCGTCCTTCCAATCGTCATTTGAATATGTAAAAGTTTTTGTATTCTTTAAATCTTTATCATTAAATGATGAAAGATTATGATTTGTATTTTTATACTCATATTCATTAATATTTAAAATATTGCCCCTTTCATCATAACTATATGTTGATGTGCAATTATTCATTTGATTATCAGCATAAATTAATTGACCGTTTTTGTCGTACTTGAAATAGTCATCTACAGAGTTATATCCAGTTGCTGTTATTCTGTTTTGATCGTCATATTCATTTACAACAGAGATTATCTCACTATTCGAATCATTCAATGATTTCTTTATAATGTTTGAATTTTTGTCGTAAGTATAGTCGGATTTCAACGATAATTTACCGTTGAACTTAACAGTATCGGATTCAGTTTGAGATTCATTATTTGACTTTGCAGAAAAAGTGAGAGAATTATCGCCGTATTGATACGATATTGAATCATTCTTAGTTGTATAAGAATAAGTATCGCCGAAATGGGATTCGGTTACATCGGTTTTGGATTCAATACTGTTTTCCTCATTGGCTTCCGTTTTTGATTCTGTATATGACTGAACAAGAGTATCATCGGAAAGTTTGTATATACTAACGCTATTGTTTTCGCCGTAAATATACTTTAATCCTGTGTCGTGATTTACTTTCTTTGTAAGTTCATTATCAGTATTGTATGAATAGGTTACATAAGGTGATGTATCATCATTGTGGTACTGCCTTGCTAGATTACCGTTATCGTCGTATTCATAACGGACAGTATCGCCGTTTGCATAATTTTCCGACAATAATTTATTCTCATCGTTATAAAAATATGAAACCTTGGCTTTGCCCGAAATCTTAACGCTTTCAAGCTCGCCGTGAGGAATGTAGTTGAACTCATAAATGTCAAACTTTTCCTGAATTTTCGCACCGACATCGTTATATTTATACGTCGTGGTTACGTCAAGGCGGTTGGTTTCGCTGTCAAGATTGCCTGTAACTTCGTTATATACATATCTATGACCGGCATTAGCCCGAATATGTATTTTCACTCGGTAAACCGTCCTTAGAGCTGTCATAATCCTCAGGTGCAATTTCCTGAACAGTCCTGCCCTCATCGTCATAAAGAGTACGGGTAGTTTCACCGTTTTGTGTTACACGAAGTGTTCTACCTGCTTTATCATAAATATAAGAACCATTGTCACCTTCGCTTTGAGTGGTGAGTATATTACCCATCTCATCATATGTATATGTGGTAACGGTAGTTTTTGTTTTATCATTTTCAACTGTAACATTTGTTTCCTTAGTTACATTACCGCTTGCGTCATATTCGTATGATACAGATGATCCGTTGCTGTTTTCTTCTTTTAAAATCCTGCCTTTGTCATCATAAGTATATGTTGTAGTATCAAAACAAGTAAGGCTTGAATCATATAGAGCAGGTGCTTCACCTTGGTAGTCTTTTTTAAGAGTTGCAAGGATAAGATTATTACCCTTAGCGTCATAAGTATAATAAGTATAATCATTGCCTGATTGTTCCCTTACTATCTTACCATTACTGTTGTATGTATAATAAGTGTTGTTTTTCTCATTGCTTGTAACATATGAAATGACATTACCCTTTGAATCATAAGTATAGGTAGTAGTTTCGTCACCTGATTTTTCAGTCTTAACTCTGTAATGAGAATCGTAAGTATACTCTGTTTTAGTGCCCGATTCGTCAGTATATTCAACAGGGAGAAAAGCGTCATTATACACGGTCTTAGTCGTTTCACCTGACGATGTAAGAGTAGTATAATTCATACTGTCGTCATTATAGGTGTATTTTATCCAAGAGCCGTTTTTATATGTAATTTGCTTTAATCTGCCGTTATCATAATACTCAATCTTGTTATCATTACTTTTAACAAGAGTGAAATCGGTTGTATTGTTAGTATATTCATATTTGCCTAAAATTACGCCTGCCTGGTCTTTAACCTCAATATATTTGCCCTGCTTGGTTGTGTATTTGAGTTTATTACCGTTAGGGTCTGTAATTTCCTTTTGGCTGTAATACTTAACATCACTGCCATCAGGTGCGTTAATTGCCTGATAGTCAGACAAGCTGAATTTTCTTCCTGTACCATCTGAAATTGAAGCTTCTTCGGTGTTCGTTGTTCTGCTGAGATTAAGACGGTTGCCGTTGTTATCCTCAATAGCACTGAGATATGCAACACTGTTTAATGCCTTGATTGCAAAATAATATTTGTATGTTCCGTCATCGAAGATATAATTATTATTTGTCTTAGTCAAGGTATATCCGTTAAGCTCGTCAACATAAGTTGTTGAATCCTTTCTAATCATAGGATACTTTGAACCGTCAGGGAGCGTAACCTCAAGTCTGCTGTCGGTAACAAGGACTTTACTGTGGATTGATTCAAACCAATTTTTATCGGCACTGTTATATATTCTTGTATAGCCGAAATCAATTCCGTTATATGAAAATGAAAAATCAGTATTGCTTTCGGTATACACGCCGAGAGCTTCATCAGTATTGCTCAAGTTCATATATGTAATTTTGCCGGTTGTACCGATTCGTGCATAAACTTTAGTGGTTTTATGGGCAGGAATGGTAAACGGTACAGAATAGTCTGTCCAAGTACCATTATCACCGATTTTATACTGTAACTTTGTTTTGTCAGAATAATTTACTCTGTAAAGACCGACAAGCTCGCCGTGTCTGTAGTAAACCGGAACAGGGTTAAGAGTTGCAGCTTTTACAGTTAATACTGATTTTAAATCAACATAATCGGATAAAAGTACATTGGCAAATGTCATTGTAACAAATGTGCCAAAGCCAATTATTACTGCAAGAATTACACTTAATATGCGTTTCCATAATTTCGTTTTGTATAAATTATTTTCCACAGTTTTCCCCTATTAAATCATATCCGTCAAAATCGGTAATTCTAACATTAACGAAATCACCGATGTTTAGTTTTTCTCTTGAAGTAAATATAATACCGCTGTCGATTTCAGGAGAATCCATATAAGAACGGCCTACATATTTTCCGTCGGCATATGAGTCAATTATTACCTTATAAACATTACCTACTCTATTTTTGTTTGAAGCCTCGGTAATAGAATACTGAGCATTCATCAAAACTTCTTGTCGGCGTTTTTTAACATCCTCATCAATTTGGTTGTCCATATCAAATGCAGGAGTGTCCTCTTCAGGAGAAAATGTAAAGCAACCCATTTTGTCAAATTTCATTTCTTTAACAAAATCACATAAGTTTTCAAACTGCCCATCGGTTTCACCCGGGAAACCCACCATAAAAGTTGTACGGAGAGCCAAATCGGGAATAGCTTTTCTCATCTTATCAAGAAGTGCCTTGTAGTCATTGCCGTCCCCTACTCTGTTCATATTTTTAAGAACGGTTGTGTCCGAATGTTGAAGCGGAATATCAATATAATTGCAAACCTTTTCCTCGTTTGCTATAACATCAATAAGACTGTCGGTAATCCTTTGAGGATAACAATAAAAAAGTCTTATCCATTCAAGACCGTCAATTTTAACAAGCTCTTTAAGGAGCTTATCGAGTGAATATTCGCCGTACAAATCATGTCCGTATTTAGTTGTGTCTTGTGCTATCAAAATGATTTCTTTAACACCGCGGTTTACAAGTCCTTTAGCTTCTTCAACAACAGACTCCATTTTTCTTGAACGGAACTTACCTCTAATACCCGGAATGGCACAATACGAACATCTATTGTCACAACCTTCGGCAATCTTTAAATATGCCCAATGAGAAGGCGTAGAAAGCACTCGTTCATCATCAATAGGGAGATAACACTTATTCGGATAATTTGAAGTTTGAATGCCACACAAAGCTTTATCACACACCTTAACAATATCGGCATTAGCCCCGATACCGATAACCGCGTCAACTTCCGGCATTTCTTTCAAAATTTCATCCTGATACCTCTCTGCAAGACAGCCTGTAACAACAAGTGCGGATATAGCTCCTGCTTCCTTGTACTGAGCCACCTCAAGAATTGTGTCAATCGCTTCTCTTTTTGCATCTTCAATAAATCCGCATGTATTTACAATCATTACATCCGAATTTTCGATTTCATTTATAATTTGATATCCGGCCGCCGCAAGTTTTGCAAGAAGTGCTTCCCCGTCAACCTGATTTTTCGGACAACCGAGAGATATCATTCCGACTTTATAACCTTTTGCCATTAATCGTATTCTTCATTTTCTATTCTGTCAAAAGCTTCTCTTATATCAGAATAGGAAAATCCCTTTCTCATCAAGGCGGAAATAACTTTTTTGTTGCCGTCTTGAATATCTAATTTATTTCTGTATTTCGTTAAAATCAAATCAACAACAGCCGACACATTATCTATTTCAATATCTTCAAGAGTATAAGCAATGATGTCGTTAGGTACACCACGCTTATACATCTCCTGTTTTATATGATTTTTTGACATTCGTTTAATTTCCGACAAATATTTAACAAGATTTTTTGCATACTTTTCATCGTCTAAGTATCCGTAATCTATCATTTTTTCGATAGCCTTACTTGCATTTTCCTCATCAACAGTTCGAAGAAGTTTTGTCTTGAGTTCTTTCACGGAATGGTCTCGCCTCGAAAGAAGGTCATAACACTTATCAACAGCTTTTTTGTAATTAATACCGTCAACAAGATTCTCCCACTCATCACCGTCGATTTCCTGACCGTCTTTAAAAAAATGTTCTGCCCAAAAATCAATATCGGTTGTTATTGTATATTCGTCATCGATAAAAATATGTATCTTTTTACCTCTGCCTTTAGTATGAGATATTTTCATTAATCCTCGTCATCATCTATTGCTATATCAAGCTTTGCTCTTGCGGCGGCTCTTGTTTGTGTAACGGGAGCTTTTGCCTCAACAGTTGATTTTGCAGGTGCCGGAGTTTCATCTTGAACATCGGTATTTGCCAAAGCATTTTTAATTTTCTTTTCAAGTTCTGCCTGAACATCAGGATTAGACTTGATATATTCTTTGAATTTTTCCTTACCTTGGAATCTTTCTTCTCCGTATGTAAACCACGCACCGCCTTTTACAACAATACCGAGAGATACCGAAAGGTCGGCAATTTCACCGATTTTGTCAATTCCGGTGCCGTACATAATATCAAATTCAGCCTGTTTGAAAGGAGGGGCAACCTTATTTTTAACAATTTTTGCTCTTGTTCTTGAACCGATAAACTCATTACCCGGAGCTTTAAGCTGTTCAATCTTTCTTACATCAATACGCATTGATGAATAGAATTTAAGTGCTCTACCGCCGGTTGTAACCTCAGGATTTCCATAAATAACGCCGACTTTTTCACGAAGCTGATTAATAAAAATAATTATACAATTAGACTTATTGATTGCACCTGTAAGCTTACGGAGTGCCTGCGACATAAGTCTTGCGTGCAATCCGACATGAGAATCGCCCATATCTCCCTCAATTTCAGAACGAGGAACAAGTGCCGCAACAGAGTCAACAACGATTATGTCCACAGCACCGCTTCTGACAAGCTGTTCTGTAATTTCAAGGGCCTGTTCACCGTTATCAGGTTGAGACACCAACAAAGAATCAACATCTACGCCGAGATTTTTTGCATATCCCGGGTCAAGAGCATGCTCAGCATCGATAAACGCTGCTTCGCCGCCGAGTTTTTGACATTCGGCAACACAATGAAGTGCAAGCGTAGTTTTACCTGATGATTCCGGACCGTAAATTTCAATAATTCTTCCCTTTGGAAGTCCTCCGATTCCTGTTGCAAGGTCAAGAGTAAGCGAACCGGTAGATATAGCATCAACCTTTAAATGTGCGTTTTCGCCAAGACGCATAATTGCACCTTGACCGTACTGCTTTTCAATTTGCTTGAGAGCAGATTCAAGTGCAGTTTTTTTATCATTTGCTTTCTTATCAACAGCCATTGATAAATCCTCCGAATATTACTTATTAATTTACCTTCTTATTATACAATATCTTGTATACAAAATCAAGAATAGATAGTACAAATATACCATAAATGTCACCTTTATAAAAATTATTAAAAAAATGCTTGCATTTTATGTAACTTTCTGTTATTATATTTGCGTTGTAAATTATTAAGGAGGTGTTCGCAAATGGCTAAATGTGAATACTGTGGTAAGGAAATGTCCTTCGGTATCAAGGTATCCCACTCACACAGAAGATCAAACAGAACATGGAAACCAAACATTAAGAGAGTTAAGGCTATCGTAAACGGATCTCCAAAGAGAGTTTATGTTTGCACAAGATGCCTTCGTTCAGGTAAGGTTGAAAGAGCGTAAGATTTACGCAAAAGATAAAGCTGTTCACAATGAACAGCTTATTTTTTATCTAAAAATTAAGCAGAAACGATAAAATCCGTTCCTGCTTTTTATTATGTCTTGTTCTACTTTTTTGAACTGATTTTGTTTTCGGTGTGATTTACAAGTCGTTTTACATTTTCTCTATGAGCAACAACAACAATAACCGTAAACACAAGTGCAATTGACACAAGGACAATATCCTTATAAAAAATGCCAATAAATACCGGATAGAATATCGCCATAAGAATTGAACCGAGGCTAACATATTTTGTTATTAATATTGTGACAGCGAAAATCACAAGCAGTATAAGAGCGATTCGCCAATCAATAACAATGACCATACCTCCGCTTGTTGCAACGCCCTTACCGCCTTTAAAATGGAAATAGCAAGGAAATATATGTCCAAACACAGCAAAAAGTCCTGCAAAGGATTTAAGGACAACCTGCGAATAATCAGATACATTGTCAAGTGTTACCGAAAGTTCTTCAACGGGCATAATTTTGAATGCAATCCAAATTGCAAGAACGACCTTTAAAATATCGCCGGCAATCGTCAAAATCCCCCACACTTTGCCGTAAGTTCGCATCATATTTGTTGTGCCGGCATTGCCCGAGCCGGAATCTCTGACATCTTCTTTTTTCATACTTTTTGAAAGAATAACACCAAAATTAAGACTGCCGAGCAAATATGAAACCACAGCTATAAAAACGAGTTTAAAAGCCATTACTTTTTGCCCTCATTTCTTTCTCTCACAATAAACCTTACCGGCGTACCGTCAAGTCCGAAAATGTCTCTGATTTGATTTTCCAAATATCTTTGGTATGAAAAATGGAACAGTTCACTGTTATTAACAAAAAATACAAATGTCGGCGGTCTTGTAGAAGCTTGAGTCATATAATAAATTTTAAGTCGTTTACCTTTATCGGTAGGCGGCTGAACTCTTGCTGTAGCAATTCCGAGAACCTCATTAAGCTTACCTGTCGAGATACGCATTGAGTTTTGAGAATGAACATGAACAATCATTTCATACAGTTTATCAATGCGAATGCCCGTTTTTGCCGAAATAAAAATAAAGGGAGCATAACTCATAAACGAAAAGTCAACAGATAATTTATCTCTAAATTCTTTCATTGTGTTACCGTCTTTTTCAACAGCATCCCACTTATTAACAGCAATAATACAAGCTTTACCCTGTTCAATTGCTATACCCGCAACTTTGCTGTCCTGTTCTGTAAAGCCTTCGGTTGCGTCAATCATAATAACGCATACATTTGCTCTTTCAACAGCCATTCTTGCCCGAATTATGCTATATTTTTCAATACTGTCATTAACTCTGCTCTTTCTGCGTAATCCGGCGGTATCAATAAAATTAAACTTACCGAATTTATTTTCAATATAAGTATCAGTTGTATCTCTTGTTGTTCCGGCAATATTGCTGACAATAGCTCTGTTTGTACCGCTAATGCGGTTAATAAGCGATGATTTGCCAACATTCGGTTTACCGATAACAGCAACATTGATAACTTCTTCATCTTCAATTTCGTCATCGAAATCTTCAGGGAAATACTTAATAACCTCATCAAGCAAATCACCTGTGCCGTGACCGTGAACCGATGAAACGGCTATCGGATCGCCCAAGCCAAGATTGTAAAATTCATAAAACTCAGGGTCAGGGGCCCCGATACTGTCACACTTGTTAACGCAAAGCACAATCGGTTTATTGCTTTTTTGAAGCATAGAGGCAACTTCCATATCGGACGCCACAACTCCGCATTTCAAATCGGTAACAAGAATAATTACATCAGCAGTTTCAATAGCGATTTCAGCCTGTGTACGCATCTGAGAAAGAATAACATCAGTGCTATACGGTTCAATACCTCCTGTGTCAACCAATAAAAAATTACGGTTAAGCCATTCACAATCACCGTAAATTCTATCTCTCGTTACACCCGGTGTATCATCAACAATAGAAAGTCTTGAGCCTATTAATTTATTAAACAATGTAGATTTGCCGACATTAGGTCTGCCGACAATAGCCACAACGGGTTTTGCCATATAATCACCTCATGTTTATTATAACAAGAAAGGCGGCTTTAATAAAAGCCGCCAATGCTCAAATAATTAGTCCTTGCTGATTACTTCTTCACCGTTGTAATAACCACAGTTTGCACAAACCTTATGCGGTACTGTGTATTCAGAACACTTTGGGCATTTTACAAGTGTTGGAGCAACTGCCTTCCAAACGCTTGAACGTCTCTTATTCTTTCTTGCTTTACCTGTTCTTCTTGCTGGTACTGCCATTTTTAAATTCCTCCTTATTATAAAAACAAGTTAGTTTACTCATCAATCAGCAAATCTGCCAAAGCCGCTAACCGTGGGTCAACCTCTTTAACACATTCGCAATTTTCATAATTTAAGTTTTTACCGCAATTTTGACACAAGCCTTTGCAGTCATCCTTACAAAGCATTTTTGCCGGTAAAAACAATTGAATTTCCTCATTAATAAATTCATCAAGGTCAAGAAGATTATTTTCAACAACTACATAATCATCATAGTCATCATTTTCATTTTCCATAGCATTGACAATAATTTTATTTAGAGAAAAATCATACTTCTTCTCAATATCATCGGCACATCTGTCGCATACGCCGAAGAAGTCAAAGTTAACATCAAGGTCAAGATACACAACTCCGACTTTTTGATATGCTCTTCCCTTTACATCAACACCGTTTTTGAGTGGTTTGTAGGTGTCATACATAAAATCATCGGTATTAATGTGATAATCAATATTGATTTCATCAGCCGATGAATTAAGAAGATTGGTAAAATCAAGTTGCATACAATTCACCTCATGTTTGCACTTTAAGTATTATATATATAAAGAGCTTTTTTGTCAATAGCTAAATTCAAAAAAATCGGCACACCTGCTACCAAGTGTGCCGTAAAATTTACGCTTCGTCGCAATAATCAAAGATTTCTACCGGAAGGTCTTCCTTATCACAGCTGATAGTGAAATAGAAGTTAACATCCGAAGCCTCACTCAAACCTGAAAGCATTTCAAAGAACTGTGGCAATTTTTCATACTCTCTGCCAACAATCTTGAATGTTGCGTCAATAAGAATATCTGTTACATCGTAATTGCCTGCACAAATACCTGCAAGGAAACCGTAAAATGCCTTGTGACCGTTAATGCCGTAAGTTTCTGTTTCGAGCAAACGAGCCTTTGATGAAATATCATATGTAAGCTTTGGCTCTTTTTCGATGCATACGATATTTCCGTCTGAATTCTCTACGCAAGAATTAACCAAATCAATAAGTTTCTTTGTTTTTCCTGCACCTTTATTACCGATGATAAGTTTAATCATTATTTATTCCTCCTGTAAGGTATATGATCTTTTTTATAT
>CAVBQD010000008.1:0-26867 GCA_963597385.1 bacterium | reverse complement strand
TGGCGTGTTTCAGGGACTTTATCGACAGTCTGGGGGACAGGCTTGCCTGTCCTGTTTTGCATATTTGCGAATTATTGCTCATATGATTACCCGAGGGATAATTATGGATGAATTTGAAAGCAAGAAAGACCATTCACTTGTTATTAAAAACAGGGAATACGCTTCTTTTGACGGTGTAACCGATGTTGACGCATTTAACGAAGAAGAAATATCGGCAAAAACAGATTACGGCACGCTTGTAATTAAGGGCGAAAAATTGCATATTGAAGAACTCGATTTGTCCTGCGGCACATTAAAGGTCAGCGGAAAGGTTAACGCCGTGATTTATTCAAATGATATTTCGAGAAAAAACACATTGAGGCGGTTGTTTTCCTAATGATGCTCCTTTCGTTTGCGGCACTTGGTGTTGTCTGCTCGTTTGTTTATTCTGCCGTTACTTTTGTTGAAAATCTGCTTTCGCTTCGTGCTGTAACATTCGTGTCGGATATAATTATGATGTTGTCATTTGCCGTAGCATTCTTCTGCTTTGTTGTCGGCTACGGTGAAGACGGATTTAGATTTTATCATTTTTTTATTACGCTTCTCGGTTTTTTTGCTTACAGATTGACTGTTCACAAACTTTTTTGCAAATTTGAATGTAAAATATCGAACAAATTATCGATTAAAAGAACTTCTTTTACAAAAAGGTTAAAAAAGTTTTAAAAAACTATTGCAATTGCTTACATACTTATAATATAATATAAAGGTAATATTTGAGCAGGAGGATATCGCCGTGAAAGCAAAGAGTAATAAAATTAAAAGTAAGAAAAATATGATTTTCGGTTTTGTTATTGCGATTGTTGTGGCGATTGTCGGATACTGTTCGTTTTGTCTTATTTCAAATGCCGCCGATATAAGTCGTCTTAAAGCCGAATCACAGGAACTTAATACGAAGTATGAGCAACAACTTGACGAAAACAAAAAAGTTAAGTCAATCCTCAATTCGGACGATAAAGATGAATATATCGAGCAAAAGGCCCGTGAAAAAGGATATGTAAAAGACGGAGAGGTTGTTTATTACGACATCTCATCAAGTAAATAAAATTATCGCAAGGTGGTAGATGTTACGCCACCTTGTTTTTATGTGTAAAAGGTGTAATATATGATGATGAAAATGGTGGCCACTTGCTTACTCGGTATCGAGGGCTTGGTGGCAGATGATTTAAAATCTATGGACGCACAAAATGTTTGTGCGGAAAACGGCAGAGTCTTTTTTGACGGTGATGAAACAATTCTTGCCCGTGCCAATATTTGGTCAAGATATGCCGAAAGAATTCTTATTGTTGTAGATAAATTCACTGCGGTAACATTTGAGGAACTGTTCCAAGCGGTTAAGGCTTTGCCGTGGAGTGAGTTTATCGGCTCCGCCGATGAATTTCCTGTTAAAGGCTTTTCGATTAATTCAACGCTTCATTCCGTTCCCGACTGTCAAAAGATAATCAAAAAGGCTATAGTTGAATCGCTCAAAGAGGATTATCATATTAATTGGTTTGAAGAGAGCGGACCCGTCCATCAAGTTCAGTTTTCTGTTATGAAAGACGAAGTTACAATTATGCTCGATACTTCGGGCAGAGGGCTTCATAAAAGGGGCTATCGCCCTGTCGGCAATGACGCTCCTATCAGAGAAACTCTTGCCGCCGCTATGTGTCGCCTTTCTCAGCTTCGCCACTATCACACAATGTACGACCCTTGTTGCGGTAGCGGAACTATTCTTATCGAGGGTGCAATGCTTGCAAATAACATAGCTCCGGGTATTAACCGCAATTTTGATGTTGACCGTTGGGGCTTCGTTCCGGAAAAAGTATGGATGAGCGAGCGTGAGCGTTGTCACGATTTGATTAAAACCGACACTGATTTTGTCGCTTTCGGCACGGATATTGACCCTCACGCAATCGAACTTACAGAAAAGAATGCAAAAAATATTAAGGTTGATAAGTTTATTCGTACTTCTGTTTGCGATGTTGCAAGATTTAACCCGACAACGGAAAAAGGTACGCTGATTACCAATCCTCCTTACGGCGAACGAATGCTCGATATTCGTACAGCCGAAAAGCTTTACCTTGTTATGGGTGAGAAGTTTGAACGTAAACACGGTTGGAGTTACGGTATAATTTCTCCGGATGAGGAATTTGAAAAATGTTTTGGCAGAAAAGCCGACAAACGCCGTAAGCTTTATAACGGAATGATTAAATGTCAATACTATATGTATTTTAAGTAATTAACGGCTCCTCTTGATTGTAATCAAGGGGAGCTGTCGTCATTTATGACGACTGAGGGGTTAAAAAATTGCGAAAGTTGTTCGATATGCATTTATCAGAATGGATTTTCTGTTCTTTTATACTTTTATCACGCATAATGTGTACAAATTTTCATATATTTTATAAATAATTTGTGAACCCTATTGACATTTGAAAAAAAATCATTAAAATAGATATTAGCACTCGGGGATAAAGAGTGCTAAAACAAAACAGAAAGTTATTACGAGGTGATATATTATGACTATTAAGCCACTTGCAGACAGAGTTCTGCTCAAAGCTGTAGAGGCTGAAGAAACAACTGCTTCGGGTCTTATTCTTGCCGCTTCCGCACAGGAAAAGCCTGAGGTAAGCGAGGTTGTTGCAGTAGGTCCCGGCACAGAAAAGAATCCGATGACCGTTAAGGTCGGTGATAAAGTTATCATCAGCAAATATTCGGGAACACAGGTAAAGGTTGACGGTGTTGAATATACCATTACCGATATCAAAGAAGTTCTTGCAGTAGTAGAATAAGATAGGGGGAATCATTTATGGCAAAGGATATTATTTACGGTGAAGACGCCCGTAAGGCTCTTCAGGCAGGTATTGATAAGCTTGCAAATACAGTAAAAATCACACTCGGTCCAAAGGGCAGAAATGTGGTTCTTGACAAAAAATACGGTTCACCGCTCATTACAAACGACGGTGTTACCATCGCAAAAGAAATTGAACTTGAAAATCCGTTTGAAAATATGGGTGCTCAGCTTGTTAAAGAAGTTTCTTCTAAGACAAACGACGATGCCGGCGACGGCACAACAACAGCAACACTTCTTGCTCAGGCTCTTGTAAGAGAGGGTATGAAGAATGTTGCCGCAGGTGCAAACCCAATGACAGTTAAAAACGGTATTAAAGGTGCAGTTGACGCTGTTGTGGCATCCGTTAAGGAACAAAGTCGTGCAGTAAAAGACAATGCCGACATCGCAAGAGTTGCAACGGTTTCTGCCGCTGACGAATATGTAGGCTCTCTTATTGCCGAAGCTATGGAAAAAGTAACTGCCGACGGCGTTATCACTATTGAAGAGTCAAAAACAGCCGAAACAACTTGTGAGGTTGTAGACGGTATGCAGTTTGACCGCGGCTATATTTCACCTTATATGGTAACCGATACCGATAAGATGGAAGCTGTTATCGATGACGCGATGCTTCTTATTACAGATAAAAAGATTTCAACAGTTCAGGATATTCTTCCTCTCCTTGAAAGCGTTCTCAAGGCAGGCAAAAAGCTTGTTATTATTGCGGAAGATGTTGAGGGTGAAGCTCTTCAAACAATTCTTCTCAATAAACTCCGCGGCACATTCACTTGCGTATGCGTTAAGGCTCCGGGCTTTGGCGACAGAAGAAAGGATATGCTTCAGGATATCGCTATTCTTACCGGCGGTCAGGTTATTACTTCCGACCTCGGTCTTGAACTTAAAGACACAACGATGGCTATGCTCGGCCAGGCTCGTCAGGTTAAAGTTACAAAGGAAAACACCATTATCGTTGACGGTGCAGGTAACAGCGACGATATTAAGGCAAGAACAGCTCAAATCAGAACTTCTATTGAAAATTCAACATCTGATTTTGACAGAGAAAAACTTCAGGAAAGACTTGCTAAAATGGCAGGCGGCGTAGCAGTTATCAAAGTCGGTGCCGCTACCGAAACAGAAATGAAAGAAAAGAAACTCCGTATTGAAGACGCTCTTGCAGCTACAAAGGCGGCTGTCGAAGAGGGTATCGTACCGGGCGGCGGTGTTGCTCTTATTAATGCTATCCCTGCTGCACAGGCACTTCTTGACACGGATGACGCAGATTACAAAACAGGCGTAAATATCGTTCTCAAGGCTCTTGAAGAACCTGTTCGTCAAATCGCTGCAAACGCAGGCGAGGAAGGTTCCGTAATCGTTGATAAGATTAAGAACAGTCCTGCCGGCACAGGTTGCAACTTTGCAACCGGCGAGTATGTTGATATGATTGATTGCGGTATCGTAGACCCTGCAAAGGTTACCCGTTCCGCACTTCAAAATGCCGCATCTGTTGCTTCAATGGTTCTTACAACCGAATCGCTTGTAACAGATATTAAAGACCCTCAGGCAGATGCCGCACAAGCCGCAGCAATGGCAGCAGCATCACAGGGCGGTATGTACTAATTCCTTAACAGACAAATAATTTACTCCAATTATATTTTCTCCCTCGAATTTTTTCGGGGGAGTTTTTCGTCAATTTTCGTCAATTTGGACTGCAGTATTTTACAAAATTCGCACATACTGTTGACAAAATCTTCTTTGTGCTTTATTCTAAGAGTATAAATTTTATGAAGCTGATACAATAATACAGAAACGGCGGTACAAAATATGAATATGAAACTTGATAAAAACTGGACTACCGACAATAACGGCTTTGCCCTTAACGACGAAGAAGTACAGAGATACATTTCTGTTGTGCCTACTCCAAGTCAAATTCGTCTTCAGGATAAGCCTTTTTATGCATTCTTCCATTTTGGTATGAACACCGCAAATGATAGAGAATGGGGCTGTGCAAGCGAAACGGTTGATGATTTTGATATCACAAAAATCAAGCCGGAACAGTGGGTTAAAGCAGTTAAATCTGCCGGAATGACAGGCGTAATTCTTACCTGTAAGCACCACGACGGCTTTTGTTTGTGGAACACAGGCACAACCGATTTCAATGTTATGAACAGTCCTATGGGCAAGGATATTGTAAAGGCTGTGTCCGATGAATGTCACAAGCAGGGAATTGAATTCGGCGTCTATCTTTCACCGTGGGATATGCACGAACCGACCTACGGTACAGAACCGTATAATGATTATTTTGTCCGTCAGCTTACCGAGCTTTGCGGAAATTACGGCGAACTTTTTGAAGTTTGGTTTGACGGTGCAAAAGGTGCAAATGCAAAGGCATTTACATATGATTGGCAAAGATATTATAAACTTATCCGTACCATGCAACCCAATGCAAATATTGCTATCTGCGGCGAAGATATTCGTTGGGTAGGTAACGAAGCGGGTAAGGCAAGAAAGAATGAATATTCAGTTGTTCCGGCTTCGCTTAAACAGTGTGAGGCTATAGAAAAGAACAGTCAAAATGCAGAGGGCGACGCCGCACGACTTCAAAAAGTCGATACTATGGACGAGGATTTAGGCTCAAGAAAAATCCTCAAAGGCAACGCATATCTTTCGTGGTATCCTGCCGAAGTCGATGTTTCGATCCGTAAGGGTTGGTTCTATCATAAAAAAGACGACAAAACCGTTAAAAGTGCAAGACGCCTTTTCAATATTTATCTTAAATCCGTCGGTAATAACTGTACACTTCTTCTTAATATTCCGCCTACAGACAAGGGCGTTATCTGCTCAAAAGATGTAAGAAGTCTCAAGGCTCTCGGCGAAAAAATCAAAGGCATTACAAACTATCCGGTTTTGGAACAGAATATAGGCGAACTTAAAGAAAATCAAGGCTATCTTGAATTCAATTTTGATTCGGCAAAGAAACTTAAATATTTTGTTATCAGCGAAGATTTGGCTTATTCGCAGAGAATAGAGAAGTTTGACCTTTATCTCAAAAAGGCAAACGGCGGTTATAAGCGTGCACATCAGGGAACGATTGTCGGTGCAAAGAAAATTGTTAAGTTTAACAAAAAGGCAACCGGTGCCGTTCTTGTTATCCGTCAAAGCCGTTCAACTCCGCACATCAAGCAAATCGGTTTTTATGAATAATCCTTATATTAAGGCTCCCTTGTGTAAAGGGAGCTGTCGTCATTTTGACGACTGGACGACTGAGGGATTGTATATATAAAAATCAACTAAAGGAGTTATACTATGCAACTTCAACAAATAATTAACGAAAGTAACAACATTGTCTTTTTCGGCGGTGCAGGCGTGTCCACCGAAAGCGGAATACCTGATTTCCGTTCCGTAGACGGTCTTTACAACCAAAAATACGATTATCCACCTGAGGAGATACTGAGCCGTACTTTCTTTAATACTCATACCGAATATTTTTATGACTTTTACAGAGATAAAATGCTTGCACTCAATGCCGAACCGAATGACGCTCATCTAAAACTTGCCGAACTTGAAAGAGCAGGGAAGCTTTCTGCCGTTGTAACGCAGAATATTGACGGACTTCATCAAAAAGCGGGCAGTAAAAATGTGTTCGAGCTTCACGGCAGTGTACACAGAAATTACTGTACAAGCTGTCATAAGTTTTATAATGCCGAATATATTAAAAACAGCGAGGGCGTTCCGAGGTGTAACTGCGGAGGAATTATCAAACCCGATGTTGTGCTTTATGAGGAAGGACTTGACGATAATACCGTCAGTGGTGCAATTAACGCTATCAAAAATGCTGATTGCCTTATTGTAGCCGGCACTTCTCTCAATGTTTATCCTGCCGCAGGGTTTATCAGATACTTCGGCGGTAAATATTTTGTGCTTATCAACCGTGACCCGACTCCTGCCGATTCAATGGCTGATTTGGTCATTCACGATAAAGTCGGCAAAATTTTGTCAGTAATTGAAATATAAACTTCGTAGGGAATGCCGTCCTCGGCATTCCGAAATAATAATAATGCCTTGGCAACACGACATAAATAAAAATATTCTTTGATTAACGATTTTTCCACATAAAATGTTCAATTTGTATAAATTTTTCACTTTTTGTTTTATTTTCTTGTATTTATTTACGGGATGTGGTATCATATTAAAAGTATTTGTAAAGGAGTAAATTTATATGGCTGAAAAAACACAGGTTTCCGGCAAAGTAAAAGGCTTGCTCGATCAAGTTAAATACTACTGGAAAAAGCCTGCAAAGGGCAGATATATGTCCTTTAAGGAAATTGCATCATACGCTTTTGGCGGTATAGGTGCTTATTTAATCGTTTGTATGAGTATCCCTTGTATTTTGGGTGCAACAAACGTATTCTTGTCCGGTACCATCGGTATCGGCCTTACCGATATGTACATTATGTATGTTATCGCAATTTTGTCGGGTATTCCGCTTACGGGTCTTCGTGCCAATATCGTAGATAACACCCGAAACAAAGCCGGTAAGTATCGACCGTATCTTTTGAGAATGGGTATTCCTTGTGCAATTATTTTTGTTGCTATGGTATGGTTCCCGTATGACAAGCTCAGTCTTGTTGTCGGCGAAGGTCAGGTTTTCGGCAGAAGTGCAGATTATATTGCAAAGTGTGCAATTATTCTTGCATTTAACATCGCACTTCAATTTTTCTACAACTTCTTTTATGACGCTTATGAAAATCTCATACACGTTCTTTCTCCAAACTCTCAGGAGCGTGCCGATGTAGCATCAATCAAGAGTGTTATTTATTCGTTCGGTCCAACCGTATACAACCTTATTATTCCTATTATCGCGGCTTTGCTTAAAACAAACCAAACAGATATTAAGGTTTACAGAATCGCTTTCCCTATTATCGGCGTAATCGGTACACTTCTTGTATTCGTTGTTTATGCCAACACTCAGGAAAAGATTATTCAAGCTAAAACTCACGTTATTCAAATCAAGTTTACAGATGCATTCCGCGAAGTAGCAAAAAATAAGTATTTCTGGATTATTTCTCTTGCTTCTTGGATTGGCTTCCTTGAAACAGCTTATTCAAATATTCTTTATTGGCTTTGTAACTACGGCGGTGCTTGCTCACAGGGTACATATGCTATTATTACAACTGTTTACGGCAACGCTTCTCTTTGGGGTATGCTTCTTGCTCCGTTCTGTATCAGAAAATGGGGTAAGAAAAAGGTTCAGATTGTTACAAACCTTTTCAACATTTTGTTTATTCTTTGTATGTATCCGTTCTTCCTCGGCTCATCGGGCTCGGACGGCAATATCAAAAACTATGTAATTTGGGCAGTTATGGCTTGCTTGTACCTTAACGGTGTTGTCGGTGCATTTGCTCACATTCTTAATCCGTCAATTCAAGCCGATATTCGTGACTATCAGCAGTATAAGACAGGCGAGCGTATTGACGGTATGTTTGCCGCTGTTGCTACAATCGGTAGTGTAATCACTCTTATCACTGCCGGCGTTCTTCCTGCACTTCAGGAAAAATACGGTATGACTGCAAAAATGGCAGAAAAAGTTACGAGCGATTCAAGCCTTATGTCAAGAATTCTTCCGGGCACACAGCAGTCAATCGGTCAAATGCTTTCCGATCAGCTTGCAAACGGTCAAAACAACTTTACCAATGCGTCATCTGCTCTTTACAATGTAGACGGTATTTTGTTGCCTCTTCTTCGTATTTTGGTTCTTGTTGCTGCCCTCGGTGCAACGCTTAATGTTATTCCTTTCTTCTTCTACGACTTGACAGAAAGAAAGCAAAAATCATATGTTCGTGTTCTCAAGGTTCGTGCTGTATTCGAAGACTACGGCAACAACGCTATGAAGGATAAGGATATCATTGAAATGATTGACCTTGTTAACAATGCAAAGGAAATGGCTGTTGCCACTCCAAAGGTTGTTGATAAGTCATCATATAAGGGAATATCCGATAAGGCACAGCGTAAGGCTGCGAAAAAGGCTTACAGAGATGCTATTGAATATAACGAAGAAATTGAAGTTTCAAAATTCGTTGTAGATGAACTTAACAAGTTTAATTCAGAACTCGGTAAACATAAGCTTGAAGCTTATAATAAGATTTATGAAGAAGGTCTTGACGGTATCAAGAATACTTCTCTTGAAGAAGCAAAGTCTAACCTTGTAAAGGCAAAGGCTATGCCGAACAATACCGAGGAAGAAAAAGAAATCAGAAAGTTCTATATTGAACTTGCAAAGACTCAAATTTCAGCCGTTAAATCATATGCTAAATTCTTCGGTTCGGTTAACGAGTTTAAAGAACTCAGCTTCGATACTATTGAACAGTATTTCAATAAGGAAGACGAGCTTGACGAAAAGATTGAAGAACTTGCAAAACTCAGCCATATCGCAAGAAAAGATAAGGATTCTGCAGAGGTTGCAAGACTTAAAACAGAAATCAAAAAGCTTTCTGAAGAACGCAAAGAGGTTCGTAAGCTTTCAAAGGCAGAAATGGATAAGCACGCACAGTTTAACCGTGCCGCTAAACCGTATGTTGATGCTAAGAAGCTTTTGGCTCAGCAAGAAAACTTCTCTCACTTTGACGAAATTGCCGCTCAGTATGACATTGCTAAGGAAAATGTAGCAATCGCTGAAAAGGCTGAAGCAGAGGAAGAAGCAAAGCGTATTGAAGAGGAAAAGGCAGAGCTTGAACGCCGTAAAGCAGAAAAGGCTGCTAAAAAATCTTCAAAAAAAGATAAATAATTATTAATTAATTTAAAAAGAGGTAGACCTGTCTACCTCTTTTGTTGTATAATGAGTCTGTTAAGCTTTCGCTTGGTAAATAAAGCGTTTTGAAAAACATAATACGGAGGACAGTTTATGAATATCAAAGAAAAATATGATTTGTGGCTTACCTTTGATGACGAAACTAAAAAAGAACTTGAATCTATAACCGACGAAAAGGAAATAGAGGACAGATTTTATAAGGACTTGGCTTTTGGCACCGGCGGACTTCGCGGTATTATGGGAGCGGGTTCAAACCGAATGAATAAGTATACAGTCGGCAAGGCCACATTCGGTCTTGCAAATTATTTAAAGAGCAAAACCGATGGCGAAATCAGCGTTGCTCTTGCTTATGACAGCCGTAATAATTCCGCTTATTTTGCAAAAACAGCGGCAGGTATTTTTGCTTCCTGCGGTTTTAAGGTTTATCTTTACAGCACACTTGTGCCTGTTCCTGTTTTGAGTTTTACAACAGCTTTTCTCGGTTGTACTGCAGGCGTTATGATAACCGCTTCTCATAATCCTAAAGAATATAACGGCTATAAGGTTTATGACAGCCGCGGATGTCAGTTTTGCACCGAGGACGCAAAAAATGCAATTGGCTTTATCAATGCTGTTGAGGATTTTTCAACTATTCCGTTTTCCGACAGTGATGACGGTATTACATATATCGGTGACGATGTACTTAATGAATATTATAAGAAAATACAGGAACAGTCCGTTTATACCGATAAAAGCGATTTGAAAATCGTTTACACTCCGCTTCACGGCACGGGTAATATTCCGGTTCGCAAAATGCTTGAGGGTATGAATGTAACGGTCGTTAAGGAACAGGAACTTCCGGACGGTAATTTTTCAACCGTTCGCTCTCCTAATCCCGAAGAAAAAGACGCACTTAATATTGCTATCGAAAAGGCAAAATCCATCGGTGCCGATTTGGTTCTCGGAACAGATCCGGACTGCGACAGAGTGGGTATCGCCGTTAAAGACGGTGACGATTATGTTCTTTTCACCGGCAATCAAACGGGTGCTCTTCTTGTAAAATTCGTTCTTGATATGCACAGGGGTATGTTAAACCCGAAGTCAACTCTTGTAAAAACAATCGTTACCAGCGAGCTTGGAGCAAATATCGGCAGAAAGTACGGCTTGCAGGTTGAGGAAACTCTCACGGGATTTAAGTATATCGGTGACAAAATTAATAAGTACGAGGACAGCGGCGAACAGGAATTTGTAATCGGCTATGAAGAATCGTACGGCTATCTTGTCGGCACTCACGCAAGAGATAAGGACGCGGTTGTGTCGTCAATGCTCATCTGTCAAATGGCGGCGTGGTACAAAAATCACGGCAAAACTCTTGTTGACGGTCTTAATGAAATTTATGACGAATACGGCTATTATCTTGATTATCTCGACAGCTTTGTGCTCAAAGGTAAGGACGGTGCCGAAAAAATTCAAAATCTTATGGTAACATTCAGAGAAAAAGGTACCGCTCTTTTGCCGGATATTAAGGAAATTATTGATTTTAAGGACGGCGTTCGTGATTTACCGAAAGAAAATGTTCTCAAGTATATTTTTAACGACGGCTCATGGATGGCGGTTCGTCCAAGCGGTACAGAACCGAAAATTAAGGTTTACTATTCTATCGTAGACCCTGATAAGGACAATGCAAAATCCCGTCTTGAAAGTATCAGACAAACAATTTCATCAATCATAAACGCTTAGAGGTAATTATGGACAGAGTACAGAAATATATAGAAAATGTTCTTCAACCGAAAATTCAAGGTGACGGCGGCTGGATAGAATTCGTTTCGCTTGACGGTAATGATTTAACCGTTATATTCAGAGGCGAATGTTCAAAATGCCTTATCCTTGACAGATGTGTTGCCTGGATAAAGGACGAAATCAAAAAAGATTGTAAAAAGACGGTTAATATCATTGCAATTCGTAAAAAGCCGTATTTTCAGGATGTGTAAGGAGGACGCAGTATGGCACATATAAAAGTCGTTAGACGCTCAATGCGTCCCGAGGAGTGGACCGATTTACGCTTCGGTTGGCTCAAAAGACATATTTATTCCGCAAAGTGGGAAATTGAAAATTTGATGATTAGAGATGCCCGTCAGGTGTCCGAAATGGAGTTTGAATATTACAGCGAAGATTACAGACCGCTTCAAAAGGGCGATATGTATTTCACTCCGGACGGCACTGCTTTTATAAAAGCGGATGTTGATATTCCAAAGGAACTTCAGGGTAAGGAACTTTGGTTTTCTCTCAAAACGGCGGCAGAAATTTGCGTTAAAGTCAACGGAAAGTATGTCGGCGGCGTAGACCCAAACAGAGAAAGAATGCTCCTTTCTCCTTATATTGACGATGCAAAAACTCTTCACTTTGATATGATGGGCTATAACCGCTCAAAACCCGATGATGAGCGTAATCCCGAAAGCCTTTCCGTTCGCGGTTGCCGTCAGATTTTTGAAGGTGCGTATATTTGCACAGTCAATCACGAAGTTCAGGATTTGGTATGGGATTTTGAACTTCTTTTGGATATTGCAAAGTCCGATTTGTTCAATGAAGACTACCGCAATTTCCTCAACCGTGAGCTTAACAACGCTATGAATTTCATTGATTTCGATTCCGATGAGCTTACAGGCGTTGATGAAGCCAAGAAGTATGTGGACGAGGTTATTTACGCAAACGATACCTATAAGGGCACGGGTGATGTTGCACTTATTGCTCATTCTCATCTTGACATTGCATACTATTGGCGTAGAATTCACGCTGTTCAAAAGAATTTGCGTACTGTTCTCATTCAGCTCCGTCTTATGGATAAATATCCCGACTTCAAGTATACTCACACTCAACCTTATGTGTATGAAACGCTTGAAAAGTATTATCCCGATGTTTTCAAAGAACTTCAGGAAAAGGCCAAAAACGGTCAGTTTGAACCGGTCGGTGCAATGTATGTTGAACCCGACTGCAACATTCCGTCTGCCGAAAGCCTTATCCGTCAGTGCCTTTACGGTCAAAAGACTTATAAGAGAATGTTCGGCAAATATGTAAATAACGCTTGGCTTCCCGATGTTTTCGGCAACAGCTGGATTATGCCGCAAATTCTCAAAAAGAGCGGCGTTGATTATTTTGTATCAAACAAGATGTCAACTTGGAATGATACAAACCGTTTTCCGCACAATAACTTTATATGGAAAGGCATTGACGGCAGTAGCGTTTATGCCTGCGTTCCTCCAACTCATTTTATCACTTGGAATGCACCTTCTCAAATTCAGGAAAATTGGGAGGCTTATATAGATAAAGACCAAGGCGGTCAAACTATGAATATGTTCGGCTACGGTGACGGAGGTTCGGGTTGCACCGAAGAAATGATTGAACTTATGCACCGCTTTGACAAGCTTTCGATTATGCCGAAATGTGAGCATATGAGCGGTTCTGAATTCCTTGAAAAGAACCTTAAAGATAATGAAAACCTCCAAACTTGGGACGGCGAGCTTTATCTTGAAATGCACCGCGGTACTTTCACCACAAAGAGCAACTTGAAGCAGAAAAACAGACAGCTTGAGTTTAAGTTCAGAACTGCCGAAATGCTTTCCGTTCTTCGAGGTGAGGATAATCAAGACGAAATCACCGAGCTTTACAAGAAGTTCCTTGTTAATCAATTTCACGACATTCTCCCGGGTTCTCATATTCACCCTGTTTATGAAGACGCAGTTGCCGATTATAAAGAAATTGAAACAGCTCTTGATGAAATCATCGGCACCGGCTCAAAGTACTTCAATACCCTTAATTTTGACAGGGACGCTCTTGCGTTTGTGCCTAACAAAAACGGCTCCGCAACCCGTCACGGAGTAAAAGGTAATTGGCTCATTCCGTTGATTCCGGCACTTTCGTCAAAGTCACTCCGTGTCGCAAAGCACAGTGAAGATTGGTTCACTTATGATAACGGCACCGTTACCACGCCGTTTTATACTACAAAGCTTAATTCCGACGGTTCGTTCTCATCGCTTTATGATAACGAACTCCACAGAGAATGGACAGACGGCGACTTTAATAAGCTCAAGATTTATACCGATAATCCGGGCAACTATGATGCTTGGGATATTCTCCCTAACTATAAAGATAAGCAGATTGAAATTAATGTTGACGAACCGCTTGCGATTTGTGAAAAAGACGGCGAGTGTGTAACTTTCAAAACCGTTTTGTCAACGGAAAAATCAAAGTGGACAATGTTCATTCGCTTCTTCCGTCAGAGTAGGGGAATAGAGGTTGAAAATCAGGTGTCTTGGCACGAAAAACATAAACTTGCCAAAGCCGAATTCACTTCAAATATCCTTACACGCAATGCACTTTGCGACACTTCCGCAGGCTTTATCGAGAGAGAAACCGGCAAAAACACTTCCTGGCAGCAGGCAAGATTTGAAACCTGCCATCACAAGTGGTGCGATATGTCGGAAACGGGAGCAGGTATTTCTCTCATTAATGAGGGCAAGTACGGCGTAGGTTTTGATGAAAACACAATGAGCCTTTCGCTTCTCCGTGCAACCATTCGCCCTGATGTAACTTCCGATATGGGAGAGCACGATTTTTGCTATATGATTTTACCGCACGGCGGTGATGTCGTATCCGCAAATATCAACAACATTGCACTTCAGTACAATGTACCGCTTGTAAAAGCCGATGTTGAGTGGGCTTTGCCTACATTTGAACCGCTTTATCTTCAGGCTGTCAAAAAAGCCGAAGATAGTGATATGACCGTTGTCAGACTGTCCGAACAAAACGGCACAAGAGGCGAAATCAAACTCGACCGCAAGGTTAAGCTTCTCAATATGCTTGAAGAGGTAATCGGCGAAACCGATACAATCACTTATTCACCGTTTGAAATTATCACTTTGGGAGTTTGATTATGCCGACTCCGTTAATTGTAGGCATAGTTGTTGCCGTTGTTATTGTACTCGGGGCTGTTATATTTCCGATTGTCAATAAACACCAGCTGAAAAATATGCCTTATGACCAACAAATTAGAATTATTATGAAAAGTGCCGATAAACTGCACTATTTTAAAAACATTTCAAACGGCACCAAAGGTACGCTGATTTATGTAAAAAACAAGCGTAAAATTCTTGCTTATCCTTGGGTACTTATAGACGGCAAAATGCTTTGCACAAAAGCAAATCCGTTTGATAAATGGGATTATCCCGAGGAACAACCGCTTTTTACCGAGGACGAGGTTCAAATCGCACTTTTGGAGCTTGAAAAATACAATAAGCACTCGGCGGTAAAACTATATTTACAGGATACAAAATGATATGAATTTGCCTATTGACGCAAAAATGTTAATATCTCTGTTTGAGCAAAACGGACACTCTGCCTACGCTGTGGGAGGCTGTGTCCGTGATGCTCTTATGGGCGTTGCCGAAAAGGATATAGATATAACAACTTCCGCAACTCCCGAGCAGACCGAGAGCATTTTGTCGGCAAATAATATCAAGTTTGTTGAAACAGGCATTAAGCACGGCACCGTTACCGCACTTGTTAATCATATTCCGTATGAAATTACCACATTTCGTACCGATGGCGATTATGCCGATAACCGCCATCCCGACAGCGTTAATTTTGTTGATGATGTAACACTCGACCTTGCCCGCCGTGACTTCACTATGAACGCAATTGCATATAACGATTCAAAGGGATTTGTCGATTGCTTCGGCGGTATGGATGATATAAAAAATAAAATTATCCGTGCCGTGGGCGACCCGGATATGCGGTTTGAAGAAGATGCACTCCGCATTATGCGCTGTATTCGCTTTGCCTCCGTTCTTGGCTTTGATATTGAAAAAAACACTTCAAGAGCTGTTTTGGATAACAAAGAACTTCTCAAAAATATAGCCGTTGAGCGTATTTATGTAGAACTTGTAAAACTCCTTATGGGCGATAACGCCGAAGCGGTTCTGCTCAAATATAAGGACGTTATCGGAGTAATTATTCCCGAGCTTGTTCCGACTTTCACTTGCGAGCAAGTCAGCAAATGGCATATTTATGATGTTTACACCCATATTGTAAAATCCGTTGCCGTTGCACCGAAAAAGGACTATATCCGCATTGCACTTTTGTTTCACGATATTGCAAAGCCGCAGACCAAAACGACGGACGAAAACGGCAATGACCACTTTAAATTTCACGGCTTTGAGGGTGTAAAGATTACCGAAAAGGTTTTAAAGAGGTTCAAGGTCAGCAACGATATTTATAACAAAGTGACCCTGCTTGTAAAATACCACGATGACCACATCACAACAAAACGGAGCAATATCAAAAAGTGGCTTCGTGTGTTCGGCGAGGATATGATTTTTGATTATATTGACTTGAAAATAGCCGATTTGTCAACGCACAATCTCACTTATGCACAGGAAGAAATCGATGTTCTTTATCAAATTAAGAATATTACAGCCGATATTATTGCTTCTCACGAGCCGTACAGAGTGTCCGACCTTGCAATTACCGGCAAAGATTTAATCGAACTCGGTTATACGGGGCACCAAATTGCAGAAGAACTTGACGCTCTTGTCAAAATCGTTTCCGGCAACCCCCGTTGCAACACCAAAGAAAAACTTATCCGTCAGGCTCTTTCGGATATAAAAAGCAACGCTTGATACCTGTAGGGGAGGATATTATTCTCCCGCAGACGAACTCAAACATAAAAACACAAACAAAAAACTCTGCGATACCGAAATATCGCAGAGCTATTTTTATTTAGTATAGAACAGTGTTTCCCTCGGCGTCCGTGAAAATCTGTACACCGAATATTCAATTCCGAGTGCAAGATAAATACACAGCGAACTTGAACCGCCTGCCGAGAATAACGGCAATGTGATGCCGATACACGGAAGAAGCGAAAGCTCCATTCCGACATTTACAAGTATCTGTGCAAACAGCATAACGGCAATGCCGCCGCACATCAAATAGCCTACATTATCTCTTGCGTTTATTGCGATTTTGATAACTCTAAGCACAAGGAAGAACAGTATCAGCAGTGCCGCAATCGTGCCGACAAAGCCGAATTCTTCTCCTGCAACGGTAAGCACCATATCACTTTCATTAACGGGAACAGCACCGCTTTGCGTCATATTGCCGTGCAAAAATCCCTGACCGAACAGTCCGCCCGAACCCATGGCAATTTTACCGTTCGTTTGCTGGTACATTGCGTCCGCATATTGGTCGGGATAGAAAAGTGCAACAATTCTCTGTCTTTGAATACCGTTGATAATTCCTGTTTTCCAAGCAACGGCAAAACCCACAAATATCGCACAAAAACCTGCAATGAAGTAGCCGATGTTAACTCTTGAAAAGAACAACATACCTATAAACATAATCAGGAATATAAGTGCCGAACCGGCGTCACCCGTGAGAATTACAAGACCGACGGGAATTGCACCGTGGATGACAAGCGGAATTATCACTTTAATCTTGTTTATCTTGTCCCTGACCAAATCAAGATGGTAGGAAAAAGAAATGATAAACCCTACTTTCATCAGCTCCGACGGCTGAAAGTAAAAGATTTTAAGATCAATCCAACATTTTGAGTCGGGGCGTGATTCAGGTGCAACGCCAAAGAAAAATGTATACACCATAAGACCCACACAACCGGCGGCAATAATCGGCCATAGTTTCGATATAACATCATAGTCAATGTTTGAGACGATTATTGAAATGATAAATCCGCCGATGATAGATACAAGCATTGACCTAACATCGCTTGATATGACCTGTCCGTTTGAAAGTGAAGAATACGATGCACTGTACACGAGCGTAAGTCCGTAAACCGAAGCCGCAAGTGCTGTGAACATAGTCAAGAAGTCAGTACCTTTTATCAGATTCCATATTGAATTTTTTCGTTTTAATCTGCTTGAGTCAACTGTTAAGGTTGCCATCGCACTCCTCCTCTCGCAGTAATATATTTATTATATTATGTATTCTCTTATTTTTCAACATAAATAATAAATTTTTGGTTGGAATGTTTTGCAATATGTGCTATAATATATTGCATTAAACTATATGGAGAGATACAGTATGCTCACAGATATTGAAATTGCTCAAAATGCAAAAATGAAAAATATTAATGAAATTGCCGCCTCTCTCGGCATTTCACCTGAAGAAACAGAACCTTACGGTCACTATAAAGCAAAGATTTCCGATTCCGTTACGGAAAGATTAAAAGATAAAAAGGACGGTAAGCTTATCCTTGTAACCGCCGTTAATCCTACGCCGGCAGGCGAGGGCAAAACTACGGTTTCTATCGGTCTGGGTGAAGCCATGAACCAAATCGGTAAAAAAGCGATTGTCGCACTTCGCGAACCGTCACTCGGTCCTGTTTTCGGTATCAAAGGCGGAGCCGCAGGCGGCGGATATTCGCAGGTTGTGCCTATGGAAGACATCAATCTTCATTTTACGGGCGATATGCACGCAATCACTTCCGCAAACAATTTGATGTGTGCAATGCTTGATAATTCGATTCAGCAGGGCAATGAACTTAATATCGACCCGAGAAGAATTCAGGTTAAGCGTTGCCTTGATATGAACGACCGTGCACTTCGTAATATTGTTAATTCGCTCGGCGGTAAACTCAACGGTATTCCTCGTGAGGACCATTTTTGTATTACCGTTGCAAGTGAAGTTATGGCGATTCTCTGCCTTGCTTCCGATATTTTCGATTTGAGGGAAAGACTCGGCAATATTCTTGTCGCTTACACATTTGACGGACAACCTGTTTACTGTAAGGATATTAAAGCAAACGGTGCAATGACCGTTCTTCTTAAAGAGGCTGTTAAGCCGAATCTTGTTCAAACTCTTGAAAATACACCGGCTATTATGCACGGCGGTCCTTTTGCCAATATCGCACACGGTTGTAATTCCGTCCGTGCCACAAAAACAGCACTTAAACTTGCCGATTATACTATTACCGAAGCAGGCTTCGGTTCCGACCTCGGTGCAGAAAAGTTTATGGATATTAAGTGCCGATTTGCCGGCTTGGCTCCGTCTTGCGTTGTTTTGGTTTCTACCGTTCGCTCAATGAAATATAACGGCGGAGTTGCAAAGGACGACCTTAAAGAAGAAAATCTTGAAGCACTCAAAAAAGGCAGTGTAAACCTCGGTGCTCATATTGATAATCTTAAAAAATTCGGCGTTCCCGTTGTTGTTGCCATCAATCATTTTTATGCCGATACTCAGGCTGAAATTGATTATATCGAACAGTATTGTAAGGAAAAAGGTGCAGATTTTGCCGTTACAAAGTGTTTTGCCGAGGGTGGCAAAGGCGGAACCGAGCTTGCTCAAAAGGTTGTTGACGCTTGCGAAAAGGAAAACGGTTTCCATTGCCTTTATGACCTTGATATGTCCGTTTATGATAAAATCGAAACCGTTGCAAAGGAAATTTACGGTGCCGACGGCGTCGATTATACAAAAGAAGCAAAGGCGGCTATCGACGAATTTGTTAAACTCGGTGCGGATAAAATGCCTGTTTGTATGGCGAAAACGCAGTACAGTTTATCGGATAATCCAAAGCTTCTCGGTAAGCCCGAAAACTTCAGAATTACCGTTTCATCCGTTTCTCTTTCGAACGGTGCGGGATTTTTGGTTTGTCAAACCGGTTCGGTTATGACTATGCCGGGACTTTCAAAATCTCCTGCCGCTTACAGAATTGATATTGATGAAAACGGCAATACGGTAGGTCTTTTCTGATGAAAGAAGTTATTACTCACAGTTATGAAGAAACGCTGTCTATGGCAAGCGATTATGCTAAAACTCTTCCCAAAGGCAGTGTTGTAGGCTTTGTCGGCGGACTCGGTATGGGCAAAACCGCATTTACAACAGGCTTTGTAAAAGGTCTTGGCATAAATGCCGATGTCTCTTCTCCGACCTTTGCCATTTGCAATGACTATATCGGTGAAAACGCAAGGGTCTATCACTTTGATATGTATAGAGTTGAAAGCTGGGACGACCTTTATTCCACAGGCTTTTTCGATTATCTCGAAACAGATGCCTATATCCTTGCCGAGTGGAGCGAAAATATTTTCGGTGCTCTGCCCGACGATGCCGTTATTATTGAAATAGAGAAAATTGATGAAAATACCCGTAGGTTTATTTTCAAATCAAAATCAGATTATATCGAGGATTGATATGCTTTTATCAATGGATTCAAGTGCCGTCACGGCTTCTGTGGCACTAACTGACGGCGATAATGTTATAAAAAGTGAATTTGTAAATTCCGGACTTACTCACAGCGAAACTCTGCTTCCTATGATTACCCGTGTTATGGACGGTCATAAATACAGTGAACTTGACGGCATTGCGATTACCGCAGGCCCGGGTTCGTTTACCGGTGTGCGTATCGGCGTTGCAACCGTTAAAGGCCTTGCATTTAATGATGATATTCCGTGTTATTCCGTTTCAACTTTAGAAGCAATTGTCTACAATTTTTTAGGCGAAAATACCGTTGTGTGTGCCGTTATGGACGCAAGAAGAATGCAGTTTTATAATGCACTTTTTAGGGTGAAAAACGGTAATGTTGAACGACTTTGTGACGACAGAGCAATCTCTATTGACGATTTGCGTGAAGATATTAAACAGTATGAAAATGTAGTTATCGCAGGCGACGGTGCAAAACTCTGTTTTCAAAATATCGAACTCGATAATTGCACTCTTGCCGATGATGACAAAATGTATCAAAATGCCGTCGGCGTTGCAAAGGCGGCACAAAATAAAAAAGCCCTTTCTCCAAAAACACTTATGCCTGTTTATTTGAGGCAAAGTCAGGCGGAGAGAGAATTAAAATTAAAATTAAAAAAATAAGGAGAATAGTTATGAAAGTAGTTTTAGGCTCGGACCACGCAGGCTTTCCTCTCAAAGAGGCAGTTCGTGCTCATTTTGAAGAAAAGGGGATTGACTATATCGATGTAGGTTGTTATTCTCCTGAAAGATTCGATTATGCAATTTCTGCTCAAAAGGCTTGTGATAAAGTCGTTTCGGGCGAAGCGGATATGGCAATTCTTTGTTGCGGAACAGGCGTCGGCATTTCTATGGCGGCCAATAAGGTAAAAGGTATCAGAGCGTGCTGTTGCAGTGATTATTTCAGTGCAAAGTATACTCGACTTCACAACGACGCCAATTGCCTTTGTATGGGTGCCCGTGTTATCGGTGAGGGTACTGCACTTGAACTTGCCGATGTGTTTGTTGAAACACAGTTTGAAGGCGGTCGCCATCAAACAAGAATTGACCAAATCACCGCAATCGAAAACGGCGAAAAATTGTATTAATTTTAACTTATCAAGGCTCCGAATATAAATTAAAAAAACACGCCCCGTAGCTTCATCCGAAACTGCGGGGTTAATTTTGTTCTGTTAATTTATGACCATCTCATAGCCTTGATACTGAAACCGAGGGAACTTTCAAGTCTGTTCTTTTGTACTACTGCAACGACCTTGGATTTATTGCAACCCGAAACGCTTGCTGTTATTTTGTAATAGTTGTTGTTATTCTTTTGAGAATATTCCTCAACCTTTGTTACGCTGACTTTTTGCTCGGCACTTTCCGCACTCGGAATATTGAATGTGTCGTTTTCCGAATTATATGTGATTTCGGTGTTTTTGCCACAGTTATTTTTAAAGTTGACAACCGTTTGAGCGAAGAATTTGAAAAGTCCGAGAACAATTGTGCCCGATGCGTAGGTGCTTGTGTTAAGGTTCTCTCTTTGAGCCATCCAGACCGCAGCGTGTTTAGCCGCTTCAAGAGGAACTCCGTCGGAATTTTCATAGTTTGAGTTATATAATCCCGGTACCTCAAGCATAGCTTCAATAACAGCTATTTCACCGTCTGTAAACGATGCACTTTTTGTATCATCGTCAATTTTCGGTACATTGTCCTTTTCAGGGTCAACAGTTGTAATTTCTTTGTCATTGTCCGGAAGAGTAACTGCTGTTGTACTGCTTGAATTGCCTGAATTACTCGAATTGTTTTTGCTTTCAGTTGTTGTAATCGTTACATCTTTTCCGTTTTTATCTGTAACGGTGTTACCGTCATCGTCAACCTTTACTAAGGTTTTATTTCCTTTTTTGTCGGTCTTTTCTTTGTACATAACCTGTGTCGTAACAGGCTTTCCGTCTTTGTCGGTGACAGCCTCGCCTTTTTCGTTCGTCACCGTTTCTTCAACAATTTCATATGTATCCTCGTTATTTATAAGTCCGTCAGCCGTCGTGGTTGTACTCTCTTTGTCATCGGCTTTTTTTGAACAACCTATCATTGCCGCCGAAACAGCTACCGTTGTAGCAAGAACTACTGCTATTATTTTTCTCATTTAAACACCTCTTGTGTAATTGCTTAAATAAATTATAATTAATTTGTATCCCTTTGTAAATACCTCTCAATAAATTCAAAATAAATATTTATAATTTGGTAATAATGTTTACGATTAATTCACAACTTCACAAATTTCTTTGGTATAATATGTAATACAAGTAAAAAGAAGGCGATATAATTGAAAAATTCAAAGGTAATTGCATATTCGGGTATAGCTTCCGCCTTGTCGGTTGTTATGCTTTTTTTAGGTTCAATGATTTGGGTCTTGGCATATACGATGCCGCTTGTCGCAAGTCTTATTATGATTGTGCTTTTAAACTCTGTTTCAAAAAAGAGTGCGTTACTCACATTTGTTGCAACATCCGTCATTTCTTTTGTTCTTCTTAGTGACAAAGAGTGCGTACTCCTTTATGTCTTATTTTTTGGTTATTATCCACTAATAAGAGATAAAATCAATGATTTAAAACCTAAATTTTTGTCGTATTTCCTGAAATTCCTTACTTTTAATGCCGCAATGGCACTGACCCAAATTTTGTGCATTTATGTATTCGGAATTCCGTTTGACGATATGTTTGGCAAATGGGGAATTCACATTTTCATTTTGTGCTTAAATCTTGTTTTTGTTGTCTTTGACAAGCTTTACACCTTGCTTCAAAAACTTTACGAAATCAAGCTGAAGAAAAAAGTCGAAAAATATATAAAATAATTAAATATCTTATTGAATTATCGGATTTGATTTTGTATAATATGTTATATCTTAATTAGGGGATAGATAACAATGAATTACAAACTTGACGGAACCGAGTGTTTGGGCATTGAATTCGGCTCAACCCGAATAAAAGCAGTGCTTATAGATAAGGATTTTAATCCAATCGCATCAGGCTCTCACACTTGGGAAAATAAGCTTGTAAACGGCATATGGACTTACAGTCTTGATGATGTTTGGTCGGGACTTCAGGATGCCTACAAAGAGCTTAATGCTGATTGTGAAAATAAGTTCGGCTCAAAAATTACCAATCTTGCTTCACTCGGCTTTTCGGCTATGATGCACGGCTATCTTCCGTTTGATAAGGAAGGCAATCAACTTTGCGAGTTCAGAACATGGCGTAATACAATTACTGCCGAGGCGGCAAAAGAGCTTACCGAGCTTTTTGAATTTAACATTCCGCAAAGGTGGAGCGTCGCTCATTTGTATCAGGCAATATTAAACGGTGAGGAGCATACAAAAAACATTGCATATCTCACAACTCTTGCCGGATATGTTCATTATAAACTTTCAGGTCAAAAGGTTGTCGGTATCGGCGAAGCTTCGGGTATGTTTCCTATAGATAGCAATACCGGTAATTATGATTATGTTATGACCGAAAAATTCAATGCTCTTCCAAAGGTTAAAGAGTTGGGCATTGATATTCTTCAAATTTTACCAAAGGTTCTTGTAGCCGGTGAAAATGCCGGTACGCTTACCGAAGAAGGAGCAAGGCTTCTCGACCCGTCGGGCACTCTTAAATCGGGCGTGCCTATGGCTCCGCCGGAGGGCGATGCCGGAACGGGTATGACCGCTACAAACGCAATAGTCGTCAAAACAGGCAATGTCAGTGCCGGCACTTCGATTTTCTCAATGGTCGTCCTTGAAAAACAGCTTTCAAAAGTCTACGAGGAAATTGATATTGTAACAACTCCTGTCGGCAAACCGGTCGCTATGGTGCATTGTAATAACTGCTGTACCGACCTTGATTGTTGGGTGAATGTCTTCGGACAGTTTGCGTCGTCAATCGGTACACAGCTGTCAAAATCCGAACTTTACGATATTATGTACGAATCCGCACTTTACGGCGAATCCAACGCAGGCGGACTTGTTAATATAAACTATTTCTCGGGCGAACCTGTTTCTCATACCGAGGACGGCAGACCGCTTTTTGTAAGGACGCAGGGTGCAAATTTCAATTTTGCAAACTTTATGCGTTCGCAAATTTATTCAACAATGGCAACTCTCAAAATCGGTATGGAAATTCTTGAAAAAGAAAATGTTACGATTGATTGCCTTATGGGTCACGGCGGACTTTTCAAAACTCCGCTTGTTGGTCAAAAGCTTATGGCAGGTGCTGTTAATTGTCCGGTTGCCGTTATGAAAACAGCAGGCGAGGGCGGTGCTTGGGGTATGGCAGTTCTTGCAAAATATGCACTTGAGTGCAATGAACCGCTCGACGAATATCTTAGCAACAAGGTGTTTGCAAACACCGAATGTAAAACTGTGCCACCGGACGAAAATGATGTGAACGGTTTTAACGAATATATGAAATTTTACAAATCGGCACTCAAAGCAGAGGTTGCCGCTTACGAAAATATTTAAGGAGATTGCAATGGCGTTAAAAAATTATGAATTTTGGCTTGTCGTAGGCACGCAGTTCCTTTACGGCGAAGATATTTTTGAAACTATCAATTCTCACGCTTCGGAAATGGCAGACGAGTGGAGCAAAAAACTTCCTTGTAAGGTCGTTGCTAAGCCGTGCGTAAAAACTTCAAAGGAAATTTTGGAGGTTATGCAGTCCGCCAACAACGATGAACATTGTGCCGGCGTTATAACTTGGATGCACACTTTCTCACCGTCAAAGATGTGGATTGCGGGATTTAATGCACTTAAAAAGCCGTTTTTACATGTAAACACTCAATACAACCGTGATATTCCGTGGCAGGATATCGATATGGACTTTATGAATCTTAATCAGTCTGCACACGGCGACAGAGAACACGGCTATATTGCCGCTCGTATGAGATTAAAGCAAAAGGTTGTGGCAGGTTATTGGAAAGACGAAGCCGTACAGGATAAAATCGGCACTTGGATGAGAGCCGCTGTCGGTGCCGCCGAAAGCAGAAAACTTCGTGTTTTGCGTATTTCCGATAATATGCGTAATGTTGCCGTAACCGACGGCGATAAAATCGAGGCTCAGATTAAACTCGGCTGGCAGGTTGACCATTACGGTGTGGGCGATATTATCAAACTTGTTAATGCCGTTACCGATGATGAAATCAACGCTCAAATGGCAGAATATGAGCAGAATTATATTATGGATACCGACAATATTGAGGCAGTAAGGTATCAGGCAAGAGAAGAAGTTGCAATCAAGAAATTCCTTGAAAAAGAGGGCTTCGGTGCGTTCCATACAAATTTTGAGGATTTGCAGGAACTTCGTCAGCTTCCGGGACTTGCCGCACAGGACCTTATGCGTCAGGGCTACGGTTTCGGTGCAGAGGGTGACTGGAAAGTTGCCGCTATGACCCGAGTTATGAAACTTATGGCTGAGGGTATGCAAGGCGGTACGGCATTTATGGAAGACTATACATATCATTTTGAACCGGGCAACGAAATGCTCCTCGGCTCTCATATGCTTGAGGTTTGCCCGACCGTTGCGGCAGAAAAAGCAAAAATTCAGGTTCACCCTCTCGGCATAGGCGACAGAGAAGACCCTGCCCGTCTTGTTTTCAAGGCTCAAACAGGTAATGCAATTGTTGTTACACTTGTTGATATGGGCGACAGACTTCGTATGATTGTCAACGATGTTGAGTGTAAAGAGCAGGTAAACGATATGCCGAAACTCCCGGTTGCAGGTGTTTTGTGGAAACCGCTCCCTTGTCTTCAAACTTCGGCAGAAGCGTGGATTTACGCCGGCGGAGCACATCACAGTGTGCTTTCGTATTCTCTTACAGCCGAACATATGCGTGACTTTGCGGAAATTATGGGCATCGAATTTGTTCATATTAATAAGAATACCGAAATTAACGAGTTCAGAAAAGAATTGTTTTATAACGATGTTGCTTATAAACTCGGTATGTAAGGAGCAAATATGTTAGAAGCGTTAAAAAAAGAGGTTTTTGAACAGAATTTAAAACTCGTTGAGTACGGCTTGGTCGTGCTCACCTGGGGCAATGTTTCGGCTATCGACCGAGAAAGCGGACTTTTTGTAATAAAACCGTCCGGTGTGCCATATAGTAAAATGACTGCCGATGATATGGTGGTTATGGACCTCGACGGTAACAAAATTGAGGGTAAACTCAATCCGTCATCCGATACTCCTACTCATATGGAGCTTTACCGAAGTTTTAAAGATATAGGCGGTGTTGTTCATACACATTCGTCTTGGGGATGCTCTTGGGCACAGGCAGGCAGAGATGTTCCGGCTTACGGTACCACTCACGCCGATTTTGCAAACGGGGCTGTTCCGTGCACAAGAGGACTTGCAAAGGAAGAAGTTGAGTCTGCATACGAACTTAACACCGGCAAGGTTATAGTTGAAGAATTTGCAAAGCGTAAAATTTCGCCCGTTGAGTGCCCGGCGGTTCTCATTCACCGTCACGGTCCTTTTACATGGGGCAAAAATGCCGAAAAGGCAGTTGAAAACGCTTTGATTTTAGAAGAGGTATGCAAAATGGCATATCGAACAGAATCGGTTGCGGCTTTAAGCAAAGATTCAAATATAGGAATAGAAAGTTATCTTCTTGACAAGCATTATGAGCGTAAGCACGGCAAAAACGCTTATTACGGTCAGGGGAATAAATAGGAGGAAGAAATATATGAAAAAAACAAATAAATTTTTTGCGATTATTTTATCGCTCGTATTGCTTTTCGGCACAGCACTGCCGGTATATGCGGATGAAGTAAAAACAGATTTGAAAAATGCCAACATTGCGTTTGAGAACGGTATTGTTGAATACGAAGTAACGGGTAAGGCAATAACCCCGAGTTATTCTGTAACCGTTGGTGATATTTTGCTCACCAAAGATGTTGATTATAAAGAAGAATTTAAAAATAACACTGCTGTCGGTACAGCTTCGCTTACAGTTACGGCTCTTGACAGTTCTCCTTATTAT
>CAVBQD010000007.1:0-27660 GCA_963597385.1 bacterium | reverse complement strand
GATAAATAGGAGAAAGAATGAGCGACAATAATCTTTCTATTGACGAAATCATCAAAAAAGCAGAAATAATTAAAGCACAGGCTGAACAGCAACTCAAGGACGCCCAAAAGAATTTGGACGAAATGGCTCGTTCGGCTATTGACGAGGTTACCGTTGACAGCGAAGCCGTTATGAAAAAGGTGGAGGAACTCAGCGACGAAGAGGATGATGTCAAGGAATTTATTCCGTCAAAACCGAAAAAGGCGTCGGAAAAAACTATTGCTTTTCCGAAATTCAGCAAAAAAACACAAGACGGCTCGGACGATGACGGCGATGTAAAAGAGCACAAGCCAAAAAGCGACAAGATTAGTGACAAAACCGTTGTGATAGACACGAACGAAGAGGATATTTTTGAAGAGCCGATTATTCCGACCGACAAAACAAGACCGGTAATTCTCACGCCAAAAAGCGAGGGAAAAAACCAAGACAGACTGCAAGAGGTTCCGACTATAGTTGCAAGGGAAAATCTCGGCAAATATCTTGAGGGTGAAGACGAATCCGAAGAGGAAACAGGCATACAGATATGTTTTGAGGGGTTTGACGACACAATGGAAGAAGTGCCGACCATAGACGAAGATGTTGCCGAAAAAATCCTAAATGAGCAAAGAAAAGAAAAGGTAAACAAATTCCGTCTTTTCGGACCCGATGAAACGAATCCCGAACTCGGCGACAAGGAATTTGAAAAAAACGACTACAAAACAAAAGACGACAGGCAGGCGATACTCACTTCCCTGCTGAAGAAAAAGTCAAGAGTAAACATTCAAATGATAATTTCGGGAATTTTGTTTTTGCTCTTACTGTTGATGACCGTATTCAAGGACACGGAATATTTGCCTCAGGCGATTGCGGAAAACGGCAAGTATTTCATCACTGCGTCGGTACTGTCAATTTTGACGGTATTGGCAAACTTCAATATATTCTTGCACGGATTTAATTTCAAAAAAGGTATAAAAACCGATTTTGCGGTATCGATACTGAGCCTTGCAATCACGGCTCAGACAATTGCCTTTGCCGTTCACGAGGATTTATGGCTGAATAACGGCATATTTCTCGGCTCGGCACTTGCATTTGCATACATTTTGGCATTACTCGGAAAAAGACAGATACTTGTCAGAATAATCGACAACTTTGATTTCATCATCAACAGCGGTGAAACCTACTGTCTTGAAAATATTGCAAACGAGCTTGATGTAAAAGTGCTTTGCCGCGGCAACATTGACGAAGAGGACGCAATAATCAAAACAAGCGTAAAAACCGACCTGCCTACCAATTTTATGGAAATAAGTTGCAAAAACGAGCCGTCGGACAAAATCGCCGGAGCAATAACGCCGATTATGTTTTTTCTCAGTGCATTGCTTCTTGTCATTGTAGGATTAAAAGATAATTTTGCAACGGGAATAAATCTTGCCGTATGTGCATTGACCATTTCGGCTCCGGTATCGCTTTTGTTTATTATGAACGGAGTTTTGACCGACATATCGGCAGAGCTTGACAAATACGGAGCAAGAGTGTGCGGATTTGAGGGTGCAGAAATGGCGGCTTCCACAGACGCCGTCGTGCTTGAAGCGGCAAATCTTTTCGGAACGCACGGTTGCGATTTGCACGGAATAAAGGTGTTTAACAATACAAAAATCGACGACGCAATCATTTATGCGGCGGCTGTTATCATCAAAACAAAAAGTCCGCTTGCACATGTTTTTGACGATGTAATTATAGGTAAGCAGTCGATTTTACCAAAGGTTGACAGCGTGCAGTACGAGGAACAAATGGGAACATCTGCTTGGGTGTATCATCAAAAGGTGCTTGTAGGCAACAGAAATTTGCTTATAAATCACGGCGTAAATGTTCCTAAAATCAGCTTTGAGCAAAAATACACACGGCGAAACAGAAAAGCCCTTTATTTGGCGGTTGACGGCAAAATTATGGCAATGTTTGTTGTATCGTACAGTGCCGACCCCGACCTTAAACGGGAACTTATCAAGCTTGAAAAAACAGGAATAACGCTTATAGTAAAAAGCAGCGACCCTTATATCAACGAGGAAAGTCTTGCAAATCTGTTTGACTTGCCTAAAGGTTACATCAGAGTTATGAACCGTCAGGCGGCAAGAGTGTTTGAAAAATATTCGGATATGCAGGTTGAAAAATCCCCTGCCTATGTTGTTCATAACGGCACGGCTAAAGGACTTATTTCTTCAATGCGTGGTGCACTCAGCGTTGCGTCGTCAAAAAAGGTTGTGGGATTTTTAACATCGTTCGGTTGCGTGCTCGGCTTTGCTACCGTTGCGTTTTTGAGCGTTATAGGTTGGTACAGCCAAATTACGGATACGGCAATTATAATCAGTCAGGCGGTATGGAGCGTATTTGTTCTTGCAATTTCAAAATTGAAGAGAATTGGGTTTTAGCAAACTTTGGCGTGTTTCAGGAGCTTTATTAACAGTCTAAAACATTGACAATATCGTCAATATCTAATATAATAAAAACCACAAATAACATAAAGGCAGATACCTATGAGTTTTAGAATTATAGCAGACAGCTGTTGTGACAGAACAGAAAGAATGAAAAATTGGGACAATATCACCTTTGTTCCGCTCACGCTTACTATTGATGATTACACCATCAAAGACGATGAAAACTTCGACCAAGATGATTTTATCAAGAGAACGGTTGAGTCCAAAAATGTTGCAAAAACGGCTTGCCCGTCACCCGAGGCATTTGCAAGTGCGATGGATTGCGACGAAGACGACATATATGTTTTGACCATCACAGACAAGCTTTCGGGAACATATAACAGTGCCGTTCAGGGCAAAATGCTTTTTGAAGAGGAACACCCGGGCAAGAAAATACACATATTCAATTCTTTGGCGACATCGGGAATTGAAAGTCTTGTTGCCGAGAAAATCAAAGAGCTTGGCGACGGCGGTGCGGATTTTGATACTGTTGTTGCGACGGTTGAGAACTACATAGTCAATCACACGGCACTTTACTTTTGTCTTGAGTCACTTGATGTTCTCAATCAAAACGGCAGACTGTACGCAATGGCGGCAACCATAATGAAAAAGCTTAAATTAAAGCTTATTTGTGAGAGAACGCAGGAAGGCTCGGTTAAGCTTGCCGGACAGGAATTCAGTTCAAACAGAGCACTTGTTAAAATGGCGAACATCATATCAAACGAGGTTAAAGACAACAGTCCGAGTGAGCAGAGAATAATCCTTTCTCATGTTTGCTGTGAGGACAAGGCGAAATTTGTAGCCGACAAACTTCAGGATGTGTGCTTTGGCTCGGTTGAAATCGTAAAAGCAAGCGGTCTTAATTCCGTATATGCCGCAAACGGCGGACTCATCGTATCATTTACAAAATAAAAAAACTATCCCTGTCAACACGGCAGGGATATTCTTATCAAATATGAGAATAATTAATTTTAATATAACCGAAAAAGACGACAAAAAGCAAATCAAGACTTTTTTAAGAGAATTCGGCGTTTCGTCATCACTTTTAACAAAGCTGAAGCATACCGAAAACGGAATAACCAAAAACGGCATATTCGCAAAAACAATCGAAGAGTTGTCAACCGGCGACACACTGACTGTAAAAATCGAAAATTCAGGTCACATTGCCCGACCGATGGCGGCAGATATAGAAATCCCGTTTGAGGACGAGGACATAATTGTTCTTAACAAACCGCCGCTTATGCCGATTCACGAAAGCAGAAATCATATAGGCGACACGCTGTCAAATTTTGTGGCATACCATTGCGGGGAAAATATGGCGTTCAGGGCGGTTTACAGGCTTGACCGTGACACGAGCGGACTTGTGCTTGTTGCAAAAAACGAACTTGCCGCGGCAAAACTTGCAGGTAAAATAAAAAAAGATTACTACGCTGTTGTGGGCGGAATTATAGAAAACGACGGAATTGTTAACGTTCCGATTGCACGGTGCGGCGACAGCATAATAAAACGCCGAGTTGACGAAAACGGAGAAACGGCAATTACCGAATACTTCCCTATTAAAGCAATTGACAACCGAACGCTTGTTAAATTTAGCCTAAAAACAGGACGGACTCATCAAATCAGAGTGCATATGGAGCATATTGGGCACAGCCTTTTGGGTGACAGCCTATATGGCGGTGACTGTTCAAAAACAAACAGGCAAGCTTTGCACTGTAAAGATATTTACTTTACACACCCAATTACCGAAACTCCGATGCACATAACCTGCGACTTCCCCGAGGACATAAAAAATCTTGTGCAAATTTAAAATTAATATGGAAAAACAACACAAAATGTGGTAAAATACCACTGAATATAAATATTACGGAGGATAGAAATGAAAATCAATCCAAGTACCGATATTGACTACAATATCTTAGAGGAAGGTATTTACCTTTACAAAATAAACGACGACATTACAACATATGACATCAGATTGAAGGCTCCGAACAAGGAACAGGTGCTTACAAATTCGGCTTTGCACACAATCGAGCATATAGTAAACACTTATTTGGAAACGGTTGAATTTGCCGACAATATTATCTTTTTCGGACCGATGGGCAGCAGAACCGGATTTTATTTGCTGACTAAAAATTTGAGCGACAAATACTCCGTTGAGCTTATCAAAAACGCCTTTAATTATGTGGCAGAGTTTTGGGGCAGAATTCCAGGTGCTTCACCAAACGAATGCGGTAATTGCCTTGAACACAATCTTCCGCAAGCAAAGGAAGAAGCAAAGCACTTTTTGAATGTGATTAAGGACTGGACAAAAGATGACCTTGCTTACCCGGTTGCTCCGACCGAGGAGGAAAAAGAAGAGAAAAATGAGCCGACAGAACAGGAATAATTCTGTTGACTAACTTTTGAAGTTGTGATAGTATACAACTAAGTCACAGACTAATAATAAAACCGAAAGGATGTTTTTAATATGGAAATTACAAAGCAAACAACAATGGGCGATATGATTGAATATGACAGAGGTATTGCCGTTATTCTTATGGAAGCAGGTATGCACTGTGTAGGTTGTCCTGCATCAATCGGCGAATCTCTTGAAGAGGCTTGTCAGGTTCACGGTCTTGACAGCGACAAGGTTCTTAAAGACATTCAAGACTACTTGGCAAACAAAGATGAAAAATAAAAAGTTAGTTTGCATTATTGCAGCGGTAATCATTATTGCGGCGGTGATTGCGATTATATTTGCCGTTAAACCTAAAGACAATACAGAGGTGACAAGCGAGCAAACAACGGTTACAACAACAGGCACAACAGTTGCCGCAACAGCACCTACGGAAGTTATAGTAAAAGACGAAACCTCCGTTAAGCAAACGGCAAAAAACGAATCAACACAAGTGCCTAAAGCCGTTCAAGGCAAGTATTGGTATCTTTATGACGACGACAAATTGACGGTTTATGTTTTTCAATTTGACAAAAATAATCAGGTTAATCTTGCATATTTCAGCAAGGAAAATATCGAAGGACTTGACGCCGAATACACAAAGGGCTACAGCGTGTATTCTTACAGCGACGGCAAAATAACAATTAAAGATTTGCCGGATGAATTCCCTATTTCTTCATTTTCTTTTGATGTAAAAAACAATAAGGTTATGCAAGATAAAACAGAGCTTGAATCAATGGATGATTTAACTCTTGACGACGCACTGCGACATTTTGTATAAAGTAAAATCGGTAGAGATGTCTTCCCTACCGATTTTTATTTTACTTCAATTTACTGTATTCTTCATCGGACACAGGCTCCAACCACTCATTTGAAGTATTGTCGCCCGTTACTTCAACTGCAAGATGACTGAACCAACTGTCCGGTGCGGCACCGTGCCAATGCTTAACGCCCGGTGCAATATTTATGCAGTCGCCCGGAAGCATTTCAACAGACGGCTTGCCCCATTCCTGATAATATCCTCTGCCTGCAACGCAAACAAGAATTTGACCGCCGCCTTTATCGGCATTATGAATATGCCAATTATTGCGACAACCCGGCTCAAATGTTACATTGTAAATGCCAACCTGCGAATTTGAAACGGCATAAAGATAGCTTTTACCGGTAAAATACTTTGCAAAAGCAGTGTTTTCATCACCTATAGGAAAAATCATAGATGCCTGATGTGCAGATTTGGCATCGTCCGATATTGTCTTTTCGTTCCAAACCTCTTTTGCAAGATTGAACACTGCCCAACCCTTTGGCCAGCCTACATAAAAAGCACAATGGGTAATTACGGCGGCGATTTCCTTTTGAGTTACGCCGTTGTTTTTTGCATTTTGAAGATGATAAACAAGAGAGCTGTCCGTAATACCCGAAGACATCAACGCAACCACTGTAATAAGACTTCTTGTTTTTAAATCAATATCGGTATTGTTCCAATTTTCACCGAAAAGAACATCATCATTAAAATGTGCAAAATCCGGTGCGAACTCGCCGAGAGCATCCCTGCCCGCTGTTTGCACAATCTTTTTCACTTAAATCACCGTACCTTTTCATTCATTTAAATTTTATGAGTTTTATTGTAAAGTTCCTGTATTTCGTTCGGAAATTTATCCGGGAACATTGCAAGCACCTTTTCGTCCGTGCCGTCTTTAATAGCCGTGTCATAGTACCAACATTTGAAATTGAGCATATCCATATTACGCTCCATTTCCGCCATTTCGGCTTTTAACACTTCGCGGCGTTTACCAAGAAGTTCCCTACGCTTTTCAAATGTGGACGCACCCTCCTGACACCAATCCATAAACTGCTTGATTTCCTTTATTTCAAGTCCCGATTTTTTAAGACACTCGATAACACGAAGTGCCTCAATCTCGTTGTCCGAAAACTTGCGTATACCGGATACTCTTTTTAAATTTGGGAAAAGTCCCTCTTTATCGTAATATCTCAATGTTGATACCGGCAAGTCAAACATATTTGCCACTTCGCTGATTGAATACATAATTGCCTCCTTAACCGTAAACCTAAAGTTAACTTTAACTATCACTATAACTTTATAATACCATACTTAACATAAAAAATCAATACCAAAGCCCAAAACATTACTTTTCAGACTCCGGTATTGATTTTACTTTACTTTTTCGCCTGTCAAAAACGACAAGTCATTTGTGATTTCAACAGTATTTTTATTATCAAAAAAGTCGCATATCATATTAACTGCTTCAGGTTTCGCCTTTTCAAATAAATCCGAAAAGCTCTCGTTTCTTGCAACTTTTTCATTGTACGGCGAATGCCAAACACCGTGGTGAATATTGGCAAATTTTGAAGCGTACTGCATATTGTCAACCCTAAACATAGACGACAGTTTAAAATTTTTCGTAAAAGGTGAAGCAAAAGTTTCGGCAGGTTTAAGCACCTTACGAATTTTATTATTCGGGTCAAATGTTGCCTTTTGAATATATTTTAAATCATCGATTGCCTGTTCGGCATCAAAAGTGCTTACAAATTTTTTTGTTGAATTCGACACAAAATAAGCAATGATTTTTGCACAGCGTTTGCGTGTCAAATCCGTGTAATTAAGCGTTTTAAAAGTATCAAACAAAACCGGATTTTGAACGCCGAGGCGATTAAACAGCAAATACGAATCAAGTGCAAACTCCACCGTATTATGAACCGAAAATGCGTTAAGGTCGGGATAAAGTTCCTTAAATCGATACTGCATAAAATAGACATACGGATGGCACACCCTGTCAAGTGCATAGTGCAAAATAAAACCTACGGCATATGATTTTGCGACACTGTCATTCGGATGTTGCTTTATATAATCACGCAGAGCGTCCAACAGCACACTCGGCTTTGTTCTGTGCAAAGCGGAACCTACCTTACGCAAACTTTTGCCAAACATCCAAGGCAAAATTCTGTGGTCATAAAATATATCGGGACCCTGAGTGCCGATGTAAACCGCCTGTTCGTCAACGGCAAAATCAACACTGCTTTTAATTTTTTCCATAAGCTCATACGCAAACAAATAATGAGTTGAATAAGCCGGCATAACATCACCTTTTCCTTTGGTAATATTATAAACCATTATCAGAATAAGAACAAGAGAAAATGCCTTTATTTATACGCATAAAGCTCTATTTACTTTGCTCAAATTTGCGTTTAACTAATTCCAATACAACGATTAGTGCAATGCCAACTGCAAAGAATAGTACGCTGAAATTACCCACACCGAGAATTTGATTATCGGGTGACACGGTGGTAGGCCCCATAACTATTGCATAAAGCGAGCCGATGAGCATACCGATAATAAGCATAACCGTTTGTGCTCTGAATTTCTCAAGGCACTTTTGGATACTCTTAACCGACACAAGTGCACCGAAAAGGATACCGAAACCAAAAACAATTATCATAGGCAATGCCTTAAAGTTAAAATGCAATAACTCCTTTACAGCTGTTATAACCGGAAGATAAGCACCGAAAATCAAAAGCACCGTTGAGCCTGAAATTCCGGGCAAAAACATTGCGACAATCGCCACGGCACCGGAAACAAAAAGATAAGCCGCAGAGCCGATTGAAAAATTGCCCATATCAAGCGACAAAGTATTGATTTTACCGTTAAAATAAGTAAGACAAGCCACAACCGCTATGCCTATAATCACATACGGGATATGTTTCCATTTGTTTTTTATAACGGCATGCTCATCTCTTGTGATAATAAAAATCGACGGTAAGACAAAACCTAAAAACAGAGACGACACGGCATATATATTTTGTTCAAAAAAAGCCGTGAGGGCAAGAATGGCAAGAATCATACCCGTTGCCCAACCGAGAAACAGTTTAAGAAGATAAGATATTCCGGATTTTTTGTCGCTCAGATTGCCGTAAAACACCTTGTTTATCGAACCGATAAAATCATCATAAAATCCCATAATCAAAGCGATTGTACCTCCCGACACTCCGGGAACGCTGTCGGCAAGTGCCATCAAAAATCCGTTAACAGCAGTCCTTACCATTACAGCCACTCCTTTAATACACTTGCATTAGCAAAGACTTCGTCAAGTTTATTAAAGAAAGGGACAACATCTCCCATATCAAGTGCTCTGTGGTCAAAAGCAATTGTAAGCGGCAAAATAAGTGCCGACGTAATTTCGCCCGACGGAGAACAAACAGGCTTTCTTTGTGCCGCTCCGACAGCTATTGCCGTAAGCTGAGGAGGAATTATCTCAAGAATTGTGCATTCGCCGTCCCACCCGCGATAGATAGAACCGAGATTGGAAATTGTAACCGTCCCCTGCTCTATATCGTGCTTTGTAAGGCGGTCGGATTTCGGAATGGAATAGTATTCCTTTTTAGCCTTTCCTGAAAGAGTTTTAACCTTATGCTTGCCTGTTTTTGAACCGATGAGGCGACAAACCGTTTGCATAATTTTGCCCTTTTTAAGACCTTGAATAGTGTTATCCATTGACACTTCAAACATAACTTCATTCATATCTGAATTATTTGCACGACGCATTGAATCGGCTATGGCATCCCTCATCTCACTCATAGTCTTGCTTTCCATACCGTGCATATTAATCGTCATCATTTCGCCGTTATTAAGAACAACCGGCATCGAAACATCAATGTTTTCGATTGTTTTAACCTCACCTCTGACTAATTTGCGATTAAATTCAATGTGTCCGTTCATCTTTGGACAAGCCTTTAACGCTTCTACAAGAACCTTGAGCATTGCCGTATTAACGGTGATTTTTTGTTCTTTCTCTCTGCCCTCGTTTATTTCCTTGAGAACAGAAAAAAATCCTGTAACATTCGCATTGTAGGTTACACAAGCGTGCGGAATCGTTTCCCAGCTTTCGCTCGTCATATTTGAAACTATTTTTCTTGCAATTCCAAAATGTTCGGTATTTGTTATTTTCATATTTGTGCTCCTTTTTTATAATAATAACAATATACCCGCCCCGACTAAACGAAAAATAAAACAAATTTAAACTAAAATTAAAAAATAAAGAGTGCCCCACATGACACGCTGTAGGCTGTTGAGAAAGTTTCTGAATTTCGTTTTCTTGCGAAGGAAGATGTACATCGTCAAAACATATTCCGTATAGAACAAAACAAAGTTTTGTAATTATACTACATATGTTTTTCCTCTTTCCAAAAAATCAAATGATTTTTTGGAAACCTTTTGCTTCGACTGAGCAAAAAATGAAAAACACCAAAAATGCTGTAAGTTCGATACTTACAGCATTTTTTAAACCCCACCGTCAACACTTCGTGTTGCCACCTCCCCTTTTAAAAAAGTGGAGGCATAATTCGGTTGAATATATTTTGGTGTGATTCAGAGGCTTTATCATCGATATAATCAATCCTTAAATCTGTAACCTGCTCCCCACACGGTTTGAATATGCTTTGGGTTTGACGGGTCGTCTTCCAACTTTTCACGCAAGCGGTTAATATGCACGGCAACCGTTGCCGTGTCTCCGAGAGAATCAAGTCCCCATATCTTTTCGTAAAGCGACTCCTTGTCAAACACAATATCGGCATTCATCACAAGAAACAAAAACAGTTCATATTCCTTGTTTTTTAATTCGACCTCCTCACCGTGCTTGTAAACCCTGTGCGATGAAGTATTGATTTTGTAATCACCGATATCAATGACTGTTTCCTTTTTTTCTTCCGTCTTTTTAAGCCTTTCGTACTGTGCTAAATTCGCCTTAACCCTTGCAACAAGAACATTCGGCGAAAACGGTTTTTCTATATAATCGTCGGCACCGAGCCCAAGACCTCGGATTTTATCAATATCTTCCTTGCGTGCAGTCACCATAAGAATCGGAACATCCGTAATCTCCCTGAGCTTTTTGCACACGGTAAATCCGTCAAGTCCCGGAAGCATCAAATCAAGCAAAACAAGATTGTATTCATTTTGCTTAACTGAATCAATTCCCATAATTCCGTTATCGGTTATATCCGCATCAAAACCGTTAATGGCAAGATAGTCACGCTCAACCTCGGCTATATCTCTGTCATCTTCTATAATCAAAATCTTACTCATCTGCACACCTCAAATGTATAATTATCGAAAGTCCGCCGTATTTGTTATTTTCGGCTGTAACACTACCGCCCATAGCACAAACGGCTTTTTTAACAAAAGCAAGTCCTATTCCGCTGCCCGTTCCTGTATTTGAGCGAGCCTTGTCCGTTCTGTAAAACACTTCAAAAAGCTTTTCAAGGCTTGCCTCATCAACTCCGGAGCCGTTATCGGCAAATTCAATTTTTGCAAATTCTTTTTCTCTCGAAATACTTATCTTACTGCTTGCCCTGTCGTTGTTCTTATATTTAAGTGAATTGTCAATAATATTTGAAACAATGCGTATAAGCAATTCTCTGTCAGCAAGAACAACAACCTTTTCACTTGCCTCAACCGATATTTCAAGCCCTTTTTCGGCGTACTCCTCTTTTCCGACATTAACAAATTCATTAATGAATTCAAAAAGAAGTATCTTTTCTTCGTTAATCGAAAATTCTTCCATATCGAGTTTTGAATAAGTGAACAGCGACGACACCATTTTTTCTATGTCAACGGTTTTACGCTTGATAGTCTGCAAATACTTATCCCTCATTTGAGGTGAATCGGCAACTCCGTCGATAAGTCCCTCAACATACGCCTGAATTGATGTAAGCGGACTTCTCAAGTCGTGTGAAATATCAAGGAGAAGTTCTTTTCTGCTTTCTTCGTTTTTCTGTGTAAGTTCAACGGACTGCTTCAATCTGTCTGCCATATCGTTAAACGCAATGCACACAGGCAAAAACTCATCATTTTTATTATATTCAATGCGATAGTCAAGATTGCCGCCGGCTATTTCGTTAACCCCGTAAGATAAAATATCAATAGGTTCTTCAATTTTTTTAAAGACAAATCGAATCAAAAATCTATTCGTAAAAATAACAGACAGCACAACGGCTATTCCGACGGCAAAAACCGACACAATCAAAACCTTTTCTGTTTTAGTGTTATCCTGATGATTGTTATTTGAGTATAAATAAAGTTCGTAAGTGTTGTCGTTAACCGTGCAATTATAGTAATAAAGCTCATGCTCTATATTTGAAACAAAGGCGTCATTGCCTAAATTTTGCACCGCAGCGGCAAGCGTTGCGTCCGCTATATCTTCATTCCCGATTTTATAAAAATCTTCACTGTTTTCATAAACCTGAACATAAGTTGTTTTTTTATCAATTATATTACCGATTGCTTCAAGCCTCGTTTTGGTATCTTCGCTTCCGTGCTCGAATACCTCGTACATCTTACTCGACACAGCTTGACTTGTATTGTAGAATTCACCGCTTGATTCAAACCCAAAGCCGTTTGAATTGTACAAAGTAATATAAACAGCCGCAAAACACACAACTCCCACAAGAAGAGTAATAAGCACGGGGATTATTATCATTATAATATTGGATATTGCAAGTCGCTTTTTAACAGTCATAACATCACCTACAACTATACTACATTTTACACCCACCATTGTAAAGCAAAAATTTAAACTGCAAATAAACTCAAAAAACATTTCGCATTTATCTGTCTTTGAAAATACAAAGACTACCTTATATTTTAATAAGGCAGTCAAAATTACCAGCGTGTTTCAGGGTCGTTATCGACAGCCTGATAATTATATTTATTTTTAATCAAGTAAGGTTGTACCGTATGAATTGTCTACAGCACAGAGCCATTTGCCGCCGACATTTCGATAAACATAGGTTGCACGCCTGTCCATACTGTATTCCGACTCACTTTTGTTATCCGCTTCAAGTAAGGTTTGTGACAAAACAAGCACAGTATCTCCTGCTTCAAGCATAAGCATTTTACCCTGAGTAGGCACAACGCTGTTTTTAAAATAAGCGGCAATCTTGATAAATGCCGATTTAATTGCCTCCTTGCCGTGAACCTCCAGACCCGGTTTTACAACAAGCACTGCGTCATCGGTGTAAAAATTCATCAAATCATCAAATCGTTCTTCCTCGATAGCCTTGTCTGCCTCGGCAATCAAATCCTTTATTTCTTCGTTCATAACAAATCTCCCTTATTATTTAAACACTGCATTGTAAAGCTTTGATATTGTTTTTCTGACATTTCGGCTTGCTTTTTCCTTGAAAGTAAGCGGAATATCTGCATAACAAACCGTTTTGCCGCTGACATTAACATTCAAAATATCGGCAAGCCTCGGCACAAGCTTAACGGCATTAAAGGTGAACATTGCATTCTTTTCATTTTTGCTCATACCCGATACGGCTTCAAGTCCGCCTGTTTGGGCTATGCAGGCAATATTCGGTGTATACGGCATATCCGAGCCGTAAAGCAAATTGTCAACGCTGACATCAAGAAGCAAATCATGAAGCTGTTTGTTAACAGGGAAACCGGCAACATCAAAATAAACATGCTTCATATCGCCCTTAAAATCAAGCGGAACAGGAACTGCCATTTTGCCCCTGAACTGCATTGCAAAGCCGCTCATTCTGTCGGACAGAATTGACAAAAACGCCCCCGCATGCGGAAATATCCACTTAATATTTGGGTATCTGCCGAAAATGTTGTGCATAACCATATGGGTAAATGTTCTTGTGGTATCCATAAAAAATTCCATAGCAGGAATAGGAAGCTCACCGTTTACACCTTTAGGGAGTCCCGACGGCTTAACAGGATGCACGGCAACAACGGTGCCGATTGAATCAAAATATTCCATCAGTTTGTCATACCTTGCGTCACCGAGATAAATCCCTGCATAGTTTGTGGAAAGACCGAAGCCGTCAGCATGCAATTTTTCAACCGCAAATCTTGCTTCTTCCACCGCTTCGTCAGTATGAGGCAAAGGAAGATTTGCAAAAAGTCCGAGCCTTTGCGGATTGTTTTTTACAATTTCGGCACCTTCAAGATTGATTTTGTGCACCATATCAATCTCGGTTTCTTTGTCTGCCTTTGACAGATTAGGTGATGAAACGCTGATAAACGCAAACGCAATACCAAGCTTATCCATAAGTTCTATATGACTTTTTTCGCTCCATTTGGGAGTAGGAAAATCATCGGGAGTTGCTCCCTCATATTTGTCCAAATATTCATAATATGTAGGTGAAAGATAATGCGAATGAAAATCCACCTTTTGATTACAAAACACCATTCAGCCTCCTTTTGACGCTTTATTATATCATAAAGAAACGTAAACCACAATTCAAATAATAAAATGTACTGCAAACGCCAATAAAAAATCAGGCAAATTTGCAACACATATTTTATTTATTTCTTTTTGCTTTGATTATGCCTTTAACGGTTTCTATTCCGTGGATTGAGCCGACAAGGGGATGATAAAGCATAATTCTCGGTCCGCTATAACGCATAACTTCTTTGATTTTTGCCCTCATATCGGGTTTGTAGCAATGACACGGGCACTGAGAGCAAAAATTTTTGTCGTTACCCCATCTGCAATGGTCAAGTCTAAAAAGTGCATAATCGGTGAGTTCCTGACATTCTTTGCAAAGCTCGCCTTTTTTTGTTTTATGTACGCCGTGACAATAGATTTTAACCATTTCAGGCAGCATTTCTTTTTCTCTTGTTATTCTGTCTTTTTTCATGACAATCTACCCCTATAAACCGTGTATGCCTCATCGGCGATTTTTGTTGTTGATTTTCTGTGAGAAACAAGCACGATGCTTTTGCCTTGACTTGCTTGCTCAATTGATTTAAGAATATTGCCCTCGTTAAGTGCGTCGAGATTGCTTGTCGGTTCGTCAAGCATAATCATCGGAGCGTCACAAAGAAAGGCTCTTGCAAGTCCTATTCTCTGCTTTTCACCGTCTGACAGAAGATCGCCGAGTTCGCCTACATTCGTATCGTATCCCTTTGGCAATGTCATTATGAAATCGTGTATTGAAGCTTTCTTTGCCGCCTCCTCAATCTGCTGTCTTGTTGCATTGTAATCGGCGATTTTAATATTGTTTTCAATAGTATCGTTAAAAAGTTGCGTTTCCTGACTTACAAGACTTTGATTATCTCGCAACGACGAAGTTTTTATATTTTTAATGTTTTCGTCCGACATAGTAATTTTTCCGTTTTGAACATCCCAAAAACGCATCATAAGCTTAAGAGCGGTTGATTTGCCGGAACCGGATGGACCGTTGATTGCAATGATTTTGTTTTTCGGAACCGAAATGTTAAAGTTTTCAAGTATTTGCTCTTTATCATAAGCGAAGCTTACATTTTCGCATTCCATTCCGTCAAACTCAACCTCTTTACCCGTTAAGTTTTCGTCAACAACAGGAGTTTCGTCAAGAATTGCAAGCACTCTTTCACCGCTTGCAAGGGTATGTGTAAGATTGCCGGCAAGATTTGAAAGTGCGGCAACGGGACCGAACGAGCTCATCATCGCAACAGTTGAAACGATTAGCCCGTCAAAGCCGATAATCTGCTTTTGATAAAGCACGATTGCAACAATCAACATCAAAACGGAATAGAAAATAATTGCAATATCCGTAACCGATACCGAGTGACCCTCAACGGTTTTAAGCTCCTTTTGAAGAGAATTGAGTTCATCGGTTTTTTCATTCATTTTTTCAAGTCTTTTATCGGTTGAGTTGTATCTGATTGACTCCAAAAGTCCACGCATACTGTCAAGCACATAGCCCGAAAGAGCACCGGAACTTTCACGGTATGACATACCGATATTTTTGCTGAACTTTGAAGAAACAAGCGGAATAATTACACCGACGGTAACATAAGCCGCCAATGCTACAAGTGAAAGAAATACGCTGTATCTGCCGATAAATATAAGCATAAGAAGGCTTGTTAAAAACGCAATGCAAATAGGTGAAATCGTGTGTGCGTAAAACACCTCCAAAAGTTCGATATCGCTTGTAATAATAGATATAAGATTGCCTTTATCTTTGCCCTCAAGTTTTGCCGGCGTGAGCCTGCGAAGCGATTTGAACACCTTGTCGCGAATAAGTGCAAGAAGTTTAAACGCTATATAGTGATTGCAGGCCTGTTCGCCGTAATGCAAAAATCCACGCAAAACAGCAAAAACAATAATACAAATACAACCTGTTTTGATTGCCACACCGCCGTCTATACCTGCTGCGGTAAGAAGCGTCATACTGCCAAGCGTTGTAATTTGAATTGCACAAAGGAAACCGGTAACTCCAAGCAAAACTGCAAGAACCATAAATCCCGCAAGCGGTTTTACAAGTTTAATCAGCCTCATCATAATTTTAAAGCCCGATTGTTTTCTTTCCATTACTCTTCCTCCTTTGCATATTTTTCAAGTTCGGCTTGAGCCGAATACATAAGACTGTATTTTTTGCCGAGTGCCATAAGCTCACTGTGCGTGCCCGTTTCTTCAATTTGACCTTTATCGAGAAGAATAATTCTGTCACTCGCAACAACATTTTCAAGTCGGTGAGAAATAAGAATAACCGTTTTTATCTTTGCCATATTGTGAATAACCGACATAATATCATTCTCACTTTCGGCGTCTATATTCGAAGTTACTTCATCAAATATGTAAATAGGCGTGTTATGCATAAGTGCCCTTGCAATAGCAAGTCGCTGTTTTTGACCGCCCGAGAAATTACTTCCCTGCTGAGAGAGTTCGGTATCAAGTCCGTTTTGCGATTCGAGAAACGACCAAAGATTAACCATTGTAAGTGCATCAATCATCTTTTGGTCGTTTGCAGACGGGTCGGCAACAATAAGATTTTCTCTGACCGTACCGGCAAAAATATATGAATTAAAATTAACGGCTGTGATATTTCGCATAAGCGACTTTTCGTCTATATCCTTAATTTCAACACCGTCAACCGAAATACTGCCCGAATAACCCTTTGTTGTGCCGCAAAGAAGAGAAGCAAGCGTACTTTTGCCGCAACCCGATTCTCCGACAATGCTTGTAAGCTTATGTTTTTCGATAACCGCATTAATTCCGTTAAGCACCGTTTTTTCATTATCATAGGAAAAAGTGAGATTATCAATAACAATATCCTTATCGAAATCATCAACAACAAGAGTACCGTGCTCGTCCTCATCGGTATCAAGAAGTTTAAACAACTTATCACTTGCCGCCATACCGTTCATGGCAACATGGAAGAATGAGCCGAGAAGTCGAAGCGGTAAGAAGAAATCGGCGGCAAGCATAATAATCAAAAATGCCTGCGGCAAAGTAATTGTGCCGTTTTTCACCTGGACAATCGAAATAACAACGCCAACGGCACTGCCGGCATATGCAACAATATCCATAACGCTTACCGAATTGAGTTGCATTGTAAGAACCTTCATTGTAATTCTTCTGAATTCTTCGGCTTTTTCGTTCATTTCAACATTTTTTCTCTCGTCCGCCTGATAGACTTTAAGCGTTGTCAGACCCTGAATATTTTCAAGGAATGTGTCGCCGAGATTTGTATAAACGCCCCAATATTTATTCAAAAGCCGTTTTGCAATTTTCTGAACGGCAACGATTGAAAGCGGAATGAGCGGAACGCAGATAAGAAGCACAAGTGACGCTTTCCAGCTGACAAAAACAAGAACCGCAAAAAGAGTAATCGGTGCAAGCATTGCAAAAAAGAATTGCGGAAGATATTTGCCGAAATAAAGCTCAAGCTGGTCAACACCTTCCACAAAAACCTGCAAAACTTCCGAAGTTGACACCTTTTCGTGATAGGTAGCTCCCATTCGGGTGAGTTTTTTATACATTTTTTGTCTGAGTACCTTTTTTACTTCACTCGAGGCGTAAAACGATGTTTTTGAACTTGCGAAACCGCAAGCGTAACGAACAATCATTACTGCCAAAATTCCGCATAAATACGGAAGAAGCGAGGTAAAATCAAATACCTTTTTATCAAGTATACACGCAAGCAAATTTGACAAAACAAACATCATTACAATGTTTGCAACTGTCTTTAGCCATTGTGCAAGCACGGTTAGGGCGATGTACTTTTTTGATGACGGCACCTGCCCTATAAGTCTTGTTTTAATCATATACTCTCTCCTAATTTTCCTTTAATCCTTATTCAAATATTCATCGGCAAGAGCGTAAGTTCCTTCCTGACGGATTTTGCCCTTATCCATAATCAAAACTCTGTCGGCAAGTGCCGCCGCACAACGCTTATCGTGAGTAACGGTAACGACCGCCGTACCGAGAGTTTTGTTGAGTTCGTTTATTGTATTTACTATTCTGCAAAGGTTTTCATAATCCTGACCGACCGTAGGCTCGTCAAGGAACAGTACCTTAGGCTCTCCCGCACATATTGCGGCTATCGAAGCACGACGCTTCTGTCCCTCGGAAAGCGACTGTGGATGTCTGTCCTCAAGTCCCGAAAGCCCGAACGCTTCAATCATTTTTCTTGCGGTAGGCTCATCCTTTGCTTTAAATAAGATTTCGCTCAAAAGCGTAGGCATAAAAAGCTGATACACAGGATTTTGATAAACATATCCCACCTGTGAAAACCATTTGCCGTTTGCCTTGTTGCTTTTTGTAAGCGACTGATTTACCGTTCCTCCGCTAAGCTTGTTAAGCCTTGCAAGAGTTCGCATAAGCGTTGTTTTGCCACAACCGTTTTCGCCAAGCAAAACAATTCGCTCACCGGCATTTATTTCAATATCAAGCCCGTCAATTATATTTCTGTTTCCTGCCGAAAACACAATATTTTCAGCTTTTATAAGTGTTTGTCCTGAGCAACCCTTATGTGATATTTTAACGGATTTTATACTCGTGTCAAGTCTTTCTTTGTCATCGCTTACAAACACGCATTTATTTTCAATCCACATAACACGGTCAACATAATTTTTAACAACATCAAGCCTATGCTCCACAATCAGAACGGCATAGCCTTTTTCGGCAAGCGATTTAAGAGCACCAAGCAAAATATGTGCACCGTCGGTATCAAGATTTGCAAGCGGTTCGTCAAGAATGATTATTTTTTGCTCCATTGCAAGGGTTGAAGAAGTAATCAGTCTTTGCTTTTGACCGCCCGACATTGATTTTGTTCTTGCCGACTTATCAATATGAAGAAGTGTCGTATATTTTTCTATCCGTCTTTCGATTTCATCGGGAGAAATATTCAAATTCTCGCAACCGAACGCAATTTCATCATTAACAAAATCATAAACGATTTGTTCGTCGGCATTTTGAAGAACCGTGCCTACAAGTTTTGAGCGGGTACTGACCTTTTGTTTTGTAACATCACTTCCGCCTATTTCCACACTTCCGGAAAGTTTGCCCGGAGTTACGAACGGAATCACACCGTTAATAATTGACAAAAGCGTGCTTTTTCCCTCGCCCGACACACCCGAGAGCAAAACGATTTCTCCGTAATTTATGCTGAAGCTGACATTTTCAAGCACATTTTCCTTTGCACCGTCATATTTAAATGTAACATCGCTTAATTTAACAGCTACGCCCATATAACAACACCTCCGACAATGCAAAGCACTGCAACGCAGATAAAAAAGACAAAATCGCGGGGCTTCGTCTTAACTTCTCTGTACACCGAACTTTGTGACTCGTCAAGCGTAAACGCTCTTGTTTCAAGCGACAGCGACAATGTGTCGGATATTCCGATTATCCTCATCACAAGCGGAATAATAAACGCACGGTAAATACAACTCGGTCTGTACCAATTCATATTTGCACCCCTGACTTTCATAGCCTCCCATATCTGCTTTATTTCGCTTGCCAAAACAGGAATAAATTTCAAAGTTACAAGCATACCGAGAGTAATCACTCTCGGGCACTTCAGTTTTGCAAGACATCTTGTTAAATCGCACGGCGATGTGCTGACCATCGGTACGGCACAAAGTCCAAGCAAAATCATTCTCAATACAGTTTGCCAAAACGCATCAAAGCTTCTGTTGGTCAAAAAGGACAATCCGCCGATAACAAGTCCGCACACGCCCATTGCAACGGTCATTTTCCAGGTGCTTTTGAAAAAACCGAAAACAGAAAAAAGCACAAATACGGCACCTGCAAAAGCAAATGCCAAAATATTCTTTGAAAACAACATTCCGAAAACAAGCAAAACTATCGACGAAACAAAAGATACAAGCGGATAAAACGGCTTTTTTACTTCAAATGCTTCAAACATCGATTTCTTCTCCGTAAGGCTTGAGCTTGCCTGCTTTTTGAAGTTCTGCGGCAATTTTCATACCTATTGCCGAGCCGACAAACGCAAGAATTATTGTGCCTATTGATGTTAAAACCGATACCGCCGGCTTGGCAATCAATTGTTCATAGCTTTGACCGTTCAGCCAAATGCTGAACAGCACCGATATGGGGAGTGAAAACGGCATATATATTCCCGTTGTTACAAAAACAGCACTCTTTTTTGAATAACCTTTAAATATCAATAGCATAATAAGCTCGGCTATTATAGCCGAAATAAAGTTGTTAAAAAACATTACGGTTGAAAAGAACACAAGCGGAGCACCAGAAAACAAACCTATAATTGTAAGTGCTCCCGGTTTTCTGACTTTCATAAGTCCTATTGCAACAAAAATGGAATAAATCGGAGCCGCAGCCATATTGCGAAGTCCAAAAACGGTTGTGTGCATAACAAGCGGCATTGTTATACCGCCGCACAAAGTCATTGCCGCCGAAAGAACTGCCAAAAAGACAAAGTCTTTTACTTCAAATTTTTTAAAAGCTTTTTTCATAATTCACCCGTCAGTTTGATTTTTTCTTAATTATAATTACAGCAATTACACCGATTACAACAACTCCCGCAACAACGCCGGTAATGATTACGCCTTTGTTTGAGCTTTTGCTTTCCTGTGTTTCTTCAAGTTGCTGAGTTGTGCTTTCAAGAACCGTTGTGGTTACCGTTGTGGTTTCTGCGGTGGTCGTTTCTTTGGTTGTGGTTTCCTTTTTAACATCGCCGATTCTCTTTGCACTGTCATAATCTACTTTTATTCTGGCAGACGGTGAAAGAGGCATAGCCGAAGCCGCAAACTTCACTCCCACAAATTCATCGTCGCTCTTAATTGGGAATTCAAAAGCAATATCATATTTTTTACCGTCGATTTCAACATCGTTTGATTGCTCGATTTCTACCGTATCGCCCTCGGTAGAACCGTCTTTATAATACCAAAACTGCATATCGCTTGATGTTTCCGTAGGTGCAATGGTAAGAGTTTTTTCATCGCCGTCAACTGTTAGAAGTGCAGTGTGAACTATATAGCTGTCACCCATCGATAATTTTTCTTTTTCGGCGTGCCACATTTCAATAGAAACCTCATAAACACCGCTTTTGCTCGGTCCCATTGCAAATACGCTCATCGATGTACACAAAAGTGCAACCGTCAACACTAAAACTGATAAAACAACTGATAATTTTTTTGACATTTTTCGTCCTCCGTAAATCGTTAGCATACGCTAACCTTTTGATAAAAATTTCAGTTAGCTTGTACTAACCGTGGATATTCTACCAAATAATCAATAAAATGTCAACAACAAAAAAGCCTTTCCAAACGATAAAAACAAAAGCATCCGAACTCAAAAATTTCGAACGCTTTTACATATGATTATAAGCCGAACATATCTTTACAGATTTTTTTACCGCAAGAGGTTTTGAAAATTTTGTTATATGCATTTTGAACTGCCGATTTTGAAAGATTGTCTTCCATCATATTAACAAGAAAGTCGGCTTCTACAAGTATTTGATAATCTATATCAGTTATGTTGTCGTAGGTGTGATGATGGGCAATCAGATATTGAACTCTGTTTGAAATATCGTCATCGAAACCCAATTTTTCAAGCAAAGCTTTTGCTATTGCCGGACCTTCCTTTTCCTGCAATTTTCCGTTGCAATTTCCGTATTTCTCCTCACAAATATGAATACCTATATCGTGGGTAAGCGACGCCGTTTCTATAATAAACAGCGTTTTATCGTCAACATTTTCGGTTTCGGCAATAAGTTTGGCATAGCTGTGAACCTTGCAAAAATGTTGAATCCTTTTTGCATCACCGTTATACAATTCTATCATTGCCAAATGTAATTTATTAAGCATATACAAACTCCGTTCGCTCTGAATTTTTAAATTATAACCGAATTCATTATACTATTATTGCTTGCAAAAGACAACAGTGCGTTACTGAATTTTCTTGCCTGTTATTGCCTTACGCCGTGCCTTTCTTTATTTGCTTCTTCAAATATTCGATTAATTTCTCAAACCGTTATATCATATTGTTTTCTAAAATGTTCATTCGTAAAGAAAATCGAGACGGATAAAAAACAAAAAGTGCCGTAAAACTTCACGACACTTTTAAAACATCTGTTAATTATCAGCCTAAGGCTTATTTTGTTTGCTCGTCAACAAACGGAATAAGATGATTGTCAAGCAAATCCTTTGCCAACGCTCTCTTTTCTTCGTTCCATCTGTTTGCTTTAAGCATAGAAACCGCACATCTGAACCAAGCAAGAGGATAAAGCCACTTCAAGCTGTCGTCCTTTTTAACAGCCTCTTCAAACGGTTCACCGTAATACTTGAGCATAAACTTGTTAAATATTTCGGTTACCTGCTCACTCGACATTTTGTAAAACGAATTGAATTCGCCCGGTGCCGGATTGCCGTAGCACATTGAGAAAATAATTCTTGAAATGTCAAACAACGGTGTACCGATACCGAGTTCGCCCATATCGATAAGCAAGCACTCGTTGTTTTCAACCATTATATTGTTAAGGTTCAAATCGCCGTGAATACAGTTGTTGCCGTTTGGTACGATATCCAAAAACTTGTGCAAATATTCTCTTTCACGGTCATCAATCGTTGTAAGATTGTCTATATCAACACGGTTAACAGCCTTAAAATCAGGAATTTCCGGGTCGTCCGTTTTTATTGAAGCAACCTTTTTGCATACATTTACATACATTTCAATGTACTTATCAACATTAGCGTAGTCCTCTCTGATAAGCTCACCGAGAGTTTTTGACTTAATAAGTTCGTACATAACGCCTGTTCTGCCGTCACACTCTACAATATCATAAGAAATAGCAGTCGGAACGCCCATAACAAAGGCTTTCTTTGCAAGTGCTTTTTCTGCTTCAATTTCCTCATTTTTAACATGAGAATAGTACAGTTTAACAATTGTTTCGTCGTCCAAACGGTAACATTCACTGCACGCACCGGCACCGATAAGTTCGCAACCGTCAACGCTTATTTGGCGAACGCTACCCTCAATGTCCATTATTTCCGAAAAGCCCGTTACATCAAATACGCTCTTAACATCGTTGTTTACGCCGACAACCTTAAATGTTCCGCTGCCGCATCTCTTTTTTGCACCGAGAATAACACGAAGTCCTGCCGATGAAATAAATTCAAGCTCACTTGCGTCAATAATAATTCCTGCCGTATCGCCCGGCTTATCGGCAATAGCTTCTTCAAATTTTCCTGCATTTGCCGAAGTGATACTACCCGATACAAACACATATGTAAGATCATTCTTTGTTTCAATTTTAATGCTCATAAAAACTTCTCCCGTTATTAAAAAATTTCTGTTACTATTTGCTTGAGCTCTTTGTACATAGTCAAATCCTCCAACGGCTTTAAAGCATCAACAAGGCTTGTGTAAAGCCACGCCTGCTCGTTCTTGCCGTATCTGAAAATCGACCAAGTTTCATCGCCGCAACGCTCAATAGATTCTTTTATATCTTTAAGATTTGAAAGCTTGTCTGCACAAATCAACATTTGACATCTGCGATTGTCGGTTGTTTTGGCAAATTCAATCGTTGCCTTTTTTCTGTCTTTCCACGACAGCTTTTTGTCTTCGGTATCTCCCGACACCAATTCCGCAACGCCCTCGCCGAACTCTTCTTTCAACTCATCGTACGACACGGTTGTGTCTTCGATTGTATCGTGAAGCAATCCTGCACTTATCAGCTCGTCATCGGCACCGTTTTTCGCAAGCTCAATGGCAACCGAAATCGGGTGATTGATATACGGCTTGCCGTCTTTTCTTTTTTGATTTATATGTGCTTCAATTGCAAAAACCAAAGCCTTATTATACAAAATATCAACTCCGTTCTATTTTAAATCAACAGTGATTTTTAGAATATTTTTTGTATTTTCATACTTATAATCGATTGACGATGACATTTTCTTCACCATAAATATTCCAAGTCCGCCGATTTCTCTTTCCTCCGCCGACAAAGCGGTATCAGGGTCCTTACTTACAGTCGGGTCGTACGGCTTGCCGTTGTCCGTAAATGTCAACATCAACTGTTCGTCTTGAAGTGAATATGACACCGTAAGACTTGTTGCAGAACTGTAGTTTTCTATGTTTGAATAAATCTCATCGATTATAACGCTGATTTTGTTAAGAACGCTTTTTGAAACATTGATTTTCTTAAGCATCTTATTAATGTAGTTATTTACCCGTTCAAGCGAATCCATATCCGGATAAACGGTTATGCTGTTTGGACCCTTCATATGATTAAGTCTGAATGACAGCATTGTTAAGTCGTCGCTTTGCTCGGCATCTTTCGCAAATTCACTGACATCGTTTTCAATCTTTTTGCAAATGACCTCCGGCGACTCTCCACCCAAGCCGTGCATACTTTTAAGCAAACGGTCATCTCCGAAAAGCTTGCCGTTAACATCGTTTGCCTCGGTAACTCCGTCTGTATAAAGATAAATCTCATCACCCGGATTAAGCCACAACTCGTGCTTTTTGTAAACCGTGCAGTCCATACCTGCCAAAATGAAATTCGGCTTTGATTTCAAGTATTCAAATTCGCCGTTTTTCCTACAAATAAGCGGCGGATTGTGACCGGCATTTGCAAACGCCATATGTCCCGTTTCAAGATTTATAACACCTATCCACGCCGTAACAAACATACCTGCGTCGTTGTTTGTACACAGTTTTTCGTTGGTTTTATTGAAAACCTCATCAACGGTGTTACCGCTTTCGGCAAGGCTCTTAATAAGCGTTTTACTTGCCATCATAAACATTGCGGCAGGTATACCCTTACCGGAAACATCGGCAATCAAAAACGCAAAGTGCTTGTCGTCGGTAAAATAGAAGTCGTAAAAGTCACCGCCGACCTCTTTAGCTGTATTCATAAGTGCATAAATATCAAAATCGTCACGCTTCGGGAACGGCGGGAATATAAACGGAACGGCAGATTTTTGAATTTGCCTTGAAAGTTCAAGTTCCCGTTCGATTCTCTTTTTCGCATCCGAAATATGGTCTTTTAATGTGTCGACCGTTGAGTTTATGTCATCTGAAAGCTGAGAAAATTCGTAACTGCTTCTTACATCAAGCTTTGTGTCCAAATCCCCTTCGACTATTTTATTAAGTCCGGAATTTATGCTCTCGATTTTTTCAATAAATTTAATTCTTGTGATTTGATAAACAAGGCAAAAAACGGTAATGTAAATCAATGTTTCCATAAACAAAATCATATACAGGGTAACATTGCTTGAAAGATCCGCTTCATCGGACGGCATATATGCAAACACATAATAATCCGAATACGCACGGTATTCACAATACATTTTTTCACCGTTAATTTCGGTTTTGTAGAAAGTATCTTCATCAAGGGAATTTTTAAGCTCACCGTAAGTTTCGCTGTAATCTTCAACTTTAATAGGTTCGCCCTCTTTACTTGCGGCAAGAAGATTGCCTTCTTTATCGCAAATAAGCACGCCGCCGGATTGACCTGTTCGCCAATGTGAAAGCCTGTCGGTTATACCGTTTCTTTCTATTTCCTGCGTAGCATCGGTTAAGTTACCCGACAAAAGAGTTTTAGCCTCGCTTTTGGCTATATTTGTATTGATAACATAAGTTATCGAACAAGTGATTGTAAAAAGAATGAAAACGCATACAAACAAAGCGTTCAAAAAGCTTTTAACAATTCTTTTCGGCTTTTCGGATTTAAAACTAATCTTTTTGGACGGAATAACCGCAAGTCCCGTAGCAATAACATTAAGGATAATCATAGGTGCGGTGCATTTTTGTACAAATTCAAACGCAACGCTCATATTGTCCATATTTGTAAGCAAAACAAGAAGCATATGAAGTACTTCTGTTCCGAGAGCGATAGCCACGGCAAAATTAGCGGACGGTCGCTGCTTTTTGAACATAATCTTTCTGAGATTAGCGGCTGTAAGTCCGGCAATTACGGTCGCAAGCGAACAAGCTAATCTTGTTACTTCACCGCCGCCCCAATATACGCTGAACCATCTTTCGATACCGCCGATTAAACCGGCAATAACTCCGGCAGGCCCGCCGAAAACGAGACCGGCAACAATAGGTGCCGTATCACGCACATTGATTACCGCACCGTTGATGTCAACTCCGAACTCCGTACAGCCTATTGCATACAAACCGAATACGATACCGATTATGACCTGCTTAGCCGCATTCGGCATACGTTTTATTTTTTCATTTTCACCTAACTTTAAAAACAATACCACCAAAAATGTGGGGATAATCGTGGCAATTATTAAATACAACAAGCTGAACTTCATCTCCTTTATCAACATAGCCGACCGACGGCTGAATTAATATATCCTAATTATTTTCTTTTAAGAAATCCAAGCAACGCTGTTTGTAATCGGGTGCTTCATCGTATACGGCGTGGCCGTAGCTTTTACCGTAAATATAAACCTTGCAGTTAAGAGCCTTGGCTATTTGACTTGACGCCTGTGCCGTTGCAACACGGTCACCATCACAGCCTATAACGAACACAGGGCATTTTATATCGGGAATTTTTGCACTGCAATCGTATGTTCTGCACGCCTTGGCTAAAATCAAAAATCTGAGATACTCTTCATCGGTAATTCCCGCCTCGGACGAAACAAGAACATCTCTGTACGCACTCAATGTTTGCTCGGAATAAACCCTGTCAACAAAACTTGAAATAAGTTCGGTTTCTTTCTTCTTTTCGGCAAGGTCAACCCATTCTTCAAGCACTTCATTAAAAGTATCGTTCGGCTTTGCAAGAGTTGAAGCAAGAATCATTTTGTTTACAAGTTGAGGATAATCAATCGCCATATACAGTGCAATCATTCCGCCCTGCGACGCACCGAACACATCGGCTTTTTGAATACCCAGACTTTTCATCTTTTGTGCGGTATCCGCCGCCATATCATTTACCGTATATCCTTCGCTTATGCTTTTGGCTCTGTCAAAAACATAAACGGTGTATTTATCCGTAAAATCCTTATACGCTTCTCCAATGGCTTGTGAATAACGCATAACACTGTGTATTGACAGTCCGGGAAGAATAACAAAGTTTTCCGCTCCGTTGCCGAATTTGATATAATCCATTTTCATCCTTACGCAACCGAAGTTGCCGAATCGTAAATATCTAAAAATTTATTATTTTTTAGTATAGCATATATATACACGAATTTCAACTTGTATATTAAAAAATAATTTATTTTATATACGCAAAAGGATTGTATTTTTAACATCAAAATGGTAATATATTATGATAGATATTAAAAGGAGGCTTTTATATGAATAAAAAGAACAGCATTTTTATTCGAACAGTTTGCATAATTATGCTTGCGATACTGTGCATAGGCGTACCTTGCTCTGCATTGGCAGAGACAACAACTGCGGCAGACGCCACCGCTTCATCAGAATCCGAAGAAGAAGTTTGGAAAGCTCTTTCGGGGAAAACAGCCGGTGTAATGACCGGAACGCCGCAGGATAAAAT
>CAVBQD010000006.1:0-28681 GCA_963597385.1 bacterium | reverse complement strand
CATAAAGGGTGCGTCGTTTGACGGTCATTCTGTTGCCGAAGATATGCTTAAAAAAGGTGCGGCTGCCGTTGTTTGCGACCACGATTTGGGACTTGCAAATCAGGTAATCGTTGACGACACACGCAAGGCATATTCGCCAATATGTGCTTCGTTTTTCGGAAATCCTGCCGACAGTCTTAAGCTTATCGGTCTGACAGGCACAAACGGCAAAACAACTACAACATTTTTGATTAAGCAAATTTTAGAAAATGTCGGTAAAAAATGCGGACTTATCGGCACTGTTCAAAATATGGTGGGCAGTGAAATATATCCTGCACATTATACCACTCCCGACCCACACGAATTGCAATCACTTTTCAGAAAAATGGTTGACGCAAATTGTGAATACTGCATTATGGAAGTGTCGTCACAGGCACTTGCTCAGGGCAGAGTAGAGGGTATAAGATTTCACATCGGTGCGTTTACAAATCTCACTCAGGACCATCTCGATTATCACAAAACTTGGGAAAACTATTTTGAAGCAAAAAAGCTTCTTTTCAAAGCTTGCGACATTGCCGTAACCAATGTTGACGATGAATACGGACTTAAAATCGTTGACGGTTGTAATTGCAAAACCGTTACTTACGGCATTGATAATATGAAAGCCGATTACACTGCAAGAAATGTTCGCTTTTCTTCACAGGGCGTTAAGTATGACCTTATCGGTGAAAAAATCGGCAGAGTAAACTGTCCTATTCCGGGCAGATTCAGTGTTTACAACTCGCTATGTGCCACATCCGTAGCTTTGACTCTCGGCGTTGATTTTACCGATGTCCTTGAAGCAATCAGTAATTCAAACGGCGTAAAGGGCAGAATTGAAGTTGTGCCTACTCCTAATCAGGATTATACGGTTATTATTGACTATGCCCACTCACCGGACGGACTTGAAAACATTATCTCTTCTCTTAAAGAAATCGCAAACGGCAGGGTTGTAACCGTATTCGGTTGCGGCGGTGACAGAGATAAAACAAAGCGTCCGAAAATGGGTAAAATCGCCTCCGATTTGTCGGACTTTTGCGTTGTTACTTCGGATAATCCGAGAAGTGAAGAACCGGGAGCGATTATCAAGGATATCCTTGAGGGTATGAAAGACAGCAAAACTCCGTTTGAGGTTGTTGAAAACAGAAAAGAAGCAATTGCCTGGGCTATGAAGCACGCCAAAAAGAACGATATTATTCTTCTTGCCGGTAAAGGCCACGAAACATATCAAATTCTTCCAACCGGTACAATTCATTTTGACGAGAGGGAAGTTGTGGCAGAAGTTTTAGAGGAACTTAATAAATAATGGAAAAATTAAAGCTATCTCAAATAGCACCGTATTTGGGTGCAACATATAATACGGACGCCGAATTTGATTCGGTTTGCATAGACACACGAAAAATTACAAAAGGTTGCCTGTTTATTTGCATAAAGGGTGAACGCTTTGACGCTCATCAATTTGCGAATGACGCGTTATCGCTCGGTGCTTCGGCAGTTATGATTCATTCGGACATTCAGCCGAACGGAGCATATATAAAGGTTGACGATACTTCAAAAGCAATGCTCAAACTTTCGGGTTTTTACCGTTCAAAGTTTGATATTCCCGTGGTCGGTCTTACAGGCTCGGTTGGTAAAACAACCACAAAGGAGTTTACTCATCTTGTTGTTTCGGCAAAGTATAATGCAATCAAAACACAGGGAAACCTTAATAATGAAATAGGCGTTCCGCAAATGCTGTTTCAAATTGACAACAGTACCGAAGCCGCAGTTATCGAAATGGGTATGAATCATTTCGGCGAAATTTCCCGACTTGTAAACGAGGTTAAACCGACGGTCGGTCTTATTACAAATATCGGTTCGTCGCACATTGAAAATCTCGGTTCGAGAGAAGGAATTTTAAAGGCAAAATTGGAACTTTGCGAGGGACTTGAAAAAGGTGCACCGCTAATTTTAAACGGTGACAACGATATGCTTCAAACCGTAAAGGACGACAATCATAAAGTTGTGTTTTTCGGAATTGAAAACGGCGATTTCAAGGCGGAGAATATCGTAAAGTACGACAATTTGACTTCTTTTGATATTGTATATTACGGAAAGAAACAACATATTGTTATCCCTACAATCGGAATCCACAATGTTTACAATGCTCTTGCGGCTTTTGCAGTCGGATATTTCTTAAATGTTGACCCGCAATCGGCTGCCGACGCTTTAAGCACTTATGTTCCGGCAGGTATGAGGCAAAAGGTTGTTGATGTTGACGGCATAACTTCAATTGAGGACTGCTATAATGCTTCTCCCGATTCGATGCGTGCGTCGCTTAAAATATTAGACGATATAAAGGGTAACAAAAAAATTGCTGTTTTGGGCGATATGCTTGAACTTGGCTCTTATTCAAAGGACGCACACATACAGGTCGGCAATATGGTCGGTGAAAACAATATTGATTACCTTTTTGCTTACGGCACCGATGCAAAGTATTATGTTGAGGGTGCAAAACAAAGCGGAGTTAAGAACGCATTTTTGTTTGACGATAAGGACAAATTGTCTGAAATGCTTTTAAAAACCGCGTCGGTGGGAGATGCCGTACTTTTTAAAGGCTCACGAGGTATGAAACTCGAAGATATTATAAATACTGTATATAAAGGATGGAGAAAACAATGAGTACAACAGTTGCACTTATTATAACCGCTGTTATATCTTTCGGTATCACAGCCGGTCTCGGATTTGTAATTATTCCGTGGCTTCGTAAATTAAAATTCGGTCAAACCATTTTGGATATCGGTCCGTCTTGGCATAAGTCAAAGCAGGGAACACCGAATATGGGCGGCTTGATGTTCATTATCGGTATAATCGTTGCTTTTGTTATCGGAACGCTTACTTTTACTCTTTCGGGAGGCAAGCTTGAAAGCGATTACGCTTCCGTTCTCGTTGGCAGAGATAAGGTGCTGATTATCGCTGGTCTTTGCCTTGCGTTCGGTTGTGGTGTTATAGGCTTTACAGACGACTTTATCAAAATCAAGCTTAAAAGAAATGAGGGTTTGACGGCAAAACAAAAGTCATTGGGTCAACTCGTTATGGCGTTCGGTTATACGGCAACTCTTTGGCTTTCACACAATACCGTATGGTATTTGCCTTTCATCGGTAATGTTAATTTTGAAAAGAATATTGTTACAGGCGTTGTTTTCTGGCTTGTTTCGATTTTTATTATAGTCGGTTGCGTAAACAGCGTTAACCTTACGGACGGCATCGACGGTCTTTGCTCAAGTGTAACGGTTACCGTTGCGATTACATTTATTATTGCTTCCGTTATGCTCAAATTTGCCGGTCTCGGCATTCTCTCTGCCGCACTTTTAGGCGGAGTTTTGGGCTTCCTTTGCTGGAACTGGAACCCGGCAAAAACCTTTATGGGCGATACCGGCTCGCTCTTCCTCGGCGGTATTGTTACCGCACTCGGATTTGCAATCAAGTGTCCGCTTCTTCTCGTACTTATAGGTCTTGTTTATGTGTGCGAAACGATGAGCGACATTATTCAAATCGGATATTTCAAAATGACTCACGGCAAGCGTATTTTCAAAATGGCACCTATTCATCACCATTTTGAAATGTGCGGCTGGAAAGAGAAGAAAATATGTGTTGTATTTTCAATTGTAAACGCAGTAGGCTGTGCAGTCGCACTCGTTCTTATGTACTTCGGCTATTAATTCTTGAAAAAATTTATGAAAGGAGCACCGCATATGGCAAACAGAGATTTGGAACCTCCTCGCCGTTCGATGAGACAAAGTGAGCCTTACGAACAGCCGAGAAGAAAAAAATCCAAAAACGCACCTAAAAATCCGTTTGATAAAAATTCCGGTATGTCGTTTTTGGTAGCAAACGGCGGATTCGATTTGCCGTTCTTTGCCGCAACGCTTGCACTTGTTACAATAGGTCTTATTATGCTGTTTTCGGCAACCTATCCTTATGCTTTGCAAAACGAAGGCGACTCCTATTATTATTTTAAACGGCAATTTGTATTTGCCGTTGTCGGCATTATCGTTATGCTTTTTGTGTCAAAAATAAATCATAAATTTTTAAAAGTAATTGAGCGACCGCTCTTTTTTGTATCGCTTGGATTATTGATACTCGTTTTGTTTTACCATGTTGATGTTGACAGAAACGGCGAGAGCTTTAAGCGTTGGATTCCTATAGGACCTATAACTCTTCAACCGTCCGACATTGCTAAATTTGCTCTTATTCTTGCCATGGCGACGTATATCAGCAAAAATCAACACAAAATGAAATATTTTAAAGAGGGCGTTATATTCCCGGCTGCTTTAATCGCTTCATTTTGTGTGTTGATTTATCTTGAAAACCATCTTTCGTGTACGCTTCTTGTCTTTATGATAGGTCTTGCAATGATGTTTTGCGGCGGAACAAAATGGCAGTGGTATGTTGGCGGTATATGCTTTGTTGCTGTTGTTGCAGTAATTGTTATCAGCAATCCCGATGTGCTGCCCGGATATCAGGGCGACCGTATTAGGGCTTGGACAGACAAAACATTCCAACCTCTCGGCCTAAGATGGCAAACAAACAACTCCCTTTATGCAATCGGCTCCGGCGGATTTTGGGGCGTGGGTCTCGGCAATTCAAAGCAAAAATATCTTTATGTTTCCGAACCTCAAAACGACTTCATTTTTGCCATTGTTTGTGAGGAACTCGGCTTTGTCGGTGCAACGCTTATTATTGTACTTTTCGGAATTCTTTTTTGGAGAGGCGTTAAAATTGCTCAAAGATGTGATGATAAGTTTTCTTCACTTGTGGTTATGGGCATAGTATTACAGGTCGCAATTCAGACAATTTTCAACATTCTTGTTGTAACCGACACAATTCCGAATACGGGTATAGCATTGCCGTTTTTCTCTTACGGCGGCACATCGCTTTTGATGCTTTGCTTTGAAATGGGCGTTGTTTTGTCAATTTCACGCAAAGTAAATACAAAGAATTATTGAGGTAGAAATTATGAAACTTTTATTTGCAACAGGCGGCACGGCAGGTCATATCAATCCTGCACTTGCAGTTGCTTCTTATATTAAAGAGAAGTATCCCGACAGCGAAATTATGTTTATCGGTACAGTAGACCATATGGAGTCAAGGCTTGTACCAAACGCAGGATTTAATTTTAAAACTATCGAAATCAACGGATTTAAGCGTTCTTTTTCGCCAAAAGCAATTGTTGACAATGTTAAAACCGTCGGTAAGCTTGTAAAATCGGAAAAGGATTCAAAAAATATAATCAAGGAATTCAATCCGGATGTTGTTATCGGCTTTGGCGGATATGTTTCGGGCCCTGTCCTTGATGAAGCTGTTAAGCTCCGCATTCCGACTTGCATTCACGAGCAAAATGCTTATCCGGGCATTACCAACAAACAACTTTCCAAAAAAGTGGACAAGGTTATGCTTACGGTTGAAGACGCAAGAAGTCATATGGACGGTAAGTGCGATGCCGTAGTCACAGGACTTCCTGTCAGGGGCGAACTTCTTAAAAAATCAAAGTTTGAAGCAAGAATTGAACTTGGAATTGCAGATGACAAACCTCTTGTTTTGTCATTCGGCGGTTCTCTCGGTGCCGCACCTCTCAACGACGCTATGTTTGATATACTCCTTGAAGACGCCGAAAGAACAGACATTTATCACATACATTCCGTTGGAACGAACGGTAAAGATTATCTTTACAAATTTGCAGAAAACGGCTTTTCCAAAAAAAGCGATGATATATATTATAAAGGCAATGTTGAAGTAAGGCTTTATATTGATAATATGGATACCTGTATGGCGGCTGCCGATTTGGTTATCGGAAGAGCCGGAGCTTCTTCACTGTCTGAAATCGAGGCAATGGGCAAGGCGTCAATTCTTATTCCGTCACCGTATGTTGCCGAAAATCATCAGTTCCACAATGCAATGGCACTTGTTAAGCGTAATGCGGCAAGAATTTTGCGTGAAAAAGATTTGACAACAGAGTCACTCAAAGCTCTTATGAATGAGCTTATAAACGATAAATCGGAGCTTGCTGATATAGAAAAAAATGCAAAAAATATGTCAATTTTAGACTCTCGCGAAAGAATTGCCGATATAATTATTTCTCTTGCAAAATAATTAACACTTCAAAGACTTCATTCATAAACTGCCATAGGTGGTTTTATGAAATGCTTAAAAATTATAGGCGGTAAAAAATTAAACGGCAGTGTTTCCGTTCACGGTGCAAAAAACAGCATTTTGCCGATTCTTTCCGCTTGCGTTTTGATTAACGGAATTTCCGTTATACATAATTGTCCAAGGTTGTCCGATGTTGAAGTAACTGTTGATATTCTACGCTACCTTGGTGCAAAGGTTGAACGAAAAGGCGATACATTAACTGTTGACGCGTCCGACATTAATCGGTTTGATATATTGGAAAGTCAAATGAAAGAGCTTCGTTCTTCAATCGTTTTTCTCGGTGCTCTCGCGTCAAGAGCAGACAAAGCCTGTCTTTATTTGCCCGGTGGGTGCGAAATCGGACTTCGACCGATTGACCTTCATTTAAAGGGACTGAAAGCTCTCGGATATAATGTTTACACTAACGGACATAATGTGTGTGCCGCAAAGAAAAAAGTAAGAGGTACCGAGATTGTGTTGCCGTTTCCGAGTGTCGGTGCAACGGAAAATATAATACTTGCATCGGTTTTGGCTCCCGGAACGACAACTGTTATTAATGCCGCGAGAGAACCTGAAATAGCGGATTTGATAAGCTTTCTTAACAAGGCGGGTGCAAAAATTTCCGGTATATCCACACCTACGATTGTAATCGAAGGCGTAAAAAAACTTCACGGAGTCGAGCATACAGTAATTCCCGACAGAATTTTGGCAACAACTCTGATGTCGGCGTGTGCAATTACCGGCGGTGAAGTTGAGTTAAATAAGGTATGCCTTGAGCATATTATGCCGACTTTGCCGGCATTTAAGGAAATGGGTTGTACAGTCAGCGTAAACAATAAATCCCTGTATATGAAATCTCCCGAAAAACTAAAAAGAGTTAAAAAAATCGAAACGATGGCTTATCCGGGTTTTCCTACGGACTGTCAGGCGATTGTTATGGCTACGCTTTCCGTTGCAAACGGAACATCAATTATTAAAGAAAGCATATTTGAAAACAGATTTAAGCACATCGAACAGCTGAATTTGTTTGGTACTGATATAAGCGTAAACGACAGAATTGCAGTTGTTAACGGTGTTAAAAATATCTATCCGGCTGATGTAAAATGTACCGACTTGCGAGGCGGAGCGGCTGTTGTTATTGCCGCTTTAAAAGCAAACGGAGAATCTACCGTCAAAGATATTCATCATATCGACAGAGGGTATGAGCGTATTGAAAATCAGTTGGAATCTCTTGGTGCCGATATTAAGAGGGTATACGATGAAAAAGAACAGTAAAAAAACAAAAACAGAAAATGTAGATGCTATGAAGCATCTTAATGATGAACTCGGCTTTTTCGGTCTTGAACCGCCAAAGGTTTACAGAGAGGAGCAAATGCAATCTGTAAACAGAAAGGCAGATGTCAAAAAACCGGCGGCAAATAAAAGAAAGACAAAATCCGCTCCCGTTCAATCAAGAGAACAGAATGTTCGGCATGTAAAAAAGAAAAGAAGACTGAAAAAGAAATTCAGAGTGGCTTTTACGGCAATCGGACTTGTATTCCTAATTGCGATAATCGTACTTGTATTGTGTTTGACTGTTTTCTTTAAAATAGAAACAATTACCGTTACGGGAACAAAAAAATATACTTCACAGCAAATAACATCGGTTTTGCCTATCGAAAAGGGTAAAAATCTGTTTGCAATAGATAAAAAAAGTGCTGCAAGTAAAGTTGAGGAAAATCTTCCTTATGTATATAATTTGGAGATAACACGCAAATTGCCGTCATCTGTAATTGTAAATGTTACAGAACCGTCCTTTGTGTATTATGTAAAAAACAGCAATGACACATATACATATTTTGACGATAACTTTAAAATACTTGAAGCAGATGTCAAATCCGCTCCGAAAAAAGGAATCGAACTTAAAAAAGCGGCGTTTGAAACTGCTGTACCCGGCAAAACGGCGACCATAACAAATAAAGACCTTGTGTCGGATATAGAAGCTCTTATGAAATGCGTCAGTGATTTGAAGCTTAAAAAGATAACAGCAATATATTCAGAAAGCCTTGTAACGAACTATATGGTATATGACAATCGTATAACTATAAAGTTAGGCGAAACAAAGGATGTACAAGAAAAAATCTTTACGGCTTTGGCGGCTATAGAAAAGCTTAATGAGAGCAATCCGGGTGCCGAGGGTACTTTAACAGCAACCAACAGCAAGCAAATTTACTTTACAGAGAAAAAATAAAAATTAACTCTAAAAACATATGTAAAGGTTAAATACTTGCGACGCACCTTACAAATTGTATAATTTATGCACTTTGCACAACAATGTGAAGTATATTTTTATAAAAGTTGGGAAAAATATTTTGATTATTTTATAAAAAGTATTGCAAACAGGTTACAAAACTGTTACAATATCAAATGTGAGACACTGACAGAGTGTTGTACCGAATAAAATAAAGATAAGGAGAATAGTAAAATGGGTAGATATGAAATTGATACTGATGACAACAAGGTTGTTTCAATAAAAGTTATAGGCGTAGGTGGCGGCGGCGGAAACGCTGTTAACCGTATGGTTAAGTGTGGGGTAAAGGATGTAGAGTTTGTAGCAATCAACTCTGATAAACCTGCTCTTGATAAGTCATCTGCCACACATAAAATTCTTATCGGCGAAAAGGCAACGAAGGGCCGTGGTGCAGGTGCAAGACCGGAAGTCGGTCTTAAGGCTGCCGAGGAATCAAAGGAAGCATTGACAGATGTTCTCCAGGGCTGTGAAATGGTATTCGTAACTGCCGGTATGGGTGGCGGAACAGGTACAGGTGCCGCTCCTGTTGTTGCAAAACTTGCAAAAGAAATGGGCATTCTTACCGTAGGTGTTGTTACAACTCCTTTCGGATTTGAGGGTAAACGCCGTATGTTACAGGCACAGGAAGGTATCAATGAACTTGCTTCAAATGTTGACTCATTGATGGTTATTCCAAACGAAAACCTCAAGCTTGTTTCTAAGGAAAAGATTACTCTTCTCAATGCATTTGAAATTGCAAACGATGTACTTCGTCAGGGTGTACAGAGCATTTCAGACCTTGTAAATGCAACAGGTCTTGTAAACTGTGACTTTGCCGATGTTACTGAAATTATGAAAGATGCCGGCTATGCTCATATGGGCGTCGGTCACGGTAAAGGCAAGGATAAAGCAGAAATGGCTGCTCAGCAAGCTATTTCTTCACCGCTTCTTCAGACATCTATCGACGGTGCTCGCGGTGTACTTCTTAACATCACTTGCTCAACAGATATCGGACTTGAAGAAATCGATGCAGCATCTAATGTTGTTATGGAAGCAGTTCATCCTGATTGCGAAATCATTTGGGGTGCTAACTTCGATGAAGAGCTTGAAGACGAAATGATTATTACAGTTATCGCAACTCGTTTCGGCGAGGACGGACCGGGTGCTCCGATTAAGTCAACAACAGCTTCAAAGCCTGTTGCTCCTCCAACCGAGATTCCTGCAGCTCCTACAAGCTTTACTTCAAACGATGACGATTCATTCAACGATATCGTATCGTTCTTCAAAAAGTAATTAAACGGAATTTTTAAAAGACTGTTCGTTTTTGAACAGTCTTTTTTATTTTGTAAAGCGTGAATGCTTTCGATATGTAATTTTGAAAAGGCGTTATTACTTATTGAAATATTTTGTCTTTTCATCTGTAAAAAGCTTAAACTTTACTTTTTTAACACTTTCCACACGGTTTTCCACATTTGAAATGTGCTAAAAACCAATGTTTAAACATTTTTTCAACATTGGTTTCCACAATTTGTCATTTACATCAGCACTCTGTAAAGAACATTACTTTACAAATGTATCATAATAAAAAGCCGTTAAACGATTGATTTTGTAATCGCTTGGCGGCTTTACATCCGATTTTATTTTTTTGAAACGATAATTGAAACTTGGTCGGTAAACGACTTTAGTTTGTAAGCCATATCCTCCGGGGTTTCTTTTATACCTTTTGATATCCAACTTATGATTACTCCGCCTAATCCAAATCCAAAGAATTCGGCAACTGCAGAATGGTCGTTGTCAATTGTATTAAGATGATTCTTCTTAATTATATCTTCAATCAGTTTTTCAAATTGCGTTGTGGCAATTTTTGAAAGATATGAGTACACATCACCCATATTTATTTTTACGGCATTTTGGTAAAACTTCTTGTCATTATAAATGGTGTTAAATATAATTAAGAAATTTTCCTCCATAGTTTCGTATGAAAAGTTATCAACAAGTTTGCTGATAATTTCATTGTACAGCAACCAATCAAGAAGCTCATACCTGTCGTGAAAATGATAATAAAATGTTTGTCTGTGCATATCGCATTTGTTTGAAATATCCGATACCGTTATCTTTTCAAACGGGGTAGTCTGCATTAGCTCTTTTAAAGCCGCCGCAATTTTTCGCTTTGTGATTTCACTGCAGGATAATTGTTCTTTCATAGTTGTAACCTCTTTGTACAAAAATTATGGTTACATTATAGCATACTTTTAAATTTATACAAGTGTATATTTAAATTTTAACATTTGTATAATCAAATTTTTACATTATACATCAAAATACCGCTCTTTTCTATGTCAACAATTCCGTAAATTCCGTCACGGGCAGAACCCGGATTCATATAATGTATTGAATCGACAACCTCAATGTACGGTGTGTGAGTATGCCCAAACAAAACTATGTCAGCCCCGATTGACCTTGCTTCTCTCTGAATATCCTGATATCCGTGCTTTACATAGTACGGATGACCGTGAGTAAACAAAATCTTTTTTTCGGCAAAATCAATTACCTTGCTTGTCGGATAAGGCGAATTAAAGTCGCAATTACCGCTTACTCTGTCAATATTTATGTCAGGATGCATCGCCAACGCTTCGTCAAGGTCGTCGTTGCCGTCACCTAAAAATAAGAACAAATCAGCATTATCCTTGTGCTTTTCAATTATATCAAGCAGTGCCGACACTCTTCTGTGACTGTCCGACATTACTACTATTCTCATTCATATCCCACCTTAATTTATCATATCTTTAATTAGATTATACTATGAAAGGAAGATCGTTTCAATGAAAAATATCAATGTTGATGAACTAAAAAAAGCTGTTGAAAACGGTACAGTGGATTCTTATATCAGTAAAAATCTGCCCGACGATACAAATAAAAAAATTAAGGAAGTGCTGTCGAACAAAACTGCAACCGAAAAGCTTCTCAACACACCCGAGGCAAAAGCACTTATGCAAAAATTTATGAAAAAATAGGTAGTCAAATGGATAATCTAAACGATATTATTTCCTCACTTTCAGAAAGTGATATAGAAATGCTCAAAGGTGTTGCCTCGTCCGTATTGGGCGAGAGCAATGCCCAAAACCAAAGCAGTAATTCCAAAACTGTCGGTTCAGTATTGCCAAACGGGTTAAATCTTTCGCAAAATGACTTGAATATGATGCTTAAAGCGAAGTCGATAATTGACAAAATGAACAATTCCTCATCGAAAGATGCAGAACTGATTCTTGCATTAAAGCCCCATTTGTCGGAGGAGGCAAGAGAAAAAGCAGATAAGGCAATTCGTATTCTTAAACTTTTTGACATTTTGCCGTACATAAAGGAATTGTTTTAGATGAATGAGTTTAATTCAAACGATATAAACGATGCAAAACGCCGCGTTGAAGAAATGCGTAAAAAAGTAAATAATTACATAGATTCTCCGCAAAAGAAGAATATAACTTCAGATAATTCGGGTAGTAAAAGTAATAACAAAAATGAATCTCCGCTGTCGTTTTTGTCGGATATAACAGGCTCTCTTTTTTCATCATCGAAAAACGACGGCTCCCAGGGACTCATTCTTGCTCTTATTTTGATTTTGTCAAAAGAAGGTGCCGACAGTAAATTAATTTTGGCACTTCTGTATATTTTACTTTGATAGTATGGAAATTTATCAAGATATGTGTTATATTATACAATATATTAACTTGGGAGGAATTTAGATGTCTGATATTACACATGTGTATTTTGACGGCTTGGGTATTGATTTTAATTTGCCGTCGGTTGCCTTTACCGTTTTTGGATATGAAATTCATTGGTACGGTATAATTATCGCTTTCGGCTTTGCTCTTGCGGTTTTGTATGGCGGTCGCAAGGCGTACAAATGGAAAATGAGCCTTGACGGTATGACCGATGTTCTCATTTGGGGAACACTTTTCGGAATCGTTTGTGCCCGACTTTATTATGTGGCATTTGAATGGGATTACTATTCGCAACATCTCAACGAAATTCCTGCAATATGGAACGGCGGCATTGCTATTTACGGCGGAATCATCGGTGCGATAATCGGTGCGGCAATCGGCTGCAAGATTGGAAAAATTAATTTTCTTAATCTTCTCGATTTAGGTGCACTCGGTCTTTTAATAGGACAAGGCATAGGCAGATGGGGTAATTTCTTTAATCAGGAAGCATTCGGCACAAATACCGATACTGCACTTTTCAGAATGTGGTCGCCTAAGATTCACGACACATTGGAAAACTCGGCGGCTTTGCTTGCTCAAAAGGGAATAACCGTTGACCCAAATACGGCTGTTCATCCAACATTTTTGTATGAAAGCGTGTGGTGCTTGCTCAGCTTTTTGGCACTCCATATTGTTGTAACATACTTCAGAAAGTTTAAGGGCGAAATCTTTATGCTCTACGGCGTGCTTTACGGTGCCGAGCGTATGGTTGTTGAGGGAATGAGAACCGATTCGCTTTATATCGGCTCAACAACAATCCGTGTGTCACAGCTTTTGTCGGCAATTATCGTGGTTGTTGCCGCTGTATTTTTTATTTTCTTTATGATAAAATATAAAAAAGGCAAACTTCCAAAAGCACTTGTGCTTGATGATTTGAACGCAATAGAGGACGCAAACAAAAAGGAAAAAGAAGAAGCTCTTGCCAAAAAAGCTGAAAAGAAAAGACAAAAGGAACTTAAAAAGCAAGAAAAAGAACAGAATAAGAGGAATAAAGAATGAATATAATTGACGGAAAAGCAGTATCAAAAAAGGTAAAAGAAGATGTTAAAGCAGAGTGCGAACAGCTTAAAGCAAAGGGCGTTACACCCGGACTTGCAGTTATCATAGTCGGTGACGACTCGGCGTCGCAGGTGTATGTTCACAACAAAGAAGTTGCGTGTGAGGCTTGCGGATTTTACAGCGTGAAATATGCTTTGCCTGCCGAAACAACGCAGGAGGAGCTTAATACCCTTATAGACAAGCTTAATAATGACGATAAAATCAACGGAATTCTTTGTCAACTTCCGTTGCCGTCACATCTTGACGATAAAGAGGTTATTAACAGAATTGACCCGCTTAAAGACGTTGACGCATTCCATCCGGTAAATGTCGGAGCAATTATGATTGGCGATTACAATTATTTGCCTTGCACTCCTGCCGGCGTTATGGAACTTATTCACTCAACAGGCGTTGATGTTTCGGGCAAAAAGGCAGTCGTTATGGGTCGCTCAAATATCGTCGGCAAACCTATGGCTATGCTCCTTCTTCACGAAAATGCAACTGTTGAAATCACTCATTCGAGAACACAAAATTTAGCTGATATTACCAAAGAAGCCGATATTCTTGTTGCCGCAATCGGTAAAGCGAAGTTTGTAAACGCCGATATGGTTAAGGACGGTGCTGTCGTTATTGATGTCGGTATGAACAGAGATGAAAACGGCAAGCTTTGCGGCGATGTAGATTTTGAAAATGTAAAGGATAAGTGTTCGTTTATCACCCCTGTTCCGGGCGGTGTCGGTCCTATGACTATTGCTATGCTTATGAAAAATACATTGACTGCGGCAAAAATTCAAAACGGTATTGAATAATATGAATATTGAAGAACAAGTTGTAAATAAATTAATCGAAAAAGGCTTTCACATTTCATTTGCCGAATCTTGCACCGGCGGACTTTGTTGCGGTACGCTCGTAAATGTGTCAAACGCTTCAAAAGTACTTGATATGTCGGTTGTTACTTATGCCAACGATGCAAAGGTTGAACTTATTAATGTTAATCCTAAAACTATCGAAACCTACGGCGTTGTAAGCGAAGAAGTGGCAGGAGAGATGTGCCGAGGCGTTGCCGAAAAAGCTCACAGCGAAGTCGGCGTTGGTGTTACCGGTGTTGCCGGTCCTACCGGCGGAACAGACAAAAAGCCTGTGGGTATGGTTTGCTTTGGGTTTTATGTAAACGGAGATGTTAAAACCTACACAATGCAGTTTGGCAACCTTGGCAGAAATATTGTTAGGGCTAAGTCTGTTGAATTTGTTTTCAATACTTTGAATGATTTGCTTGAAATGTGAAACACTATGTGTTATAATACTTTCGTTGTGAACGAAAAAATCAAATAAGGTGTATCGTTCGATACACTGAATATGCTGATATGGCTCAGTTGGTAGAGCAGCTCATTCGTAAACGGAAGGCTGTTCGCCGATTCAGGCTCAAAGCAAGCGAAAAATTGAATAAATGCTGATATGGCTCAGTTGGTAGAGCAGATCATTCGTAATGATCAGGCCGTCGGTTCGAGTCCGACTATCAGCTCCAAAACCTGCTTAAACACTGTGTTTTTGCAGGTTTTTTTCTTTTTAGAAAATGAATTTCAAAATTCAATACGCAACAAAAAATCTCACTCTTTTTTACGGAGTGAGATTTTGTTCGTTTATTCGATTTTAAGCTCATGACCATCTATTGACCATTTATGAATTTGCCACATTTCCGCCGAGTAAATTGCCCATTGTGTTTGCAACATTTTCCTGCATGGAATCCGTTACATGCATATAGGTGTTCATCGTAAATCCTGCATCTGTGTGACCGAGCATGTGCGATACCGTTTTGATATCCATTCCTTGTTCAAGGGATAAGGTGGCAAAACTGTGTCGCAAATCGTGAAAGCGTATTCTCGGCACACCTGCTCTGTCTTGTATTCTGTGTAATCTTCTTGTTACTGCTGAGGTATCCCGTATTTCTCCTGTTACGGTAGATGGGAATATGTATTTTGATTTTGGCTCTTGATTTGCTTTTAATTCTGTCAATAGCCTTATGCACTCATCACATAATCTTATCGTTCTGATAGAGCTTTTTGTTTTCGGTGTGTTGATCTTTATCTCGCCTTTGATTTTTTGTACAGCCTTGTTTACTGTTATCGTTTTGTCTTCGAGGTTTAAATCATTCCATTCCAAAGCACAGATTTCGCCTAATCTCATTCCCGTTGTCAGTTCAAGATAGTAGAATTCATAGCAACCCGAACGCTTGGTTTCTTCAAGAAATGCTGTCAATTCTTCTTTCTTCAGCGTTTTCATTTCAGGCTTTGTGCAGTTTGGCAACTTCACTTTTGATATGGGATTCTTTGGAATTAAATCTTCATCCACCGCTTTTTGTAGGCAAGAACTGAGTGTTCTCTCTATCCCTTTTACCGAGTAATATGCCAATCCGTTACCGTTTTTCTCTCTGCCGCGCTGTCTGCCGTTGCTGAATAAGCCTACTAAGAATTGCTGACAGTTTACGGTTGACAGCTCGCTTAATTTCATATCGCCAAACGCTGGTAAGATGTTTGTTTTGAACCTTTGCTCGTAACCGTTTACGGTATAGTCCTTGATTACATTTCTGCAAAATGTGTTTATCCATATTTCGTACCATTCATTAAGCGTTGGATCGGAATTGGTTAAGTAAGTGTGAGAAGATAATACCGACTGCTCTTTCTGATATTCTTCTTTCGCTTTGTTTAGCTTTTCTTGACATTCAGATTTGGTTTTTGCGGTAACGCTTTTTCGTTTCGTCTTGCCGTTTTCATCTTTTCCGATGTTAAACCAACCTTCCCATCTTCCGTCTTTTCTTTTGCGAAGTTGTGCCTTCGCCTTTTGTTCTTCTTGCCATTCAATAGCCTCCTTTCTGCTTTTGGCAACTCAAACATTACCACAAGCGTTTTTCAATAGCCAGATAATTATCTTTTAGATTTTTCGTCAATCCATTCTTTAAGTTGTTCTTTTGGAATGGATTTTCTTCTGCCCAACTGAACAACAGGGAATGACTTATCTTTTTCAATCAGTTTATACAAACTGACATTTGATATGCCAAGCACCTCTGCCGCTTGATTGACTGAAAGCATTACGGGCATTTTATCAAAGTTTTTATACACTTTATCACCTCCGTTTTTCGCTCACAGGCTTTCACAAATCGCCTGTAAGCCGTTTTTAGTTTTAGTCCGACGAGTTACTCTATTTTAGATTGAACTCGTCAATTTTTGTTTACAGCGTTGCTTGATTTTTCAAAAATAGGTTTATCATACAGCAACGCTTGACTGAATACTCAAAAACCTTGATTTTAAGCGAAAAATGCACCTAACTGCATACGAATTTCATATCATACGCAAAAGTATTACGATTTGAAAAGCCGACAGGCTTTGCCGGACGGCGTTTTCGGGCATTTCAAAGCCCGAAAATCATACCCCTTTATCCTGCTTTAAAATCGACGGCTTGAATTTCGCTCCAAAATGGACTCAAATGCCGTAGATTTTCGTTTCAAAAACCATAAATTTTCCAAATCAAAGCCTTTCATATTCTTTGCCGATAAACCCTAAAGCACGGTGCATTAAATCTTGTTGACCGTGTATAGATTGTGCATATAAAAACCTCCTTCCAAATTATTCGAGAGAATATTTTTATAAAGTGAAAACCAAAAGAAAAACACCGTTCAAAAAACTTCCTCTACTATACGGAGAAAAATCTCCGTTTTGTTCGGGTGTTTTTGGAAAAATTATTGAAACTTTTTTGCAAGATAAAAAGCGGACATCATTTGAGTTATCATATAAGTAGAAAGAAAAAATATGAAATTGCGGACCAAGTTTGGTGTGTGTTTGCGATTATGTAGATGAAAGCGGAGAAGTTCTGTTTTTTATCTATAATTTATTTTTTCGGAGGTTTATTATGAGAATCAAAAATCCAAATGCAAAAAAAGAAAACTTTATTGTAGCCGTTACATCGGTTTTATTAGCGGTGCTGTTGCTCATTATATTCGGCTTGAGCGGAATTGAAAATTTCTTTTCACAGCCGATTGTGTGGAAACAGGCTGATTACATAACAATTACAGCGGCAAATTATGTGCCAGACAGTTACAAAGAGAATTGTGGCAAATTAAATTTCTTTATTGTAAATGAGTCAAGCAACAGCATAAGTTCGTATGATTTTTTGGCTGATTTATACGGCGAAGAATTCAAAATCAGCAGCTATAAAAATCTTGAGCCGTATTCCATAGCAGATGTAAGCGTTGATATAGCAAGTAATGAGGTTAATTATAAACCATTGGGAAGCAATGTGGTAAGTAAAGTGAATTTTGAAAAAATCAAAAATATAATAGGTGAAAGTGTCAAATTCAAAACAGTAGATATTTTGAGCACAGACGGCAAGTATTTGATTAACAATAACGGCACTCAAAGAATCATTGCAGTATTTGCTCCGTCATTTGTTTTAGGACTTATCGGTTTTCTTGAAATTATAAAAACAAAATGGCTTCGGATGATTTTCAAATTCTGCGGTATGCCTGTTGTTGCTGTTTTTGTAATATTTATGATTTGCGGTTATCTTGCCAATTCCGGACTTGCACCTAAAACAACAAGTAACACTAACGCTTATAACGCAAAGCAAAAATACAGAGAAGCGGCAAACAAAAAGCGTGGCGCCGTTGCACGAGGCGACAAGAATGCCGAAGCACTTGCACAAAAAGAAATGGACAAGGCTATGGCAGATATGATGAGGGAAAACGGGAAAGTGTCTGCCGAAAGTGTACAAAAATTCAAAAATGCCGCCTCAAATTATGCAGGAGCAAGAATGAGCGGCACAAAGGATGCGTTAGCTTCTGCAACTCATAACAGAGAAACTGCGTTTGCTGATATGATTTCGCCAAGCACCAACGCAAACAGAAAATTCAAGGAAGCATCAAATGCAAAGCGTGGCGCACACTCTAAAGATTTGGAGGCTTCGGCACAAAAGAAAATGGATGACGCTTTAGCCGATATGCTCAGCAGTAAAGATTGATGAATATTGTAATTAGCTTTTAGTTATGTTATAGTTAAAAGGGTGATGTATATGGATAATTTTACAACAAATTTAATTGAAAAATTAAAAACTGTCAACTTTGAGAACAGTAATACAAGGAATGTAAATATTCTATATATGTTGGGCGTTGAAAATAAGGAAGTTATAATTTGCAGATTATTGGCTTCTCTCATTGAACCTGACGGATTGCATGGTTTGGGAATTAAGCCATTGAAAAAATTTCTAAATCGTATCAATATAGAAAAAGAATATAATGATAAAATGCTTTCCGACGCTACGGTAGAAACAGAAGAACTCATTTCCGACGATAGACGAGTTGATATTGTAATTCACATTGATAACGATGTTATTCCGATTGAGGTGAAACTATATGCCAAAGATCAAGACGCACAACTTTGCGATTATTTTAATTACTATAAAATTATTGACAAAGATATAGACAAAATCTATTATCTCACAATTGACGGAAAGAAACCTTCTAAAAGCAGTGTAGGTGACCTCAAAAAAGAAAATTATTCTTGCATTTCATTTTTTAAAGAAATACATTCTTTTTTATCTGATTTGGAAAAATTATTAATAGGTGCTGAAAATGATTTGATTAAAATCATTAAGGATTTTAAGGAGGTTATAAATAACTTGAAAAGTGATGAGGAAAACATGAAAGAAATAGTAGAAAAAATAACGAAGTGTTTTGAAGATAACAACAACCAAGCAGAAAACGAATTCCTGCAAATAGTGAAGTATTCGGATAAAATTTGGGATGAAATTCGTTTTTTAACACTCAAAAACAGTATAGAAAAACAATCAAACAAAAAATATTTGTTAAAAAATGAAATTAAAAACAAAGAGGAGCTTGATTTTGACAAGCATTGTAAATATGCTATTACATATGATGGAGAAGAGATTGCTTATCTTGCTGTTGATTTGAATTTATATATAGTGATAAATGACAAAGAAGAAAGAAAAAGTGTTAAAGTTACAAATTCAAATAGTAAAAGATATGAAAATAATATCGAATATGTTTGGAAATATATTAAAGTTGGTAAAAACAAATGGAATTTAAGAAATGTTGACCCTGATATTTCAAGTCATATAAAAGATGTTAAATGGGAAGAATATATAAAATTCTAAAAACAACATATTATTTTTAACACCACAGTGAGAAATCATTGTGGTGTTTTATTATGCCCGAAATTGAGCACATAACATTTTATATAATCACATCAAGAAAGGGTGATGATATGAAACAAGGTGTGTTTTGGGTAATTGATAATAATCTGCTTGCAATTCCGTTTGACAAAAGTAAATATCCCGACGGCATCGCAAAATCGGGTGATACATATAATCACGAGAAATTGTGGAAGTATATAAAACCCCAAAATTGCAACAGACCGTATAACTACTACCCTCGTGGCAGAGTTGTTAAAGGAGCCAAAAACAAAGCAATTATTTATATGAACCCAAATATAACAAATGAATTTATCTCAAGTATAAAAGAAGCATTTGAAATCAAGGAAGAACCGATTATTAAATTAGATTACAGTAGACATTATAAATGCTGTTTAGATTAGGAGGAAAATATGGACATTTTACAATTTATAAATTCAAATGCAATAAGAAATCATTTGAAAAAAATCAATTATCAATTCAATACTTTGGAGGCTGTATGGCTTATTTATCATTCATATAACCACTCTGTTTATGAAAAATTCGATGCCTACGAAGAGCTTATGAAAGAATATCCCGATTGCGGAGTTAAAGAAAGATTACATACCCCGGTGCAGGATAGCCTGTTTGAGTATCTGAAAAACTATATCAAAGCGTACAAAAATGCCGTTTATGAATTTGAAGCACCGGGTTCAGTCTGTTCTATTGAGGTAAAGCATTTTGATCGTGAAACAGATTATACTGTTGAGACAATGTTTACTAATTTGAATGCTGTTATAAAGCAATGTAAAATTGAATGGGATGACGAAAAGACCGGCGACATAAAGAATTTTATAATAAGCAAATATATACCTGAAAGTGAAAAAAGCAGCGGGAGTATTATTCCGCAACAAATGATTTTGAAAGGTGATGGCTTAAAGCCCATTTATATTGATTTTCGAAATGATATTAAATACAACTTACTCGGAGATCTTTGGCTTGATTTTCCTACACCGTTCAAAAAAGGTGATATTGTTTGGAATAAACATTATAAATTAACCCCCTGTTGTTTTTTATCAATTTGCTATGAAAATATAAGTAATGAAGATTATAAATGCTTAAAAAAAACCGGCGACGAAACGGACATGACTTATGAATCCTACTGCATGATTGACGGTGACACAATATTTAGAGATATAGATTACAACTATATGGATTTGGAATATTATCCTTATGAATTAACCGGTAAAGACAAAGCCTTACTTCCAATCAGTCGATTTTTAAAAGGTGATATTGATATTGGCTTGTGTTGTAATGCTTTTCATAACTTATCTTTAGCAGATTATATGGAAAAATCAATGCCAAGAGGATACACAGATGAAATTATGAAAGAGTTGGGGATAAAAAATGAATAATACACACAAAAAATACATTGACGAATTTATGCCGTCTGATGAAATGCGAAACTATCTAAAAACGCAGGAACTCACACCGTATCAATTAGCGTCTTTGATATTTAATTCTCCATATTCTATTAACAAAAAGAAAGATGCTTTTGACTCACTGCTTAGCGAAACCGGCAATAATGAACTAAAAGCACTTTGCTCAAATTGTATTGAGAATATTGAAAAAGCTTATGAACTGCTGAATACAGACGGAACTTTCAAAGTTACAAGCAGTTTTGTTAACGGTGTTGTACCCGAACTAAATGATGAAGGACTGTTTTCAAACTATAAAGATGTGAAAGAGTTTATAGCGTCCGACATAAAGGAGTGCGAATATGAGGACTACGATTATTACAGTTATTTTGTTGAAAAATGGATAAAAAACAAAAACGGCAAACTTGAAAATGTCATTACTTATTATGTGATCAAAAATGAAATTTGCTATTTTAAGTATTCGCCTTTAGGTGATTACTTAAAAGAATTTTTACACGACTTTGAGCCTAAAATTTGCGATTTTGAACTTAATGTTCCTACTCCGTTCAAGGTTGGCAATATAGTTTTGTTTGACGGATATCCTTTTGCAGAAAAAACATTCTCTCTTATTTTAAGTACAGGCGATAACAAAGATTGTTGCAGTCTTTGGAATCTTTATTGGGCAGGTCCGAGAACTTGGAAAACGGGTGCAGTCAAGCACGGACAGGTCGGCTATGTATTACGAAATGATTTTATCGTTCCGCCGCTTTATAATGCAAAGAGATATGACGGAGTGTTGCCGTCAACATTTAAGATTTTTCATGAAATTAAACAGGCTTTCGGCGATGATGAACAAAAATATTATGAATTAGATTCATTTATTTCTGCAAGAGGAATAACCGAAGACGAAATAAGAAGTTTTATAAATTCTGAGGTGGATAATGGATAATTTTAACATAGACCTTTTTGCAAATGATTTAGAAAGTGAAGTGGGGTTAACATTAGTCGGCGGTCGTCCCGGTGTAGGCAAAACAACATTTTTGTTAAATGTAATAGCTCAAATGCTTAGACGTAATAAAAATGTGTTTTTTGTATCATTAGAATTGGGCGAAGAAAGTGTGAAAAATTATCTGCTTTCAACAGGACTAAATAATCAAAATAGCTTAAACAAATTGGCAATTTATGATAAGCCTGACTTTAATATTGATGATTTATCAGATGATGAAACGGCTGTCAATTCAGATTTAATCGTTATTGACTACTTGAATTTAATCGGCTATGCAAATGATAAAAACCTTGATTATATAGTCAAGCAACTGAAAAGTATTTCAAATCATAATAACATTAATATCATTGCCTCCGCCCAATTATCAAAAAGCAATGATGAAAGCAAAATTCCTACCGAATCTGATTTTATGATTAGCGAAGATGTATTTTCAAAATATGTTGACAATAGCATTTTGCTATATGAAAAATAAATTTTATTTAATAATAAGGAGATTAAAAATGAAAAAGATTTTATCAATAGTTATCGGCATTATTTTAGTTACAACAGTATTTGCAGCTTGTTCAAAAGAGGTAAACACCGACGCAACAGTGACAACCGATAAACCAACAACTGTTCAAAGTGATTCGAGTACCGAAATTAACACAATAACCACAACAGAGTCAACAACTCAAAGCACATCACAGGCTACATATAAAAAGGTTGTTGTGATGTCTTTTAATGCTGTTCAAGGTGCAGTAATTTATGACCAAAGCTATGATTTAGACGGCTATCTTAGAAGTTGCCAATTCCATAAAAAATGTGAAGCCTGCGGATATGTAAGCAACAGTAACGGTCAAGCTCACGGAAATTTGAGTACCTCATATCATTGCACACAATGCGGAAACAATCAAACTGTCGAAATTAAAGCAGTTGAGCAATGGGTTGAGATACCGTATGATAATTAAGATATTCAGCCGACAGCAGGCGGTTAAGCAGAGTTATACAGATTTTGACGGCAGTAAAATAATCATCTCAATCAGCGACCCGTTTGAGGAAAAAGCAAAGTTCAATAGGAATAATATTTCTATCAAAAGTGTGCTTTATTTGTCGTTTTATGATATTGACGAAAAAACAAAAAGCATTTTCGGCGGCTACGATTCTATGTCGCCGATTGATGCTATATTGATTAGAGATTTTGTTTTGAAATGGGAAAATTTCGTTGATGAAATCTGGGTGCAATGTGAAATGGGCATATCCCGTTCTGCCGGCATTGCCGCCACAATATCGGAACACTTTGAACTTGATTCAAACGATATTCTTAACAACAGCAGTTATTTTCCTAATATCCTGTGCTACAATTTAACAAAAGAAGCGTTTAGCAAAAAGGAGTGAATCAATTTGGTTCGCTCCTTTTGCTCTTTTATGCACTTATGCACTGTATAAATTCAACTTACTTTCAATTTCTGCTAATTCGGTTTTTAAAGTTTGAATTTTTTGTGCATATTCAGGTTTGGTTTTATGATTTTCTATATCCTCTTTTCTGGCTATCATTTTTTGTAAAACTTCTTCATCTTTTTTAATTTGCTTATCAAATTTCGAGAAGAAATGGCTAAGTCTGATTGCATTGCCGCCGGCACTTTCTCCAACCTCAAAAGCGTACCTTGTATTTAATCTTTCTACAATTAAATACGGCTTTTTCTCGTTTTGCTTATCGGGTGTATAAATACTGAAATCATAAATCCAAAATTTGTTGCTCGAATAAATAAAATTGTTAGTCATTGTTTTATTTAAACTTTTGCAAGTGCTTTCAATAAGTTTAGATATATCTTTAATATACTCATTGTTTCTTTTTGTATTTGACAGGCGTTCCTGTTGCCTGCTTATTTTTGCCTTTAAATCGTCATATTCAAATTTTAAATTCTTTTCGTTTTCATTTCCTCTTGAGCTTACAATAAGTAAATTTTTAAGTTCGTTTTCTTTTTCTGCCTTTTCTTTCATAAGAGGGTTTGCAAGTGCTAAAGCCTTTACTTCGGCATATGACAATACATTTTCTTCAAGGTCTTCAATACTCTTTTGATATGTACTTCCGCTTAAAAATTGCGAAATGAAATTTTGCTTTGTTTCGAGAATCTGCCAAGAATATGAATCAAAACTGCCTTCGGCTATGTAGCGATATATGAAAACATCTTTATTTTCATTGCCGTTTCTTAAAATTCTGCCCTCACGCTGTACCATATCGGCAGGTCGCCAAGGTATATCAAGATGATGAACGGCTTTAAGTTTAGTTTGTACATTAGCACCTATACCTAATTTGAAAGTTGAACCGATAAGAATTCTCACCTTACCCGAATTTACCATTTCATAAAGTTTCAACTTTCTTGCTTCGGTTTGATATGAATGAACGAAAGCTATTTCTTTTTCGTCTATTCCTTTGGCAATAAGCAATTCCTTAATTTTGTTATACACATCAAAATCAAGACTTTTCGGCGTTGAATAGTCGCAAAATATCAACTGTGAGGTGTTTGGATGTTTATTGTATATTTGAAAAACATTTTCTGCACACTTAAATACTTTAGAAGTTTGATTGTATTCTTGCTTTTCTCCCACTAATGTTAAATCAAGTGCAGCCTTTCTGCCGTCGGTACTGACCTTTAACATATTATCGTACGCTTTATCTACTATTTTTGCCCTGATAAGCTCAGTTCTTTCGCAAATGAAAAGCATATAATCTTTGAGCGGTTTGTTCTTTTTAATAACCACATCTGTGTATCCGTTAAACTCAGGCAGTCCTTTTGGCTCTACTGCATGAAAAAAAGCTATTGAAGAGAACATTTTTGAAAGTTCTCTAAGATTGAAAAATTTAGCAAATCGTCTTACCATTCTAAATTTAGATGTATCTACATCAATCTCACAAATAACCTCCGGTGCGGCAAATGTTTTTACCCAATTATCAAATATGTCAAGTTTTAACTTGTGCATTTTATCTCTTTGAAGATACATTTGCATAGCATATGCGTCCGATATTGAATTGCACAACGGTGTGCCTGTTGCAAAAACCGCACCTCTGCCTCCGTTTTGCTCTTGAACGCACAAAACTTTACTTTGCATTTCAAGGCATTTTCGTGACCCAACAGTGTTAATTCCTGTTAAATCTCTCATTTTTGTTTTAATCGGAATGTTCTTGTAATTGTGTGCCTCGTCAAGAAAAATTGTATTGATTTCCAAATCGTCAAAGCAAATATTTCTTATCGGCTTTTTATCCATACTCTCTATCAGCTTGGCGGCAAGATTTCTTATTCTGTCCTCTTCTTTTCTTCTGTTTATCTGTTCAAAGGAATAACGGTTGTAATTTGTAACCGCAAGATTAAGTTCTTCGATGCTGTTTAGCATTTGATTACTTATATAATCACAAGACAGCGGTATCATTTCAAAACAACTGTATGCCATAATTATGCCGTCATAATCGCCGTCACGAATTTGCGAAAGCACCTTTTCACGAAGCAGAGGCTTGAATGTTTTTGAATCTACGGTTAAAACTTTGGCTTTAGGATAAAGGGTTGTAAACATTTTTTCCCATTGACCGACAATATTGTTTGGAACGACAAACAGATTTTTTCTTGATAAACCTTCTTGTCTCATTTTCATTGCGGCGGCTATCATAATATATGTTTTGCCTGCTCCGACATCTAATGCAAGCAGTGTATTTTTCTCTGTGATTATCTTTTTTATCGCATTTTTTTGGTAATCAAAAAGTTCAACTCCGTCAGCAAGTTCGGGAAATTCAAGTGTACTTCCGTCGTATTCTGTTCTTTCAAATTCGCCGAAAGAGTTATTATACGCTTCCTCGACTTCCCAAATTCTGTCCTCACTTTGCCATATCCATTTTTTAAATTCTTCATTGATTTTTCTTTGCTTTTCAAGTGCAAGTGTAGTTTCAATTTCGCTGGGTTCGCCATATTCATATACTTTTAACGGTCTTAGATTAAGGCTTGTTTCAATTATTTTCAGTGCATTACACAAAACTGTACCGTATTCCATAGTAATGCGTAAATTACTACCGAATCTGTTTTTATCGGGTATATTCCAATTTGCTGTGACATCATCATATTCAACAAAACAAATTGGAGAATTTTTCACCTCTTTGCCTGTGATTATGTAGTGAATAAATTCTTCAATAATAGTTTTTGAAATCCACGGTGCTCCGAGCCTTGCCTCGATATCGGTATATTTAATCTTGTGAGGTATTCTCTCTTTCGGTGCTTTTTTATAAATTGAATTTTTCTCTTCTCTTAGTTCTTGTGCCTTTTTGTATAAATTTATCCATTCATCAAGCGTAAAGCTATGACCGTCTTCTTCTGAAAGCGAATCTATTATTTCCTTTTCAGGCACATTGGAATTTGAATGAATAGTATAATCGTCTGCACCGAAAATAGAATAATCTCTTTTCATCAATTCTTCCGCTATTTGTTTGCCTAAAAGTGACGCCTCAACACCTTTGGCAATTTGGCTTTTGATATAATTTTTACTCTTTTGTGCAAAAATCGGCATACTGTTTTTTATAAGAATATTATTTAATTCTACTCTCCAAAGAATTGAAAGTTGATTGTATCTGCTGACTCTTTTGTTTTCCTTCGCTTGTCTAATCAGTTCAATTTTGTCACTTTCAATACATAAAATTCCCCAGTTGTCCGGTACTTTTTCGGCGGCAGAATTTCTATGTTTTCTACTTACAACAATATAATTTTCATCAAAAAACTCATTGTATGATCTCACCTGCGAACTTAGTCTTTGGTAATTGTCAACATCACTTTTAATTTCATATCCTGTAAGACAATCGGTTACGGTCATAATATCGCAAATCGAAGAGCCTATACTTTTTTCTTGATAAATTCTTATTTCGCCATTACTTGCTTTTAAATATGATATTAATATTTTTCTTATTTCTTTATCGTTCATTTTTTACACCTCAACAAAAATAATAAAAGCTGTAATGGACGAAAAACGGTACAATAGATTTATTATAGTTTAGCAAAACGGAGGTACAGATATGAACGATGCAAAAAACGAACCTGTAATCGAAATTGCAAAGAACTTTATTGATGATTGCAATAACTTTGAAATTAAAAATTTAGATTCCGACAAATCATGCAGTGAAAATTCACCTGATATAACACCTTGTCTTGATTATATAAAAGATTATTTAAACTCCTTTGAAGAAGAACAAAATCAAAATCTTATACAAACCGGTAACAAAGATTTAGATAAACTTCGCATATTTGAAAAAGGCATGTTTAAACTGTTTTGTACCGATGAATTTAATGTGCCTCTTACAAGAATGGTAAACAGTTTTGTTATTGAAGCACTTAACAACGGTAAACGGGTTTTGGTTATATCGCCCGATCCCAATGGGATTATTCGTAATTTTCTAAAGGTTGTTGAATAAAAATATCCACAAAGCAATCTTTCTTGGTTTTATGACAAAAAGCTATATTTTTGTGAGTGCATGCCCGATGATAACATAATTAACTTGACGGAAAAACTAAAATCAAAAATCAATGACTGGAATATAGATATTTTATATATTCCGTATCTTGAAGATTTACTTCAAAACAACTGTGCAGATTTGGAAATTTTAGAGCACTTATATAACTTTGCTTTTGATATGAAAATCAGCATTTTTTCGACACTGTCATCATTTGATTATTATGTATGCAAAAATGATGATTCATTGTTTTATACACAACATAAATTAGACATAGCAGTGTTAAAGAAAATTCTACCACCGGAGACATTATATATTACTTCATTCTCGAATAATATTACAAGTTTAATTTAAGAGCGGCATACCGCCATTATTGTTTATGTACAAAAAAAGTCGCATAACCTATTGCATAATGTGAGCATAAGATATAAAATAAATTTGAGGTGAACGGTATGTTAGGTGCAAGACCTAAAAAAATGATGAATATGTATATTTACGATATACTCAGACAAAACACCGACGCAGAACACCCTATGACGCAAAGGGAAATTCAAAAGCGGCTTGAAAGTGAATACGATATGACTGTTGACAGAAAGGCTGTTAAGGCTAATCTTGAAGACCTTATCAACGACGGCTCATACAATATTGAATATTCAACCAAAATTCGCTTTACTCCTAATCGCCTGACGGGTGAAGTTGAAAAAAATGAGATTTTAACCGGTTTTTACTACAATGCGGTTTTTACCGATTCCGAACTTCGTCTTCTTATGGACTCGGTTCTGTTTTCAAAAAGTATTCCGACCGGCAACAAAAAGGACTTACTTAACAAACTGAAAGGTTTATCCAATAAATATTTCAAATTCGGTGTTGCTAATATTCAGTCTTACGAATCTGTTGACAGAGAAATTAACAAAGAATTGTTTTACACAATCGAGGTGCTTGACGAGGCAATTTCAAAGGGTTTGCAGGTTAAGTTTCTCTACAACGAATACGGTGCAGACAAAAAACTTCATCATCGGTTAAATGATAGCGGAGAGGTTAGAGAATACATAATAAATCCTTACATTATGGTGGCTAACGGCAGTAAATATTATCTTATTTGCAATTATGATAAGTACGATAATATTTCTCATTATCGCATTGACAGAATCAGCAATATTGAGATTTTAGACACGCCGAGAAAACCGAAAAATCAGGTTGAGGGGCTTGTCGGATTTGATGTTGCAAAGTATATGCAGGAACATATTTTTATGTTCGGCGGAAAGTCAATCAGAGCAAAATTTGAAATGCCGAGCTATTTAATTTCGGATGTTCTCGATTCGTTCAGGGCAAATGTTGATTTTAAAGATTTAGGCAATGATA
>CAVBQD010000005.1:0-31343 GCA_963597385.1 bacterium | reverse complement strand
CATATACTATGGTTACGGCAAGTGCAACAATTGAAATTCAAAATGCCGTTCCTGCCGAAGTGACTTTTAATTTAACAGACGCAAATTATGAAAACCTTCCAATTCAAAGCGGTACTCTGACATTAAGCAACTGATAATGTTTATAAACAAAAATTGCCTCACCAAGCGGTAAGGCGATTTTTGTTGAAAGTCAAATTCGTACAAACTTCAAATTAAAGCGAACATGCAATATAATCTAACTGTTTTTTAATCTCCGAAAAGTCGCAGTCCAAATCAAGTGTTTTGACAGAAATAGCATTGCCGCCCATTTTGTACTCATTGTTTGGCAACACTGCTTCATCAGTTTTTGCATAAAGCAACATTCCGCTAACATTACCGGTTCTATCTGTATCAAGATTTTTAACATAAGTAAATATCTGATACAGGTTTCCTGAATGCAGAGTATTTACATCATATTGATTCTGCGTTGTATGAGAATAATACTTCGCATCTATTATGAGTGTTTTTTCTCCCTTTTTCAGCATTATGTCGCTTTGCATAACAGGAAGCATTTCTCTGTAATCATCATCGGTATCCCACGGAATTTGAGACGCTGTTGCTCGTATTTCAGGGTGCTCCTTTCGGTAGTATTCAAGAATAAACTTCTCATAAAGCCTGCACATACGCTGTTCATCAAGGAAGTCCATCAGTTTTGTGCTTCCGTCGGAGGTCGTTTGTAATAACCCTTTAAGTATCAGATAACAAATGGAAATCAGCATTTGATATGTCTGATTATTCTTATTAAATTGAAGTTTCCAGTTTATGCTCTCTCGGCTTAACGGTTCAACTTCTGAAAAATAAATACGCAGTTTGCGAAGTTGCTTTTTTCTTTCTTTGCTGATTTCGCTTCTGACGAGGACATCCATCGTAGTGCGTATAATTCGATTCATATAGGAATTAACCGAAAATTCATCATAATTGCACACCAACTGCTTTTTCAGCATTGACTGTTGTTTTACCGAAGCAGATATATCTATTTTCCCACGCAAGGAAGATAAAGGCTCACTTTGAACCACATACTCCTTACCTAATCCTCGCTTTATCTGTAACGATACACCTTTAATAAGAATGGCGGCACAAAGTTCCGCAACATTGTCAAATTCCTCGGTAGCGACCTGCTTATACCCTTGCTCATTTAAGACTTGAAACGCATATGAAAGCATATAGTATATGTTTTGTATGCGTATCATTTTATGGCACTCCTTAATGTTGCAGACCAGTCTCTGACCTTAGTAGGTTCATCAAACCAGTATTCTTTAATCAACGGTATCACTTCATATTCAACAACGGATTTAAGCCATTCATCAGTAATTTCATCATCGGTGCAGAAATAGCTATGACCGATTCTAAAGCCGTCTCCCAATGACTCATCTGTTGAAATTGTACTGTTCAGGGACTCGACAGCGGCAATAAGCTTTTCCAACTTAGGCGAATCCTTTTCCGCTAAGTAGTTTTTGAAGCCTTTAGAAGAAAATGCAGGAGCAAAGTCGAAAAATGCAAATCTTCTTCTAAGTGCATAATCCATAAGAGCAAGGCTTCTATCCGCAGTATTCATCATACCGATAATTCTTACATTCTGCGGTACTGTAAACCATTCGTTGGAATAGAGCAGTTTAATCTTTTCGCCACGCTTATCCTTTTCAATCAACATCATCAGTTCTCCGAGGATTTTGCTCAAATTACCACGGTTGATTTCATCAATGATAAAGAAATAGGGTCTTTCATTATCTTCTTCCGCTTCCTTGCAGAACTTATAAAAAGCACCATTTACAAGTTCAAATCCATCTTTAGCGGGTCTGTATCCCTGAATAAAATCCTCATAGGAATAGCTTTGATGGAACTGCACCATTGCAACACGGCTGGTATCTTTCTGTTCCATATTCTCCTTAAAATTTTCTGTTACAATGTCAAAATTGTAAAAACAAAACGCAAACAATACACAACACAGGCTATCTGTACATTACTATATCGTTTGCGTTTACAATCAAATAATCATAACACTATTCAACTTTAATCGTCATCATCGGAGGACAGGCGGAGTACTGCCATAAATGCTTCCTGCGGAACTTCAACGGAGCCAAACTGACGCATACGCTTTTTACCCTCTTTTTGCTTTTCAAGAAGTTTTTTCTTACGGGTCACATCACCGCCGTAGCATTTTGCAAGTACATCTTTGCGAAGTGCTTTTACGGTTTCTCTTGCGATAACCTTACCGCCGATTGCAACCTGAATAGGAATTTCAAACAAATGACGAGGAATATACTTTTTGAGCTGTTCAGCGATTTTCCTTGCACGGGAATACGCTTTTTCCTTATGGATAATAAACGAAAGTGCGTCGATAACATCGCCGTTGAGCATAACATCAACTTTAACAAGGTCGGATTTTCTGTAATCTTTCATTTCATAATCGAATGAAGCGTAGCCCCTTGTTCTCGATTTGAGTGCGTCAAAGAAATCGTAAATAATTTCATTGAGCGGAAGTTCATAATGAATATCAACCCTGTCGGTAGTGATGTAGTTCATATTTTTAAATATGCCGCGTTTATCCTGACACATATCCATAACAGTGCCGACAAACTCGCTCGGCACATAGATATGAGCATCCGAAAAAGGTTCTTCACAATAATCAATATATGCCGGGTCGGGATAATTTGTAGGGTTATCAATTTCCACCATACTACCGTCTGTAAGATGAATTTTATACACAACGGACGGAACGGTTGCGATAAGGTCAAGGTTATATTCCCTATCAAGTCGTTCCTGAATAATTTCGAGATGAAGAAGCCCCAAAAATCCGCATCTAAAGCCGAAGCCGAGAGCACCCGAGGTTTCAGGTTCATATGAAAGAGAAGCGTCGTTAAGCTGTAATTTTTCAAGTGCGTCACGAAGTGCCTCATAATCTGCACCGTCGGCAGGATAAAGTCCGCAATAAACCATAGGGTTTACATGACGATAGCCCGGAAGAGCTTCATCGGCAGGATTGTCCGCAGTTGTTACGGTATCGCCGACATGAGCGTCACCGACCGTTTTAATAGAAGCGGTGATATAGCCTACCTCACCTGCTGTGAGTTCCTTTGCCTTTTCCATAGAGGTGGCACGCATATAGCCTACCTCAACAACAGTAAATTCGGCACCGGTTGACATAATTCGCATAGTATCGCCGGCTTTGATTTTGCCCTCTTTAATTCTGACATAAACGATTACGCCACGGTAGCTATCGTAAACAGAGTCGAAAATAAGAGCCTTAAGCGGTTTATTGTCATCGCCCTGCGGCGGTGAAATCTCGCTTACGATATACTCAAGGACTTTCTCAACATTTTCACCTGTTTTTGCGGAAATCCGAGGTGCGTCCATACACGGAATACCAACAACATCCTCAACTTCCTGTGCTACCCTATCGGGATCGGCGGCAGGAAGGTCGATTTTGTTGATAACCGGCAAAATATCCAAATCATGGTCAAGAGCCAAATAGGTATTGGCAAGAGTTTGAGCTTCCACACCCTGTGAGGCGTCAACGATGAGAATAGCACCTTCACAAGCCGCAAGAGAGCGTGAGACCTCATAATTGAAGTCAACATGACCCGGAGTATCAATAAGGTTGAAGATGTATTCTTCGCCGTCCTTAGCTGTGTAATTCAGTTTTACTGCGTGAGCTTTAATCGTAATACCGCGTTCACGCTCAAGTTCCATATCGTCGAGAATCTGCTCCTGCATATCCCGTTTTTGTACAGAGCTTGTAAGTTCAAGCAATCTGTCGGCAAGAGTTGACTTGCCGTGGTCGATATGGGCAATAATTGAAAAATTTCTAATATTATTTTTATTAACCGACATAAAAAACGTTATTCCTTGTTTTTCTTTGCTTTAAGAATATAATTAAGTTCTCTAAAAACTTTTTTAGGTCCTGTAAATATTTTTATAAATAATCTTTTTGTATAAAACCATGGGTATAAATACGGTTTTTCATCAAGTATCGGATACATACTTTTTATTCTGTATTTAGGCGGAAAAATTCGGAGAAATACATATTTAAAAATTGAATTGTTATCTTTTTGATAATTGTTAAAAATTTCTTCTACATTAGACTTGTCTTCGTCATTACAAAAAGTACCGTATCTAAATGCTTTTTGAAAAAACTCTGATTGTTCTTTAGATAATTTATGATTGAAAAAATCAAATGACGCTTTAACTACTTGTTGTTCAAAATCAAAAATTTTCATTTCAACAAGCTTTTTATCAATATACTGTCTATCCCAAGATAATTCATTAGCTGATACTAATATATAATTATCAACTATAAACTTGATACCAAATCCACCAAGTATAAAATGCTTGTACATATGGGCAATTGAATGAAGATAAACATCCTCCGGACTCATATCATATTCATATTCATTTATACCATTTAATTTTGCATTATCCCAAACAAAGCTAAAATCAGGACAAAAGCCATATACATCCTTAAACAAATCGTGATGAAATTCAAATGTGTAATAAGGATCTTTTGTAAAATCATCAGTATTGCCACCATCCGAGACTTGAGTATATCCACGATTTAACATATAATCACAAATTGTATTATGGTGTGTATAATCACAAAGCAAATCAATATCAGACATTTGACGATAACTTGGTTTTGGATAATAAGTTCTAATAATAGAACCTTTGAGTGGCATATATCTTATGCCGTTGCTAATGAGCATGTCCTTTATTTCATTAAATTCGTTTTGAACACACAAAATTCTTTTAAACTCATTATTTTTGTATTTTCTTAGTTCATCCAAAACATCTGTTGGAATTTCACTATTATTTTCAAGTGCACTTGCAATCAAAGAAACAAACTGTTGTTCAATAACAGTTTTTAAAAACAAATCCCAATTGATGTTTTCAGGCGGAGCAGAGATGGGTTCATCTTTAATTGTTGCAATTATAACATCAAAAAAATAATACGACTCCTTGCATTCAATTTTCATCTTTACTTCTCCAAAACGCCGTAGCTGTTGAGAGTTTCGATAAATTCGTTAACATCATTTTCGATTTCTTCCTTAGGAGCGTCATATCTGTCTGCCATAGCAGAAACAATGCTGTCTACGGTTTGCTCTTTTTGAAGAAGAGTGAAAATGTAATTTGCAGTTTCATTGTTGTTGATTATACCCGAAAGTTCGTTTGAAAGTTTGCCTGTTGCAATTGCAAAGTCCTGACCGTCAATATTGCCGAGTACGATACCTTTTTTTAATTTCATTGTAAAAACCCCTTAAATAAATATATTATTTTAAACGGATATACCGTCTTATTTTTTAATTTCGTCAATAATTTTTTGAGCAACATACACACCGCTTGCCGATGCGTGAGAGAGCGAGTGAGTAACGCCCGAACCGTCACCGATTACATAAAGTCCCTTATGTACGGTTTCGAGATTTTCGTCAAGTTCAACTTCCATATTGTAGAACTTAACTTCAACGCCGTAAAGGAGCGTGTCCGGATTTGCAGTACCCGGAGCAATCTTATCAAGAGCGTAAATCATCTCGATAATGCCGTCCAAAATTCTTTTTGGAAGAACGAGTGAAAGGTCACCCGGAGTTGCGGCAAGAGTAGGCTCAACCAAGCCTTCTTCAATACGCTTCGGATTACTTCTTCTGCCCGAAACAAGGTCGCCAAATCGCTGAACGATTACACCGCCGCCGAGCATATTTGAAAGGCGGGCAATGCTTTCGCCGTAGCCGTTACTGTCCTTAAACGGTTCTGAAAAATGCTTTGATACAAGAAGAGCAAAGTTTGTATTTTCTGTTTGCTTTTCAGGGTCCTCGTAACTGTGACCGTTAACGGTAATAATGCCGTTTGTGTTTTCATTTACAACACTGCCCTTAGGATTCATACAGAATGTGCGAACAGCGTCCTCATAATTCTTTGTTCTGTAAACAATCTTGCTTTCGTAAAGTTCATCCGTAAGGTGTGAGAACACGACAGCCGGAAGTTCAACACGAACACCGATGTCAACACGGTTTGAGTGAGTAACAATACCGAGATGTTCGCACACGCCCTCCATCCATTTACTGCCGCTTCTGCCGACGGAAATAATACAATCCTTGCAAGTGAACTCGCCTTTTTTACATTCAACCTTAAAGCCGTCCTCAAGTTTTTCAACACTGTTGATATGAGTGTTAAAATGCCATTCAACCTTGTCTTTAAGTTCGTTATAAATGTTTTGAAGAACCACATAGTTAATATCCGTACCCAAATGTCTGACTGAAGCGTCAAGAAGATTAAGCTGATTTTGAATACAAAGTTTTTTGAAATGCGAACCTGCGGTTGTGTAAAGCTTACATTCCTGACCGCCATGCTCAACATTGATTTTGTCCACATATTTCATAAGTTCGATGGCTTTTTTCTTGCCGATATATTCGTAAAGAGTGCCGCCGAAATCATTTGTAATGTTATACTTACCGTCGGAAAATGCACCTGCACCGCCGAAACCGCTCATAATAGCACAGGTTTTGCACTGAATACAGGACTTAACCTTGTCGCCGTCAATCGGACACTTTCTCTTCGCAAGCTCGTTGCCCGCCTCAAACACGGCAATCTTTAAATCGCTGTGCTTATTGATAAGCTCATATGCGGAAAAAATACCGCCCGGACCCGCACCGATAATAATTACATCATAATCTTTATTAGTCATTTTTTTACCTCTCATTTAAATATATAACACTTCCATTGAAATGAGGGGAAGTTGGCTCATTTTTGTTGTATCAGCAAAACTGAACACAGTATCACATAATACCCTTTATACATTTTACCATATTATAAATAAAAATCAATATCTAAAATCCGTAAATTTACAAAGTTTAGATATATGCGTCCTCTCGATGCAACGAATATTACATCATTTAACCCCTCAGTCTGCATATAAAATGCAGACAGCTCCCCTTGATTGCAATCAAGGGGAGCCTTTGGTAGGTTTTTATTAACTTTTATCTGCAAGCAAAGGCTTGATTAATTTATAGAGTTCGGTAACTTTTTTATTATCGTGAAGCTGTTTCATAAGATAATTATGTAAGCCCTCTTTACTTTTTCTTTCTCTCAAAGCCTCATAAATATCATTTGTATAACTTTTATTGCTGTCACCTATCAAGCTTTCAATTTCAGCAATCTTTAGGCTTTTTGACGACTGAACTTCGGAAGCGATATCATCAACACGGGAAATTTTATAACCGCCTTTTGTCCAATAAGTCACAACGCTGTCGTAACCCTTATCTTTAGAAACAATTACTGCTTCTATCTTCTTGTTTTCGTCATTACCAAGTTCAAAGCCGACACAGGAAGCAAGCTGAAAATCCAAAGCATTTGGACTTCCCACATCAACCTTTCTGTATTCAAAATTCGCATTACTTTGAATAATTCTCCTATGCAAGCCAAACGACAATCTGCTTGCCTTTTCGCTGTAGAAAAATATGACCTTATCCTCATCGGTCAATCTGCCTACGCCCTTCAAACCGTCAACATTCACATTTTCATAATCGATAAAATACACATTCATAATTTTTTCTCCTTTGTTTTAATAAATTTGTGTATCGATAACAGTTCTCAACTATGTAAATTTTATTCTTTAAAATCGTTAATTATATTCTAATTTCATTCTTTAAAATTAAAAAAATGCGTACAGTAACTGACTATACGCACCAAAAACACATAGTTCAAAACTGTCGCCAAACAAAAGTTTAAACATAGCTACTTTTAAGCATGTTAACCCGACTATGCATTTTTATCAAAAGATAAAAACACACTGAAAAATAGCAAGATTTCAATATAAACTTTTGTTTGGCAATTTCATTGTATCACAGGCAAAGAGTAAATGCAACACGGAATGTTAAATATTTGTATATAAAAACCTTTTATTCCCTCAATCGTCATAAAAGACGACAGCTCCCTTTGATGACAAAACAAAGGGAGCCTTAGTAGGTTTATATTAAATTTTTGCCATAATTTCGTTATACAAAACTGTTCCCTCTCTTATTTCGCCCTCGTATACTCTACCGTTATTAAATATAACACTTGCAATTCTGCTTTTAGAGAAAACTTCTTTTGTTATACCTGTGCTTTCGGTTTTTCCCGACATACCGCCAACAATTGCACCTGCTTGACCGAAAAGGAAATTGCCCACAAGCATTCCGTCGACATTAGGTGTTTGTACAATTGTTGTTTCGGTTTGAAGAGCAATATTACTTCCGACTTCATTTACAATAATAACATACGGTGCTTTGTTTGCTAAGCTGACGCCAAAATCAACATCAGGTTCTATTCTAAACAATTCTTTCAAGAAATAATCATACATTTCATCGGTAACTTTGGGTTTTATGTAATCAAACCTTGATTTAACAGTAGTTATCACTTTACACCCGATTTCACCCTCTTCTATTGGTGCGATATACGATTCAAAAACAATCCCCATTAAGTTTGGATTAACTATTTTTCCTTTAATGTAACAACGGTCCGGGCTTATTTTATCCACACGACCTATTCCCTTGTAAACACTGTAAATCACATCTATAGTTTGCCTTATATCAAAAGGAGTTACAAACAAAAAGGTTGTAACCTTTTCAGCATACCCGCGACCAAAGCTTTTATATATTTTAGGATTGCCTTTGACTGTTTCGGTCAAACCGTTAGTACGCATAGGAATTATAACTTTTTCTAGCTCAACATTTTGAACTTCTTCCTCAGCTTGCATTTTAATCTGTTGTGTGTTCTGCCGTGCCGACGGAACATTTACAGGAGAACCGCATTCATAGCAAAATTTCGCTCCGTCCGGAAGTTTTGTCCCACAATTAATACAATACATTTTCAACTCTCCTCATTGATTTACATAGGTTTTTATAAAATACTGTCTTAACAAATCTATGTTTATATTAATAATACTACGAATATTATCTTTATGTCAATAAGCTTAGACATACAGTACAAAAAAGCGGACAAGAAAAGCGGAATGCCGGGGACGGCATTCCCTACGAACATTTATACATTATTGTTATATAATACCTTTTATCCCCTCAGTCTGCATATAAAATGCAGACAGCTCTCCTTGATTGCAATCAAGGGGAGCCTTGGTGGGTTTATATATTTGAAAAGCTGTATTTTTGTCTGTATTCCTTGAAAAGTTTCATAAAATCATCCGACGAGTCGGCGATGTTTCGTTGAGTTTCGTGAATCGAAAGATTGTGCATTGAAGCATCGATAAGACAACCGGCAATATTTGAACAGTGGTCGGAAACACGCTCCAAATCGGTAAGCAAGTCTGACCAGACAAAGCCTGCTTCGATAGTACAAAGTCCCTGTTGCATACGACGGATATGGTGTGTACGCATTTTTTCTTTAATGATATCAATAACCTGTTCAAGCGGCTGAACCCTTTTGGCAAGAGAAGTATCTGCACCGTCGAGCGACTTGAAAGTTATATCAAGAATTTCCTTTGTGGCGGCAGTAAGTATATCAAGTTCCTTAACTGCGTCCTCGGTAAGCGTATAGCCCTTCTGACGAAGTTCTTCGGTTGAATCGAGAACATTGACCGCGTGATCCGAAATACGCTCAAGGTCGCCTATCATTTTAAGAAGTGCCGCCGCCTGTTCGCTTTCATCATCGCCCATTTTTTGAGCACTCAAATTTACAAGATAAGTACCGATTGCATCTTCATATCTATCGCATTTTGCCTCATCTTTTCTGATGCGTTCGGCATCGGCTTCGGTATAATTGGTGATACAGGTTATGCTTTTTAAAATAGCACGCTCGGAACAGTTTGCCATTTTGACAGCAACACTGTAACACTGTTGAAGTGCCAAGGTAGGAGTTGCAAGAAGACGGGAATCGAGAATTTCCTTTTCTTCCGGTTCTTCATCGTCCTTAATGACCTTGAGTGCAAGTTTTTCAAGAAGTTTTGCATTAGGCATAAGAAGAGCAACGCAAACAAGATTGAAGATTGTATGGAACACAGCAATGCTGAAAGCGGTTGCCGGTGTATCGAGAATTTGCGGATTAAAGCCGTACTTCCAAATTGAAAAAGCGATAAGTACAAACACAGAGCCAATAACATTAAACATCAAATGAACGAATGCGGTACGCTTTGCGTTTTTATTTGCACCTACAGACGAAATGATGGCAGTAACACAAGTGCCGATATTTTGACCCATAATAATCGGGATTGCCGCACCGAGCGATACTTGACCGGTTAAAGCGAGTGCTTGCAAAATTCCGACAGAAGCGGAACTTGACTGAATTATACCGGTAAGCACGGCACCGACCAAGACACCCAAAAGCGGATTTTTGAACATAACAAACAATTGCTGGAATTCAGGTACTTCCGAAAGTCCGCTAACCGAACCGGACATTGCTTCCATACCAAACATAAGAGTGGCGAAGCCGAGAAGAACAATACCGCTGTCCTTTTTTTCACTCTTTTTGGAAAACATATAAAGGACAATACCAACAAGAGCAAGAACAGGAGTAAACGATGACGGTTTAAGCAAGCTTATCCATACATTTTCACTGCTGATACCCGAGAGCGACAAAATCCAGCTTGTAACGGTTGTTCCGACATTGGCACCCATAATAACATTTATTGCCTGACGGAGATTCATAAGCCCCGAATTTACAAATCCGACAACCATAACGGTGGTTGCAGATGAGCTTTGAATAATTCCGGTAACGGCACAACCTGTTAAAAATCCGGCAAATTTATTTGTTGTCATTTTTTCAAGAATACCGCGAAGCTTATTACCCGCCCTGCGTTCAAGAGCTTCTCCCATAGTATTCATACCGAACAGGAACAGACAGAGTCCGCCTATCAGCGTCAACGCATCAAATACAGTCATAACTTTTCCTCATACTTTTAAATTATCATTTTACAGTACGAGAATATCAAATCTAAATCAAATCCATTATCAAGTTAATGTAAAATCGGTGTAAAGTGGCAAATAGAAATTGATTTGTATTTTTCCTTTTGTTTTCTCAGTCGCATATAAAATGCGACAGCTCCTCTTGATAACAAAACAAGAGGAGCCTTGATTGGTTTATATGATTTCTATTTGGAGCTGTAATTGAATTTATTTAGGAAATGTGAGAATGATGGTTGTGCCTTTGCCGAGTGTACTGCGGACTTCGATTTCGGCGTTATGGAGTTTTGCGGCATGCTTAACTATTGACAAGCCGAGACCCGTTCCGCCAACATCTTTTGAACGGCTTTTATCAACACGGTAAAATCTTTCAAATATTCTGGATTGTTGGTCGAGCGGAATACCGATACCGGTATCGCTGACGGACAATTTTACACAATCGATAAAGTTCTTGACTTCAACCTCTACGCTTCCGCCCTGTTTATTATATTTAATTGCATTATCGCAAAGGTTAAACATAATACTTGACAAAAGCTGTGATTTGCCGGTTACGATTGACGGTTCACCTTTTAAGCTGAGTGAAACATTTGCTTTTTCGGCAACCGATTTAAGGTTTTCAACAGTTGTTTCAGCCACGCTGTAAAGGTCGACTTTTTCGGAAATGATACTTGAATTTTCTTCATCAAGGTGTGAGAGTTTGATAATATCGCCGACAAGAGTTATAAGTCGTTTTGCTTCCTTATAAATCTTTTGAGAAAACTGAGGAATATCCTTTTCGGAAACCATACCGTTTGAAAGAAGTTCCGCACTTCCGGCAATGGTTTGAAGCGGAGTGCGAAGTTCGTGAGAAACATTTGCGGTGAATTCCCTACGAATTTCTTCTGCCTTTTCCATTTCTGTGAAATCAAAAATGATGAGAGCAACGCCCGTGACTTTTTCACCGGAGAAAATCGGAGTCGCACTGAAATGATAGCTAACCTCGTCAATATCAAGAATAATTTCACTGTGTTTGCCGTTTTCGGCTTTACGAAGAAGTTCTTGAATTTCAACCCCGCTGCTGAAAAGGAGCAAGTCCTTACCGACGCAATAACTGCTGATGCCGAGAAGTTTTGACGCCGTCTTGTTTATACTAATGATTACGCCGTTTGAATTGAGAAGAATTATTCCCTCGGACATATTTTCGGTTGCGGCTTCAAACTCATTACGCTTTTTTTCAAGTTCGAGCTGTTGATTTTTAATTTGCTTTTGCTGAATTTTAACTTTTTCGAGAAGCGGAGCAAGCTCCTCATAAACTTTTGTATTATCGGGAGCGTCCAAATCAATTTGATTAAGAGGCTCAACGATTTTCTTTGAAAGACGGTATGCAAACAGGAACGACACCAAAACCGCAACCAAGAATACTATAATTATCGGCTGAATCATTGCAAGAATGAGTGCCCACCACGAAAGTTCCTTAACGGAAAGACGCATCACGCTTCCGTCCGTTAGTCTGACAGCCGAGTAATACTGTCGTTGCATAAGCGTTTTTGAATATCTTTTTGAAGTGCCGGTACCGGTCATCATCGCCTGTTTGATTTCTTCACGCTCAAGGTGGTTTTCCATTTTATCGCTGTTTGCTTCATTATCAAAAAGAACAGCACCGTCATTTGCGACCCAAGTCATTCTGACGGTTTTGTCTGAAATTTTTGACAAATAATCTTTGCCGTTAAGTTCGACTGCCTGAGCAATAAATTGTGCTTGCGAGTCAAGCCGTTGTTCCTGAATATCAGAAAAATAATTGTACAGTACGCCTGTGATTATGGCGAGAACCGCAAAGGTTATGCAAACCGCAACAGAACATATAGACCGAAAAATCTTTTTGGTCATAGTTTTTCCTCCATTCTGTAACCGACTCCGCGAACGGTTTTTATGTAGTCTCCGCAAGAACCGAGCTTTGTGCGAAGAGTACCGATATGAACATCTACCGTTCTTGTTTCGCCGACATATTCCGTACCCCAAACACTGCTCAAAAGCTGGTCACGGGTAAAGGCTCTACCGATATTTTCCATAAACAATTTGAGCAAATCATACTCTTTAAGAGTTAAATAAATTTCATTTTTATTTGCATAAACAATATGTTGAGCGGTATTGATTTCCAATTCGTTAAGCTTTAAGCACTGCTTTTTTTCTTCTTTTGAGGAACGACGGAGAACCGCTCTGACTCTCGACACCATTTCCATCATGCCAAAAGGTTTTGTAAGATAATCGTCCGCACCCAAGTCAAGTGCAACAACCTTATCGTATTCGGTTTCTTTTGCCGTTTCCATAATAACCGGAACATCTGCCGTCCTTTTTTCGGTACGGATTTTCTTTAAAATGCTTATACCGTCCTCATTCGGGAGCATTACATCAAGCAAAATAAGAGTAGGAACTTCCTGCTTGACAGCCGACCAAAATTCGGCGGAGTCGGCAAAACCCTTTGCCTCATAGCCGGAAGCCGTAAGAGTATATACAATTAAATCTCTGATGCCGTTGTCATCCTCTATGCAATAAATCATAAAATTATCTCCTATCTTGCTTTCATTCTATAAAATCAAAGTAAAATCAAAAACATTTCATTTGTAAAATTCAGGTAAAATCGTAAATATTTCTTTACAAAACCGTTTTACATTTTGATTATACAGTAAAAATAACATATATACAACAAAAACTCTCCGTTTCACAAATTCGGAGAGTTTATTAACAGAAATTCAATGTTTATCGGGAGCTTTATCAACAGAATAGATAACCCATTTGGCAATATTAGTAGTACGGTTTCCTATTCTCTCAAAACATTTTGTCACCATAAGCAAATCAGTTGCTTGTCAAATCCACTTCTCATAAAGCCTCATTAGCCGAATCTGCCGGTAATATAATCTTCCGTTCTTTTGTCTTGCGGGCATGAAAATATATCCTTGGTTTTGCCATACTCCACCATATCTCCGACGAGGAAAAATGCCGTGTAATCCGACACTCGTACTGCCTGTTGCATATTATGAGTAACCACAACAACGGCGTATTTTTTCTTTAATTCTTCCATAAGGTTCTCGATTTTCGTTGTTGAAATCGGGTCAAGTGCCGAAGTCGGCTCGTCCATCAGTAAAACCTCAGGTTCAACGGCAAGAGCACGGGCAATGCAAATTCTTTGTTGTTGACCGCCCGAAAGACCGAGTGCGGATTTTTTAAGTCTGTCCTTAACTTCATCCCATATTGCGGCACCTTTAAGACTTTCTTCAACTATTTCGTCAAGCTTAGACTTGCTTTTTATTCCGTGAACTCTCGGTCCGAACGCTATATTGTCATAAACGCTCATAGAAAACGGATTTGGCTGTTGGAACACCATACCGACCTTTTTGCGTAAAATTGTAGTATCTGTGTTTTTCTGATATATATCCTCACCGTCGAGTGTAACCGAACCTGTAATTTTTACATTATCAATCAAATCATTCATACGGTTGAGTGTTTTAAGAAATGAGGATTTTCCGCAACCGGACGGTCCGATAAGTGCAGTTATCGCTTTGTCGTTTATATCAATATTTATATCTTTAAGAGCGTGATTTTCACCGTAAAACAAGTTCAAATTCTTTACGGACATTTTATAATTGTTCATACTAATCCTTTCTGCTTTTATCAAATTTTTCGGTAAGGCATTTTGTAAGTATGTTAATGATTAAAACAATAACAAGCAAAACGACGGCTATGCCGAACGCGGTATCAAAATCGCCCTCGCTTGTTGCCGAAAGATACATTTGGATTGTAAGCGAACCACCCGACTGAAAAGGTTTTTGAAGCAATTGTCCAATGCTTTGAGGCAATAATTTTGCACTGCCGGCGGTAAAAAGTAACGCCGCCGATTCGCCTACAATTCTGCCTATTGCCAAAATAACACCGGTAATAATTCCGGGCATCGCACTCGGAAGTAAAATCTTTCTTATCATATAAAGCTTACCCGAACCCAAACCGATTGCACCCTGACGGTAAGAATCGGGTACCGTTTTAAGTGCTTCCTGCGTGTTTCTTGTTATTAGCGGAAGTACCATTAATATCAAAGTAAGGGAACCGGTTAAAAGCGAATAGCCGAGTTTGAGCTTTTCGCCGAAAAAAAGCATACCGAAAAGTCCGAAAATAATTGACGGAATACCCGACAGTGTTTCTGTTGCAAATTCGATAAGAGTTATGATTTTGCCGGGTTTTGCATATTCGTTTAAATAAATTGCCGAACCTATTCCAATCGGTACGGCTATAATCATTGATATAATAACGATAATAAGAGTGTTTACAATGTTCCCTGCTATACCGACCGTACCGTTGAGCACGCTTGTGACGGATGTTAAAAACGACCAATCAACAGTTTTTACACCCTTGGCAAAAACATAAATAATAACTCCTGCAAGAATAGCAACCGATATTCCGGAGCAGAAATATATGAGTGCATACGCCAAAGCATTTTTTATTTTTTTACTCTTTATCATTATCTTTCAATCTCCTTTTTTCTGAATTTTAAAAGGACAAGATTTACAGCCATAATAAAAATATAAAGAATCAATCCGACAGTAAACAGAACTTTTCTGTGAAGGCCTTCGGCATATGCCATTTCACTGACGATTTGAGTTGTAAGCGTCCGTACGGAATTGAACGGCAAAGGGATATTCACGCTTCCGCCGGCAACCATATTGATTGCCATTGCTTCACCGAGTGCTCTGCCTATACCCAAAACAGCACCGGTTAACACACCGGATTTGGCAGACGGAATGACCACCTTGAATATCGTTTGAATTTTTGTTGCACCGAGTGCCAAGGAAGCCGAACGAAGTGATTTCGGTACGGCTTTCAGTGAAGAAGTGCTTACGCTGATTGTTGTCGGCAAAATCATAACCGAAAGTACAATGACAGCCGAAAGCATATTAGCACCGCCTGTAAACTTGTGCGTTACATCATCGGCAAAAATCATCTTTTCAAGCTTGTATACAACGGGATTCAGTACCATCATACCGATTAATCCATATATAACCGACGGAACAGCTGCAAGAAGTTCAACTGCATTGCCGACAATTTTACCGAAAGTTTTGTTTGCTATTTCGGATAAAAATACAGCTGTAAAAATCCCAATGAAGACACCGATTAAAACCGAAACTGCCGTTGCTGCAACAGATGATAAAATTATATATGCAATACCGAAAGACCTGTTTTGTGCAGTCGGTGCCCATTCGCTGCTGAAGAGCAAGTCGAGAACCCCGACCTCTTTCAAAGCCGGAGTTCCTTTTACTATCATATAGAGCGTTATGGAACACACTGCAAATACAGCCAAGACAGCACATATAAAGAATATTACTTTTGCCGTTTTTTCTATAATTGCTTTAATGTTCATAGTTTAGTCCTCATTAGGAACGATTAAGCCGACTTTTTTGATTATCTCCTTGCCTTTATCGGATTTTATATATTCAAACCATTTTTTTACAAGGTCATTTTGAGAGTCAATATCGCCCTTTGTTGCCATTACAAACGGTCTTGAAAGAAGATAATTACCTGCCAAAATCTGCTCTTCCGTAGGTTCTACGCCGTCAATCGATACAGCGTTTACGCTATCGTCAACAACATCAAGCGAAACATATCCGATTGCACCCGGAGTTGAAGATACCTTTGCAAGAGCCGCACCGGTTGAATCAAGCTGTTGAGCATATTCGCACTTATCGGCAATATCAAGAAGCTCTTCAAAAGCGTCTCTTGTGCCCGAACCCGCTTCTCTGCCGATTACTACAACAGCTTCATCATTACCGCCGAGTTCTTTCCAATTTTTTATTTCACCGCAATAGATTTTTTTAAGGTCGTCACTCGAAAGAGCGGTAACAGTATTTGATTTATCGGTGATAACCGCAATACCGTCGATAGCAACAACATTTTCAACCGAACCGGCAGTTTTTTCATCATCTTTAAGGTGTCTTGAAGCGTTACCGATATCAACACTTCCCTTGGCAAGAGATTCTATTCCCGCACCCGAACCGACATATTCGGTAGTTACGGTGATACCCTGATTGTCAGCCATAAAGCTTTCCGACATTGCCTCGCAAAGTTTTTCCATAGAAGTTGAACCCGCAAGAGAAATTGTACCTGTAAGATTTTCGTTTGATGTTTGTTCTTGGTCGTTTGAAGTGTTTGTACTTTTTGCACAGCCCACTGCCACAGCGGCAATAATAAGAGCCGAACAAATAACCGCAATAATCTTTTTCATTTTCATTGTTAATACCTCTTTCATTTCTTGGATTAATTTGTTTTTTAACAACCGCGTTTGTTTATACCTCAATCATACGGTGACAAAGTAAAAAGAAAAATACGAAAAATGTAAAATGGAAGAAAAAAAGTTCCCGACTGTGTAAAATTGGGAACGGTACAGTATGGATTTTTCAAATTTAATTAAACTTTGTAAACTCTGTTTGGCTTTCTGTCAGGGGTTTGCGGATAATTGCCGTCCGGATAACCGACTATACAATGACCGATACCCTCATATTCTTCGGTAATACCGAGATTCTTGAGGAATTGCTTACCCCATTCGGTCTCAAATTCTTCCTTTGCACGGTGAATCCAGCAACTGCCGAGACCGAGCGTATGAGCCTCAAGCATCATATTGCCCATAACAAGACTGCCGTCATAAACGCAGGTTGAAGCCTCTTTTTTATCAAGCACGATAAGAACGGCAGGAGCATTATAAAACGGGTCAAAATCTTCTTTCCAACCGCCGATTTTGCAGTTGAGTGCAGAAAATTCATCACGAATCTTTTTATCGGTAATCTTGATTATAATTGAGCCTTGCTGACCTCTGCCGTTGGCGGCATAAAGACCGGCTTCAACAATTTTGTCAAGAAGCTCATCCGGCACAGGGTCGGACTTGTACTTTTTAACACTTCTTCTTGATTTGATTTTTTCCAATACATCAGACATACTTTTACCTCCAAAATTACAGAAATTTATTGTCCAAAAACTATTTTCTTAAAGAAATCAATTATCTTTGCAAATAGCTTTTCAACTCTGTCAGAATATTTATTAACCAAAGCCACAAAAGGTTTTTCAAATATTTTTTGCCTACAAATATCAATCAGTGCACATATGATAAACACAATCAAAACAACAATAATTGAATACGGGATAAGCAGTAACGAATTTTGATATTTTGAATTATCGAACAAATCAATCCACAAAAAGCTTCTTAAAACATTATTATCGTGAATCAAATAAACGCCAAATGTTGTCGAAGCAATTATATTTATCCATTTATTATAGTTTAATTTTATACCTAAGAATAACATAAACAACGACAAAGAAGCAATTAAAACCGTGATTTGTTCTTGATTATAAACTTGATCATAAAAATAACTTGAACATTTTGATAAAAAGCTTGATTTTGTTCCTAAAATTATAAGCAAGACACGCGAAGCATATATTACAGCAGAAGATACAAGCCATATCCAAAAGTAATGTTTTGCAGATAATTTAGCATTTAATCCATAAAGCCGAACATAACCTGCAATAGAATACAGGCAGACAAACCACAAAAGATTGTTACCTTGATAAGCAGTTGCAGTAAATGTAGGAATTAAAGACCAAATTATAACAAGCATAACCAGCAGGGCTTGATACATTTTTTTATTTAAGCCGTTAAGTAAAACATTTAAAAAAGGATGAATCAAAAACAGCACAAAATATGTGCCTGCAAACCACCAACCGTTACACAATGTAATCGGGAAAAAAGTTTTAATTAATCCGGTAATGCTAAAATCAGTAATTCCAAGTAACAAAGACAGAATAAACAAACCTACCGAATAAAAAAATATCTGACCCCAAAACTTTAAAATCTTTTTAAAATTAAACAAAGTCCCATTATCACTGACAAGAAAATATCCCGAAATCAGCACAAAAACATTGACCCCTATCTTCCCCCCATTATGATAAAATCATACCAAAATCGAGGCACAGATAAAGTTGCATTGTCCCAGCTAAAATTGCCGTGAACCGCGAAATGATGAAAAATAATCATCAACATTGAAATAATTCTTAAAAGTTCAATAGATGAATTTCGCCTTTTCAGATTATATTTTAAAGTAGCATTTTTATTCATAATTACATTCCTTTTTAATCAAAACTATAATTCAAAATAATATGGGCAGATATTTTGATAACTGCCGTCTTTCATTCTAAATCCGTTAGGGATAACCCCAAGTTGCACAAAGCCGAGTTTTTCATAAAGCCTACGGGCATAGACATTGTTTTCAACAACGGCATTGAATTGCATAATTTTAAAATCATAATTTCTTGCTTGCTCTAAGCAATCTTTAACAAGAAGTTCACCGATATGCTTACCTCTGCATTTTGAATTGACGGCATAGCTTGCATTACATATATGACCGCATCTGCCGACATTGTTCGGATGCAAAATATACAGACCGACAACCTCGCCGTCGTCATCTGCTACTCCGCAATAGGTTTGGGAAGCGAAGAAATCGGCACCGCTTTTGCCATTGAGAAAATCCTCCTGCGGAAAAGCTACTCCGTCATCCACAACCTCATTCCAAATTTCAACCATAGAATTTATATCGTTTTCATTATATTGTCTTATAAGCATTAATCATTCACCTTAACTATCTTTGCTACTGCTTCTACATGCGGTGTGCGAGGGAACATATCTACCGGGGTGACTTCAAGGGTTCGGTAGCCTTTGGTTTGAAGCACCTCCAAATCTCGAGCAAGAGTGGCACTGTCGCACGAAACATAAGCAATTCGTTTTGGATTCATTTGCTCAATAACATCGAAAAGTTCCTTTTGACATCCTTTTCGGGGTGGGTCGAGGATTACAACATCGGGAGCTATGCCACGCTTCTCAAGCTCTTTTGCACCGTCAAAAGCGTCGCCGCAAAAGAATTCGGCATTTGAAATACCGTTTTGTTTTGCATTGATTTTGGCATTTTCTATCGCCTGCGGAACAATTTCGATGCCGAAAATCCGCTTTGCCTTATCTACCATTGAAAGACCGATTGTACCGACGCCGCAATAAAGGTCAACAACCGTTTCATTGCCTGTTAAACCTGCATATTCAGTGGCTTTGGTGTAAAGCTTTTCGCACTGGTCGTGATTAATTTGATAAAACGATTCGGGAGAAATGACAAACTTTTTACCGAGTAAAATATCACTTATCGTCTTTTGTCCGTAAATCACATTGGTTTTTTCGCCCAAAATGACATTGGTTTTTTCTCTGTTAACATTAACGCAAACCGACTTTACGCTTTCGTCCTTAACAAGAGCGTCTACAAGTTCGGCTTCATTTGGAATGTTTTTTCCGTTAATGACAAGGCAGACCATAGTTTCGCCTGTTTTCGGTGCTCTGCGGATATAAATATGGCGGAGAAGTCCCCTACCCGTTTTTTCGTCATACGATGTAACATTATTCTGTTTTACCCAATCGGCAACAACATCAAGAATTCCCTTAAATTCCCGCTGTTGGAGTCTGCAATCGGAGCACGGAATTATTCTATGACTTTTGTATGCATAAAACCCGGCTTCAAGTTCGCCGTTTTCTATGCTTACGGGATACTGTGCCTTGTTGCGGTAATTATCAACCGTATCTGCACCGATAATTGACATAATCGGTGCGTCGATATGCCCTATTCTTTTAACCGCATCGGCTACCCTGTTTTGCTTATATTGAAGTTCGGAATCGTATGTCATATTTCTAAACGAGCAACCGCCGCATTTATTTGACACGGGGCAATCGGACTCGATTCTGAACGGTGACGGTGAAACAATTTCTTTAACAATGCCGATGGCGTAATTCTTTTTCGCCTTAATAATATGCGAAACAATTTCATCGCCTGTTACGGCACCGCGAACAAAAACAGCCATACCGTCACAGTGACCGACGGACGAGCCTTCATTTGTCATATCTTCAATTTTTAATAAAATGTCGTCGTTCTTTTTTATACTCATAAGTCCTTATATTAAGTTAGGGGCAGTATATAACCACCCCATATGTTTTCTATTTATTCGTCGTGTCGAAAAGTGTTCTTGCCAAACTGTAGGCTGTTGAGAAAAACAACAAGCTGTTAATTTTATTTTATCGGCGTGTTTCAGAGGCTTTATCGACAGACTGCTATATGTTTTTTATGATTTCTTCCATCTTATCCATCTTGCTGTCCATATCGGCAACAAGCTTGAATTGATTGCGTGCACGGTCAAGATTATGTTCGGGATAATCTATTCTGAAATAAACATCGCCGTTAATATAATCCGTCAAAAAACGCATACCGCATTCAAGGGTCATAAGTTTTGCGGCAAAAGCAAGGTTATCAATTTCTGCCTGATTAAAGTATTTGCCCGCTTCGCCTAAAAATCCTTCGGCATAAGCTTTAAAATAATCAAGATCCATTTCTACCTTATCAAGGTCGGTTTCATCCTCTGCGGCGGTGGAAGCACCAAAGCGGATTGAGTCACCGAAATCGTAAAGTGCAAGACCCGGCATAACCGTGTCAAGGTCGATAACACAGATACACTTGTTTGTATCTTTATCAAACATAACATTGTTAAGTTTAGTATCGTTATGAGTAACACGAAGCGGAAGTTCGCCTTTTTCCGTCATTGATGTAAGCTTGCCCATTTCATCAGCATACTTATTTACGAAGTCAATTTCAGCTTTACAGGTATCAAGTCTGCCTGACAAATTCTTTTCAAGAGCCGGAACAAACTCGTTTTTGTATCTCCACAAAGTGTCGTGGAAATGCGGAATGGTTTCTGTAAGCTCTTCAGCCTTGAAATCGGACAAAAGTCGTTGAAATTTACCGAACGCCTCGCCGCTTGATTTGAACATATCGGCATTTTCGGCTGTGTTGAAGCTTATAGAATCACGAACAAAAATATATGCTCTGAAATATGTTTTATTTTCTGCATCGTAATAATATTCTTTGCCGTCCTTTGTACGAATATAATGCAAAGTTTCTCTGTCCGGGTCACCGCCGTTTTTCTTAATAACGGAGCGGAGATAAGATGTTACGGCAAACACATTTTTCATAAGACAGTCAATATTTTTAAACACATTGTCATTAAGCTGTTGAAGAATATATTTTTGTTCTGAACCATTGTTATTAAATGTTACAAGATAAGTTTTGTTGATATGACCGGAACCGTATTCCTTAACATCAACAAAATCGCCCCTAAATTCAAATTTGTCAATCACATTTTTAATCTCAGCCATTATAAAACATCCTCCATAATGTATTTCTCTTTCCATGTACTGCGTGGAGCAGAACAGTTAAAATCAAGCAATTTTAAGCCTTTGGCGTGTCTTGCCCATATCCCGTAAGCCGGTAAATTCCTAAACCGCCACGATTCGGGATAAACATCGGCATATTCGGGGATAAACGCACGCTTATCATATACTTCTTTATAAGGAGCATAAAAAATCTCAAAATTTTTAAGTGTAACATCGGACACATAATATGTTTTACCGTGTTGTCTGTAACCTGCAACGATAACCGGTATCTCGGCACCGGTTGCGGTTATGTCCGAAATGTTTATGTTAAACACTTCGCCTTTTTTATCAAACATATCCTTAGGTGCAGATGAAGCCTTTCCTTTTTTCTTGCCGAATTCAACGGCATTTGCACTGACTGCATCAACTTCAGCCGCTCTGTTGCGGTTACATAATCTGATAAAGACCGGACAGGTCACTCTATCCATAGTTATATTTTGAACGATTATATTGTGTACTCTTGAGCCGTCGGCACTTTCTATAGCAATACCGCTGACAGTTCCGGGATACAAGTCCGTCATCATAAACTTGCAATCCTTAACGGTTACATTTGAAATATCGTATGTGGTTTCCGTGCCGATTTTAAACGAATTTGCCCGGGAAATGACTTCGCAATCGGTAACGGTAATATTACTCATCGTTCCCGTGTTTCCGAGCCAAACAGCATTTTTGATGCACACGCCGTCATCGGCTGTGGAAACAAAGCAATGATTAATTGTGATGTTGCTTGTACCGGCAATATCAAAGCCGTCGGCATTTGCAACATTACGATTATTATTTATTATAAAATTATTTATTTTTACATTATTACAGTTTTCTATTCTGAAAGACCAATGAGCCGAATTTTCAATAATAAAATTATCCGCAACAAAATCGGCACAGTTTTTAATATAAATAGCACCGCCGTACTTGCCTTCGTGTGCAAAACGAAGCTGTGCACGATAAGTTTTTCGCATTTCCACAACATCAATAAATTCGCTGTGTTCTGTTACATTTTTATCGTAAAGCGGTTTTCTGCCGAAATATTCGCCGTTACCCTTTACTTTTCCGCCTCCGGTCAAAGTTACATTATGTACGCCGTTTGCGTGGATAATGCCTTTATGATTGTACCCCACGCCCGATTTGTTTGATGAAAGTGCGGAAGTTTTTTCTATAAACAAGGTAACATCCGATTTAAGAAAAACAGTAGTTGTGACATATTCACCGCCGATAATTAAAACGGTTCCGCCTGTTTTTGAAGCGTCGTCAATCGCCATTTGAATATAAACGGCATTATCGGCAAATTTGGTATTTGCACCGTAGTCGCGAATATCAAAAACATTACTGTTTGGTATGTCCTGAGCATACACATAATTATGTTCGGGATAATAAGATGAATAGTCATACTCGTAAAGAGTAGGAAAAACATCACCTTTTGTAATTCGCAAATCCTTGCCGAACAAAAGAGTATTCAGTTTGTCTGTTGTTTTTCTTCTGTCTTTACTCATACTAAATCTGTCTAATCAAATTTTTGTCAATTCTTGCAGCCCAAGCGATATTATATGAATGGTCGCCAACTCGTTCAAGGTCCTGAAGAGCCTTTGTAAATATAACGCCCGAAGCCGTGTGACACTTTTTATCACGAAGTCGTTGAACATGGTTATCCTGTGCCTGAAGCGTGAGATAATCAATTGTATCTTCCAAATAATGAAGCTGATGTTCCTCAGTATCGGTAAGATGCTTATTCATAAACGCTCCGAGAGCACGGTCGAGAAGCTCAAGGTCAACTTCATAAATTTCTTTAAACTCGGCAATTCCGGCATCGGTAAATCCAAGATTGTCCGCCTTTGCCATAGAAATTCTGTTCATAATATTTTCAGCGTGGTCGCCTATTCTTTCAAGGTCGGTGATAACATGAAAAAGCTTGCCGATATATTCCGAAACATCACCCGTGATTTCCTTTGATGTGACGGTAATCATAAAGTCGGAAATGTTATGATTGAGCCAATTGATAAGCTCCTCATTTTCCTCAAGCTCACGCTTTTTGCTGTCGTCCATAACAAGAAAACATTCGCAGGCAATAACAAAATTATGTCTTACAAGTCTTGCCATACGCTCAACTTCACTACCGATTTGAAGTGCGGTTGAAACAGGATTTTCATTAAGTTTTTTATCAATAAATTCAAAACGGAGATTTGTATCGTGTTCTTTCGGTTTAACAATAATTTCGCTGAGTTTAACAATCCACTTAACAAACGGAAGCAACACAAATGCCGTGACAACCTTAAATATTATGTGTGCGATAGCGACCTGCACGGAGCCGTTATCCGAAAGAGTTGTAATCCATTCGGTATATTGCGGAAATATCAGTGCAATCGGAGTAAATATAAGCATACCCACAAAGTCAAAAATAAAGTAAATAACTGCGGCACGCTTAGCATTTGTTTTTGCACCTATCGCCGAAAGGAACAAAGGCATTGCAGAGCCAACATTAATACCTATAATAAGATAGATAGCGAATTTCATCGGCATAAGGCTTGCACTTGTCATGGCAAGTGCCTGCAAAACACCGATTGATGCACTCGAACTTTGAAGCACGGAGCACATAACGAAACCGATTAAAAGACCGAGAACAGGGTTGTTTGCCTTTGTAATAAACGCCTGAAAAGCCGTACTTGTTTTAAGAACGCCCATAGCCTCCTGACCGCTCATATATTTTAATCCAAAGAACAAAACGCCGAAGCCGAGAATGATTTGACCTATAAACTTTTGCGTTTGTTTTTTGCTGAACAGTGCCATAACCGTTCCGATAAAAATACAAAACGGTGCAATGGCGGAAACATCAATAGCGATAAGAACAGCGGTAATTGTGGTACCGATATTTGCACCGATAATAACCCCTGTCGCCTGTGCCAAATCCATAATACCGGCATTTAAAAAGCCCATAAGCATTACGGTTGTGGCTGATGATGACTGAATAACAGCCGTTACCAAAACACCGAGTAAAAATCCCTTAAATCTATTTCGGGTAAGTTTTTCAAGCAGGTTTTTCATCTTATTACCTGCAACCTGATTGAGTCCGTCGGACATATATTTCATACCAAACAAAAACAGTCCGAGACCGCCAAGCAAGCTAATGATATTAGAAATACCCATATTTTTCCTCTCTTGCCAACACAGAATTATGCCAGAGCATATACATAAATTATCTTATAAGATATAATAAAAGTCAAGAAAATTTTACATATATTTTACCAAATCGTCGTATTATGTCAAAAAAATGGCCTGCCCGACGGGATTCGAACCCGTAATCTTCCGAGTCGGAGTCGGAGGCATTATCCGGTTGTGCTACGGACAGGTGTAATAAACGATTTAATGATTTTGAGTCGTCACAGCAAAAGCGTATAATCGGTATACACTCACTTTTATATGTTGTAACATACCTATTCTATTATAATAGTTACACAAATTTTGTCAAATAAAATTGGTAAAAATTTTATATTGACATTTTTATACACTTGTAATAAAATAATGGCGAACACATATACAGTATATATTAAAAGGATTATAAGTAGAGGTAGCATACATATGGCAGATAAACTTGCAGGGTTTGTACCCGACACAATGAAAAACGACGAGCCGATTCGTGAATCTATCGTTAAACTCGGAAAGCTCATTACAGACAGGCTTCCGGTTAAAATCGGCAAAGAAAAAATCACAAAAGAATCCCCTGAATACTGGGGTCTTGCTCCCATTTGTACAGATGAGATGGCAGAACTTGCCTGTCTTATAGGCAAAAGAAAGCCAAGAACATGGGACGAAATTAGAAAAATTTCAAGAAAAATGCCGGGTATGACCGGTGAAAAGCTCGAACAATTGCTTAACGACTTGAGCGAAGTCGGTATTCTTGAATACAATTGGGAAAATGAAGAGCACGAAAAGCAGTGGGTTCTTCCTATGTATGTTCCGGGCAGTGCCGAGTTTACAAATATGAGTGAAAAGGTGCTTACAGAGCATCCGGAAATGGGTAGATTTTTTGAAAGAATGAGCCGTCTTCCGCTTGAAAAGGTAACGCCTATGGTTCCGGAAGGCGGTGCCGGTATCGGTATGCATGTTATACCGGTAGAAAAGGCAATTGATACGCAAAATCAATCGCTTGACATTGAACATATTTCATATTGGCTTGACAAATACGAGGGCAAGTATGCGGCTTCGCCTTGCAGTTGCCGTCGTTCGAGAAAAACATTTGACGAAGGATGTGCCGACGATACAAACGATTGGTGTATTGCTATGGGCGATATGGCTGATTATGTTGTTGAAACACACAAGGGCGGCAGATACATAACAAAAGAGGAAGCACTTGAAATCTTCCAAAAAGCCGAGGACAACGGCTTTGTTCATCAAATCACAAATATTGACGGCGAAAACAAGATTTTTGCTATCTGCAACTGTAATGTTAATGTGTGCTATGCACTCAGAACTTCACAGCTTTTCAACACGCCTAACCTTTCAAGAAGTGCATATGTTGCAAATGTTGACAAGAAAAACTGCGTTGCCTGCGGCAGATGTGTTGAGCACTGCCCTGCCGGTGCACTCAAACTCGGTCAAAAACTTTGCACTTCTCACGGTGAGGTTGAATATCCTAAGCAGGAACTTCCGGACGAAACAAAGTGGGGACCTGAAAAGTGGGAAGAAGAATACAGAGATAAGAACCGCATAAACACCCACGAATCGGGTACGGCACCTTGTAAAACAGCGTGCCCTGCACATATTGCGGTACAGGGGTACATCAAAATGGCGGCACAGGGCAGATATACCGACGCTCTTGCTCTTATCAAGAAAGAAAATCCTTTCCCTGCTGTTTGCGGCAGAATATGTAACAAGAGATGTGAAGACGCCTGCACAAGAGGTACAATCGACAAGGCAGTCGCTATTGACGACATTAAAAAATTTGTTGCACAAAAGGATTTGGATGCAAAAACAAGATACATACCTAAAAAGGTTGTTCCGAGCGTAAGAGGTCAGTTTGACGAAAAGGTAGCAATTATCGGTGCCGGTCCGTCGGGACTTTCATGTGCATACTACCTTGCAGAAAAAGGCTATGTAAATGTTACCGTGTTTGAAAAGAATGAAGAACCGGGCGGTATGCTTCGCTACGGTATTCCTAACTACAAGCTTGAAAAAGAGGTAATTTCGGCTGAAATCGACATTATCAAAGAACTTGGAGTTGACATAAAGTGCGGAGTTGAAGTCGGCAAAGACATCACTCTTGACGAACTTCGCAAGCAAGGTTACAAAGCATTTTACATTGCTGTAGGTGCACAAGGCGGCAGAAAAGCCGGCATTGACGGCGAAGACGCACAAGGCGTATACACGGCGGTTGAATTCCTGCACGAATGTGCCGCTACGGAAACATTTGACCTCGGCGAAAATGTTGTAGTTGTAGGCGGCGGTAATGTTGCTATCGACGCGGCAAGAGTTTCAAGAAGATGCGGCGGCAAAAATGTGCAGATGTTCTGCCTCGAATCAAGACCCGAAATGCCTGCGGCAGACTATGAAATTGAAGAAGCCGAAGAAGACGATGTAAAGGTTAACTGCTCTTGGGGTCCTAAAGAAATCATCAAAGAAAACGGCAAGGTTAAAGCTATTGTATTCAAAAGATGTACACAGGTTAAAGATGCCGACGGCAGATTTGCTCCTGTGTTTGATGAAAACGAAACCGTTACCGTTGAATGTGACAATGTAATTTTAAGTATCGGTCAAAGCATTGTTTGGGGCAACTTGCTTGACGGTGCAGCCGCTGTTATTAACAGAAACGGCACACTTCAAGCCGACGAAAAGACACTTCAAACAGCACAAGAGGATATTTTTGTAGGCGGCGACGCATATACCGGTCCGCGTTTTGCAATTGACGCCATTGCGGCAGGTAAAGAAGCTGCAATATCGATTCACAGATTCGTTCAGCCGCACTCATCGCTTACAATCGGCAGAAATCCAAGATACTATGTTGAACTTGACAAGGACGATATTGTACTTGAAAGCTATGACAATTCAGCCCGTCAAATTCCGCAAGCTACAAAAGAGGTTGAAAAGCTCAGCTTCAGAGATGACAACAAGATTCTCAGCGAAGAACAGGTAAAAGCGGAAACCTCGCGTTGTCTCGGTTGCGGTGCAACAATTGTTGATAAAAACAGATGCGTCGGTTGCGGTATTTGTACCACAAAATGTGAATTTGACGCAATCAAAATTGTAAGAGAACGCCCTAACTGTTCAAATATGGTCAAGGCTGAAGACAAAATGAAAAAGATTTTGCCGTATATGATAAAGAGAGAAATCAAAATCAAAAAGGCATCAAAGAGCAAATAATGAAAGCTTAACGGCTCACTTACTTGAACCGTGAATATATATTTAAAGAGAGGGGAATTACTTATGTTTTTCCAAATTTACGGTGATACCTCTATCTATCAGCTTCTCGGCTGGGTTATGGTATTTGCCGGTCTTGTAATTCTTAACGAAATTGCAAGACGCTCAAAGGCAGGCGGAATTTTCTGCTTTTTAGTTGTTCCGGCTGTGCTTACAGTTTACTTTATCGCACTTGCAATAGGCAATGCAAACGGTGCAGATTGGGCGGTTAACAATCAAACGGTTGTGCAAATGGGCGGTTGGTTCCACTATGCAAAGCTTTATGCCGCAACAATCGGCTGTATCGGTTTTATGTTCATCAAGTACAAGTGGGGCATCGGCAAAACCGAATGGTTTAAGGTCTTCCCTTTTGTAATTGTAGCAATCAACATTCTTATTGCAGTTGCATCTGATTTCGAATCGGCTGTTAAAGGCTTTCAGGCTGGTTCAATCGCAGGCGGCTGGTGGTACTCAAACGAAGGCGTTTGGCTTTACGGCGGATGGTGGAACATCCTCAACGGTATTGCCGGTATCATCAATATTTTCTGTATGACAAGTTGGTGGGGCATTTACTCGTCAAAAGACCAAAAAGATATGCTTTGGCCTGATATGACCTGGTGTTTCATTGTTGCATACGACATTTGGAATTTTGCTTATACATACAACAATCTTCCGCTTCACACTTGGTACTGCGGTGTTGCACTTCTTCTTGCTCCTACATTTGCAAACGCATTTTGGAACAAGGGCGGTTGGATTCAAAACAGAGCAAACACACTTGCACTTTGGTGTATGTTTGCACAAGTTTTCCCAACATTCCAAAACCAAAGTCTTTTCACAACTCTTCCGACAATTTACGGTGAAAGAGGAGAAGAAATCAGAACAACTATCCAAAACGGTGTTATGGACGCAAGCCTTAACCTTACACAAGCTGACGCAGACCCTAAGGCACAAGGTCTTATCTCTATCCTTGCTATCGTTGCAAATATTATTTGCATTACGGCTATCATCAAGAAGTCAAAGCAAAAGCACATCAATCCTTACAAGAACGATGTATTTACAGAACAGCACGACTTCAAGGAAGCCATGGCAAGAGCAGAAGAGGTTGCTTAATTTCATCGAATAACGGTTAACAACAAAAATAACGCAGTAGGTTTTTAAAATCTACTGCGTTTTATTTTTCGGTTTTCTGATTGCAAATACGGTGGCGTAGGTTGCCGTTGCACCGTAAGAATCAAGAACGGCGGCACATTCGGACAGGGTTGCACCGGTTGTTTTTACATCATCAACTAAAAGATATGTCTTATTTGTAGGGTCAATATTTTCGTTTACATCAAACGCACCGAACACATTTGCACGCCTTTGCCGTGCGGATTGATTGCGTTGAGGCGGATTTTCATAAGCTTTATAAAACGTTTCTTCAAGCGGAACATCAAGAGCTTTTGCAAGCTTTTCGGCAATGAGTTTTGACTGATTGTATCCCCTTGCCCGCTCTCTGTTTTTTGACAAAGGCACATATGTTATAGCATCAAAGTTAATGTGATTATATCGCTTGGCTATCGTTTTTGCCATTTCGTCAGCCATACCGTTCGCATTTTCGGCGTAGCCCTGAAATTTCAGACGGTGCATAGCCTTGACCATATTGCCGTCATAATAAAACGGAGCACATACTTCTTCATACTCGGGTTTATGGTGAGAGTTTTTGCAAACACAATTATCTTTTGAAATACCGCACGAAGTACATATTTCGCCTTTGATTCTTTCCGCTTCAAGACATTCGTCACATCTGCTTTGCTTGAGCGGAACAACATCTCCGCACAAATCACAGCGACGGGTAAACACGCACCACAAAAGTGTTTTAAACAAATCTTTAAACATAACTACACTGTAAGATAAGGTGCAAGTTTAGCGTAAGTTGCATCACCGATACCGCTGATTTCCTTAATTTGCTCAACGCTTGTATAACCGCCGAGATAATCACGGTACTCAACAATCGCACTTGCTCTGCTTTCGCCCAAGCCACTGATTGATGTAAGCTCTTCAACCGTTGCAGTATTAAGATTAATCGGATAGCTGACTGCCGAAGCGGAGTCATCGGAGCTGTCCGAAACTGCGGTTGTTGATGAATTTGAACCGTTTGTTGAAGTTTCGATTGAAGATGATATTTGAGTTGCTGTCGTTTCCGTTTCCTTATAAACACCCGGAGTCGAAAGCGACACATAGATAATTATGCCCGACATCACTAAAAGTGCAATGCCTATCATAAACATTGTTTGTGCTTTTGTATTCATCTGCTTTTCTTTTTTCTGCCGTAATTATTATGCTTTTTTGTTGCAAAACTTTGCTTGTTTCTGTTATTTTTGTTATTTCTGCCTGTCCCCTGCTTTTGATAATTTAACCCTTGCGGACGGACAAGACATTTGGTATCCGTTCCGATTAAATCAAAGCGTTTCGCTTTTATGAGTGCTTCCTCAACAAGGGCGAAATTCTTTGGATTGTAATATTGCAAAAGTGCCCTTTGAAGAGCCTTATCGTGCGGATTTTTGGCAGAGTAAACCTCTTCCATGGTATACGGGTCAAGTCCGGTATAAAACATAGTTGTGGAAATTGTACCCGGTGTCGGATAAAAATCCTGAACCTGTTCCGGACGAATATGATTTTTCTTCAAAAACAAAGCCAAATCAATCGCGTCATTGAGTGTTGAGCCCGGGTGACTTGACATAAGATAAGGTACCAAATAC
>CAVBQD010000004.1:0-35168 GCA_963597385.1 bacterium | reverse complement strand
AATGCTAAAAATATTTTTTTACTTTGATTAATTCGTCGCTTTTAGACTTAATGGCGAAGTGCGTTATAGAAAATACAAATGTCCCAAAAAGCGGACTTTGAGGTGTGTAAAAGGTGTGCAACGGAAGTGATTTTTACTTTTCTCAACAAAACTTTACAAAACGCTGAAACCCGCATAAATAGGGCGTTTGAGAGCGTTTTAGAACAAAATAAAAGCAGGTTAAAAAACCTGCTCCTTTGGTGCTGGTGACCGGACTTGAACCGGTACGGTATTGCTACCGAGGGATTTTAAGTCCCTTGCGTCTGCCGATTTCGCCACACCAGCACAACACATATATATTAATTGATTTTTTATATAATGTCAAGATTTAATTTTATTTTTTAGCTTATTAAGTATTTCAAGCATTTTAAATTTAGGAATATATTTTTTTGATGTAATCAATTTCTTTTCTTCTTTTGTGAGTACTTTATCAAAATCATCGGTGCATGCGGATATGCACACGCTTGGGTACATTACACACCACCAGTTATGACCTTTCCCCTCCCCTATTACAATTTTTATTGCGTTGTAATATCCCGAAGGTAGTGTAAAATCATTATATTCACGTATATCAAAGAATTCCTTGTCAATATAAACCTTAACCGAATAATCGCTGTTGTATTTTTTAAGCGTGCTTTCGGCTGAAGTTTGGAATAGCTTTGTATTGGCTTGGGCTGTTTTTATTGATTCATCAAGTGTGTTGCAATCGTTAAAAATATATGCCGTATCTTTTAAAATGTTATCTTTGACGGCTATTTTTAAATTTTGATCTTCTTTACTGTCGCTGTTTGCCAATATATGCAATCTTAAAACCTTTTGACTGATGTCGTTTGACAATGTGTTAATCGGCGACATAATGCCGAACAAAACCAATGAAATTAAGAATATTGGTACAAATAAGTATAATTTTTTTGACATAACGAAACCTGCCTTTCAAATGAATGATTGGCAGGTTTAAACTTTTTTATTCGGCTTCGATTTTACAGCCTTTGCTGACAGGTGAACAAATATGTATGTCTTTGGCATACTTTTTAAGTTCTTCGGCAGATATTTCAGCGTCTTCCTTATTTTCAAATATACCGAAAACAGTCGGGCCGGAACCGCTCATACAAGTTCCGAGTGCTTTATTTTTACGCATAATGTCTTTAATATATACTCTTTCCGGCACTTCAATAAACTGCTCAAAAACATTTTCCATTTTGGCACAAATTTGCTCTAAATTTCGTGATTGCATTGCATAAAGCATACCGAGTTTATCGGGTGTGTGAATTTTTCCGTTTTCATCAAACGCTTTAAATGCTTTTCCTGTATTTACACCTGTTTCAGGTTTGGCAAGGAGAATGTAGCATTTGCTAAGAGGCTTTACAGGGTTGAGAACTTCACCGATGCCTTGTGCAAGAAGAGTTCCGCCGCAAATACAAAACGGAACATCTGCTCCGATTTTAACACCGATTTTGCAAAGTTCTTTGTTATTCAAATTTGTTTTGTATATATGATTTAACGCAACGATAACTGCGGCACCGTCAGCACTGCCTCCGGCAAGTCCTGCGGCGTGCGGAATACGCTTTTTAATATCAATATGAATTCCGCTATCTTTGATATTGTTTGATTTAAAAAATGCGTCAGCCGCTTTGTATGCAATATTTTTATTATCAAGCGGAATACCGTCCGTGTCACAAGATAAGGTAATTTTTTTACCGTTTGTTTTTTCAACGGTCACGGTATCGTAAAGTCCGACAGACTGCATAATCATAAACAAATCGTGATAACCGTCTTTTCTTTGAGCGACTATATCAAGCATTAAGTTTATTTTTGCATAAGCTTTTACTTTAATTTTCATTTTTGAGTTCCTTAACAAATTCACCTATTCTTGTAATTGCTTCTTTAATATTATCGATGGAATAGCAATATGACGCTCTGATATACCCTTCTCCGCTTTCACCGAAAGCGTTGCCCGGAACGACTGCCACACGCTTTTCCTTTATTAATCTTTCACAAAATTCATCACTTGAAAGACCTGTTGATTTTATGCAGGGAAATACATAAAACGCTCCTTTGGGTTCAAAACATTCAAGACCGATTTTTCTAAACGCGTCAACTGTAAATCTGCGTCGCATATCATAATCCATAACCATTTTGTTAATATCTTTGTCACCGTTACGGAGTGCGTCTATAGCGGCATATTGAGAGTTTGTAGGAGCCGACATAATTGCAAATTGATGAAGCTTTGTCATTTGCTCGATTATCGGTGCCGGACCGAGAGCATAGCCGAGTCGCCATCCTGTCATAGAATAGGTTTTTGAAAAGCCGTTAATAACAATTGTGCGTTCTTTCATTCCGTTAATAGAGGCGATTGAAGTATGACCCTCCGGTGTGTATGTGAGTTCGCTGTATATTTCGTCTGAAATAACAAATAAATTGTGTTTGATTATAACTTCACAAACCGCTTTTAATTCTTTCTCATTCATAGCCGCACCGGTTGGATTATTAGGGAAAGGAAACACAATCGCTTTCGTTTTTGGACTTATAGCTTTTTCTATTTCTTCCGGCATTAATTTAAATTCGTTTTCGAGTTTGGTGGCAATAGAAACAGCTTTTCCGCCGGAAACTTCGATTATAGGTTTGTAGCAAACAAATGACGGTTCAACAACAAGAACCTCATCGTCCTCACATATAAGTGCACGAATAGCCATATCAATGCCTTCGCTTCCGCCTACGGTTACAAGGACTTCGTTTTTAGGCTCATATTTAATAAGGTATTTCCTTGCATAAAATGTAGATATTTCATTTCTCAGTTCCATAAGACCTGCATTCGCAGTGTACCTTGTTGAGCCTCTTTCAAGATAGTCGATGCCTTGTTGCCTGATGTGCCAAGGCGTTAAAAAATCAGGCTCGCCTACGCCGAGAGAAATGACATTATCCATTTCTTCTGCGATTGCAAAAAACTTTCTGATTCCGGACGGTCTGACATCTTTTGATTGTTCTGCAAAGTTGATACCTTGCTCTTTATATTTTTTCAGGATGAAGTTGGTGGTAGTTGATACAACATCTTCAAGCGGTGAAAGTCGTTTTACAACAAACATTGCCACTTCTTCAAAAGATTTGTTTTGAACAATACAGCAAAGGTCGTATCCTCCGCTCATAAGATAAATGCTTTCAACCTCTTCAAGGTTTGCAATTCTTTGAGCCACTTCGTCAAATCCGTGACCGAATTTTGGCTGAACCTTTATTTCGATAAGTGCAGTACAGGATTTTGCATTTGCTTTGTCTTTATCTATGATGGCACGATAACCTTTAATTACCCCGCTTTCTTCGTATATTCTGATTTGTTCTTTGACTTCGTCCTCGGTTACACCAAGCATTACTGCAAGTTCCTCGTTAGTAAGTCTTGGATTGGTTTCAAGTAAATATAGTAATCTGTCCATAAATTCTCCTATTCAATGTTGATGAGTATCGGTTGCCTTTTTTTAAATATTGTAAATGAGTCAAACCCGCACTCTTTTAATATGTCATAGCCTTTGTCAATATTATTGCATACCTTGTCACAATAATGTGAATCTGAACCGACCGTAACATATTTTCCGCCCATTTCGTGGAATTTTTTAATATATTTTTTATTCGGCAATGTGTCGTTCATATCCATCGAAAGACCCGAAACATTGAGCTCTATCGCCTTTTCGTTTTTAATAACGGTATCAAAAATTTCTTCAATAACATTATCAAATTCAGACATATCGACATTGATTTTTTCTCTTGCAACAATATATCTTAACGGATAAGTTAGATGTGCCAAACTGTCGGTTTTGTTCCATTTTGCTAAATCAAGTAAGGCGTTGAAGTACTTTTGAAGTAAATCGTAAATATCATATTTTTTATAATCCAAAAAGTAAAAGTCTTCCATATCTTTAAGATTATGGACCGAACCCAGTACGAAGTCAAAATCGTAAGATACAAGGAATTTTTCCGAAAGTTCTCTTTCAAAAAGTCCTTGACCGAGTTCTACTCCGTTTAATACGGTCAGCTGTTTAAATTCATCTTTTGCTTCAAGTACTTCGTTAAACTGTTTATCTTGAAAAGACCAACAGTCATCTTTCATTCCGTCAATATCGCAGTGGTCGGTAATCGCTATGCCTATACCGCCGCTTTTTATTATACCTTCGCACAATTGTTTGCAACTGTGGTTTCCGTCAAAGGAATTAGCGGAGTGCGTATGAGTGTCAAATATATTGTGGTATTTCATAATTATCACCCGGCTCAATATTATAGCACAATATTTGTTAAAATAAAATACTAAAATTTAAAATATTTATTTGACAATCTTTGCTATAGAATTTATAATAATTATAAATTTTTATAAAGAGGTAGCAAAATGAAAAAGAAATTAATATCATTAGTTATGGGAGCAGCTGTGTTTACGGCTTCGGTTCTTCCCTTTTCAGCTTTAACGGCTTTTGCATTTGATTCGATTCAAATTCTTGATTCGGCATCAAATTCGGTTCAGGATATTTCTGTTGATACAGACGATGTCACTCAACCGTTAAAACAAGCATTTCAATATTGTGCGGCAAATGCAAACGCTTCAAATGTTTTGACAATCAAAATGCCTGCCGGTGAATACAGAATAACAAAAACAAATACTGCAACAAGCTACACGGTGCTTGACCTTACAAACGGCACAAAGATTTCAAATGACTGTTCGGGTAAAGGAAATATAATTAATTCTCCGAGTGGATACTATAATTATGACGGTCTTACAAATTTTACTGTTCGTGGCGGAGAGCTTTCTTATACGGATGAAAACGCAAACGAGTCGACTATTTCAAGAATTGCACACGCAAATGGCGTAAGATTTGAAAATGTTAAGTTTACCGAAGGCTATATGTCACATTTCGTTGAGGTTGCGGCTTCAACAAATGTTGTTTTTGAAAGCTGTGTTTTTGATGGCTTTATCGGTGACTTGTCCACATCAAGTTGTGAGGCTATTCAAATTGATATTCTTGAGGAAGAAGAACACTTCTCCGGTTTTCCTTATTATGACGGTACGATGAACGATGGCATAACTGTTGAAAATTGTACTTTTAGCAATTTGGTCAGCGGCGTAGGTACAAAGTCATTATTCCACGGATATTATCAAAATAATATTATAATTAAAAATAATACATTTACAAATTTATCGGGCTGTGCGATTTTCTGTACAGCATATGTAAATACGGAAATCAGCGGTAACACTATTACAAATTGCGGTGAAGGTATTAACTACTTTATGATGCGTCAGGATTCGCGACTTGCTTCAGTTTGTGAAAGTGACAGACTCGGTTCTATTAATAAAAATTGTCAAACGAAGATTTATAACAATAATATCAGCGTAAATTCGACAAGTGATGTTTCAACCGCTTCTGCAATTTACATATTCGGTAACAATGTAACATCGGCAAAGCAAAGTAAATATGATTCATTTGCAAAAGTCGGAAATTATGCCGTTAACAAGATTTCAATTTACAAGAATACAGTAAACACAACCGGCCACGGTATAAGAATGTACGATACAACCAATTCAAAGATTCACGATAATACTATTACAAGCTCAAAAACCAGTGGCGGTTACGGAATTTATGCCGCCAACAGCTCAAACTCTAATACAATATATTCAAATAAAATTACAAAGTTTTCAAACGGCGTATTGATTGCTTCTTTAAGTAAAAACAATACCGTAAGAAATAACAGCGTTAACGGAGTCGGAAGCAGCGGAATTGTAATTAACAGCGGTTGTAACAATAATGTTATTAAGTCAAATGTTATTTCAAATTCCGGTAAAAACGGTGTTTTGATTGGTCAAAATACAGGTTCAAGCATTCAATATAATAACATTTCGTCATCAGGTGCAGATGCTATTCATGTAAATGCAAAAGCAAAGGTAAGTTCTGTAAGCGGAAATTTATTTAACGGTCACGGCAAGTACGCTATTTATTTTGAAAAAGACGCAACAGGTAATGTTTATACCAACAATTACAAAAACAGTTCTTCAAGATATGGCTATAGCAAGGGTGCAAAAAAGAATTATAAATTTGCGAATTACAGTGTTCCGAAGCTTAATGCAATAAGCAAAAAAGGTACAACTGCAACTGTATCGTGGAAAAAAGTAAACGGTGCGTCTGTTTATTATGTATACAGAGCAACAAGCAAAAACGGCACATACAGTTATATAGGCAGTACAAAGAAAACAAGCTATCAAAATACAAAGCTTAAAAAAGGAAAGAAATATTATTATAAAGTTTCTGCCGTGAAGTTGGCAAACGGAGTTAAAGCCCGTTCAAATCTTTCATCATACAAAGGTAAAAAAATATAATTATTTGGAGGATATATTATGAGATGTGTAATTACGGTAGTAGGTAAGGATATGGTTGGTATTCTTGCTTCTGTGTCAGGCATTTGCAAGGAATGTAATGTAAATGTTACAGAGGTTTCTCAGTCTATTTTGCAAGATATGTTTTGCATGATGATGATGGCGGATACTTCAAAGGCAAATGTTGACTTCCCTGCTTTTGAAGAAAAGCTTTCAAATTACGGAAAAGAAAACGGATTGTCTATCCATGCGATGCACGAGGACATTTTTAATTCAATGCACAGAATATAATCGGAGGACATTGTTTTGATTAACACATACGATATACTTGAAACAATCAGAATGATTCAGGACGAATGTCTTGATATAAGAACAACAACAATGGGTATTTCCCTTTTAGATTGTGGCGACAGTAATATAGATAAATCTTGTCAAAAGGTTTATGATAAAATTTGCAAAAAGGCTGAAAATCTTGTAAAGACCGGTGAAGATATAGAAAAAGAATACGGTATTCCGATTATAAACAAGAGAGTCAGCGTTACTCCTATTGCTTTTCTTGCCGGAATAAGTGGCGGCGATCCTGTTAAATATGCTCTTGCACTTGAAAAAGCCGCAAGGACAATCGGTGTTAATTTTATCGGCGGATATTCTGCATTAGTGCAAAAAGGTTTTGCAGCAGGCGACAGAGAGCTTATAGAGTCGATTCCTCAGGCACTTGCTCAAACAGAACATCTTTGTTCTTCTGTCAATATCGGTTCAACAAAAGCCGGAATAAATATGGATGCGGTTCGAATTATGGGACAAAAGGTTAAGGAAGCCGCAGAACTTACAAAAGATAATGATTGTATCGGTGCCGGAAAGCTGGTGGTATTTTGTAATGCTCCAGAGGATAATCCGTTTATGGCAGGTGCATTTCACGGTGTATCGGAACCCGATTGTGTAATTAATGTCGGAGTTTCCGGTCCCGGTGTTGTAAGAGCTGCCGTAGCCAAACACCCTGATTATTCGATTAATGAAATTGCTGAACTTATTAAAAAGACAGCATTTAAGGTTACAAGAATGGGACAGCTTGTAGGTACGGTCGCAAGCGACAGATTAGGAGTTCCGTTTGGTATAGTTGACCTCTCCTTGGCCCCTACTCCTGCAGTTGGCGATTCTGTTGCTCATATTTTGGAAGAAATCGGTCTTGAACAATGCGGTGCGGCGGGAACAACTGCGTGCCTTGCAATGCTTAATGACGCTGTCAAAAAGGGCGGTGTAATGGCATCATCGAGCGTCGGCGGACTTTCGGGTGCATTTATTCCTGTTTCAGAAGACGCCGGTATGATTGCTGCGGCTAAATCAGGTGCCCTCTGCATTGAAAAGCTGGAAGCTATGACGGCTGTTTGTTCTGTCGGACTTGATATGATTGTAATCCCCGGAGACACCTCTCCTGAAGTCATCAGCGGTATTATTGCCGATGAGGCGGCAATAGGTATGGTTAACGCCAAAACAACCGCTGTAAGGGTTATCCCTGCAGTCGGTAAAAAAGACGGAAATGTGCTTGAGTTCGGTGGATTGTTGGGCTCGGGTCCGGTTATGAAGGTTAATACAAAATCTCCTGCTAAGTTTATATCACGCGGTGGCAAAATTCCGGCTCCGTTACATTCTCTTAAAAACTAAATATTTTAAGGCGGTTACTTACAACCGCCTTTTTTCGATATAAAAACACCGTCGATTTGTTCGACGGTGTTAATTGTGTATTTATTTTGCAATAAGTGAAGTTCCGTGGAATGTAACAGGAGTGTATTCACCGTTTTGATATGAATATACAGCTGAAAGATTAATAGCAACTGCATATGTTTTACCGCTTGCCTTAAATTCATAACAATCGGCGTTATTAACTGTAACAATATTTGATGTATAGTTAATAGCGGCAGATGATGGATCACTTGAGTAAGATAATGTTCTCCAATTATCGTGAAGAACTTGCTTCAAAAGAGCCTTAGCTTCAGATACGCTGTAGTTCTTTGTTGTAGTTATTTCGTGCTCGTTGACATATCTTTCGTATTCCTGAGAACTTGAAGATGAGTCTTCAGCACTGTCTTCGGCACTTTTTATAGGTGCAACATAATTAAACCACATAACCAAGAAATAAATTACCAACCAAATTAAAAGAACTAAAATGATAAATTTAAATATCTTTTTGCCTTTGCTTTGTTGAACTCCTGCAAATGCTTCCTCTTGTGTAGGAATAGGAGTCGGTGTGAACGGTTTACCTTTTTTGTTAGCTTTCTTTTCAGCCTTCGCATTCTTCTTGTCTATATTTTTAACAAGTTTTGCATATTGGCTAGCCTGCTTTTTTTCAGCTTTAGCGGCTTTTTTAGCAGCCTTAGCTTCTTTTTTTGCGATTTTAGATTCTTTACTCAAAGCAGTCCCCTCCTTATAAGTATGAATGTAGTATAACATTATTTATTTTAAAATTCAATAACTATTTTTAATTTTATACTTGATTTTTGTGAACAAACTGTAAACATTAGTTATATTTGTGCTCGGATTATACTCTATCTTGTAGAATTGTTAACAAAATGTGATTGAAATTTATAATGCTTTACGATAAAATATATGCATATTATATCAGGGGGATGTTTAATATGGATAGTGCGATTGATTCAAATTTGATTGATTCACTGAAATCTTTTGTGAGTAATACGGATAAACTGATTGATTTGGCAATCGGAATTGCAATATTTTTGTTATTGTTTATATTTAAAAACAAAATATCTACAGCTTTTATAAATGTTTTTGGAAAACTGTTCTTTAAAAGCAATAAGGACAAAATTGATTCGTTGATTAAATCTATTCAAAAGCCTTTAGCATATTTGATTGGCACATTGGGTTTATATATCGCTTTCCTAATTAATTATAATAAATCGGGTGTTACGAAAGTATTTAAAATTTTGTTTATACTGATAATATGTTGGGGTACGATTAATTATTTGTCCGATAATTTATTTTTAAGCCTGCATTTTGGCGACAATGCAGACGATATTATGAATACAACCGCCCTCCGTTTTTTGAAAAACATATTGAAAATTGTTGTTATAGCTTTCGGAATTGTAATGGTTATAAGCGAGCTTGGCTATAACATTAACGGTCTTTTAACGGGTTTGGGTGTTGGAGGATTGGCAGTTTCTTTAGCGGCTCAGGACGCTGTGAGTAACCTTATAAGCGGTTTCATCATATTGTTTGACAAACCGTTTAAAGTAGGCGATTTAATAGAATCGGCAACCGTTAACGGCTTTGTTGAAGAAGTGACTATGAGAAGCACAAAAATTCGCACGCTTGACGACAGCGTTATAACCGTTCCGAATTCAACGCTTACCAAGGAAGCGGTTACGAATATTTCTATGATGGATAAAAGACGGATTAAAATGTCTTTCGGTCTTATTTATTCAACATCTAACGAAACAATTTTAAAGATAAAATCCGAAATACAAAAATATATTACAAACAGTGATGATATTTTTTCGGATATTTGCAGAGTGAATTTCAGAAACTTTAGCGACAGTTCACTTGATTTTGAAGTTGAATGTTACACTAAGACATCGGATATGGATGAATATTTGCAGATTGAAAATGAATTAAATCTTGCTATAAAGGAAATCGTAGAAAACAACGATACAGACTTTGCATATCCGACTCAAACTTTATATATGCAAAAATAAAAAAGGGGTTCGTTCCCCTTTTTATTTTATCCATTTAACAATATTGTCCAAATCTTTTCGCTTTGGCATTTGAGGTTCAATGTCAGGATAGCCCACTGCAATGACAGAAACGACTGTTTCTTCGTCGGGAATGTCCAATGCTGTCTTTAATGCTTCGCCGTCTCTTATGCCCATTACAAGCGTTCCCAAGTCTATTTCTGTGGCTTTGAGCAACAGGTTTTCATTTGCAAGACCTAAATCGTAATATCCCCAACCGTTTTCACATTCGTTTTGCGGTTCCCCGTCGGATTTAAAGCCGGAACGGTTATGTACGAAGGTTGTAACAATCAGTGCGGCGTTTTCTGAGTTGTTTTGGTTAAATTCAGGCAAACATTCTCTGATTTTAGCAATAGGCTCTGAATCAACAGCACAGTAATATCTTGCAGTTTGAGAATTCTTCCAAGACGGAGCATATATTGCGGTTTTAATCAATTCTTCTAATTGTTCTTTTGAAACCGATTTGTCTGATTTATATTTTCTGATGCTTCTTCTTGCTTTAATTACATCGTTAAAATCCATATAAACCTGTCCTTTCAAAAAATAAAAGCCTGAATCATAAGACTCAGGCTTTATGGAGGCACCACCCAGACTTGAACTGGGGATAAAGGTGTTGCAGACCTCTGCCTTACCTCTTGGCTATGGTGCCATAAAATTAATAGAAAACACTGATGTGTTTTCTATTATGTGGAGCGGATTACGAGACTCGAACTCGCTACCTTCACCTTGGCAAGGTGACGCTCTACCGGATGAGCTAAATCCGCAAATTGGTGCTTCCGGACGGAATCGAACCATCGACACGAGGATTTTCAGTCCTCTGCTCTACCGACTGAGCTACAGAAGCATATAAATGGCGACCCGGAACGGGCTCGAACCGTCGACCTCCAGCGTGACAGGCTGGCGTTCTAACCAACTGAACTACCGGGCCATTTATATTCCAAGGCTTTCGCCTTGGAAGTGGTGGAAACAACAGGGCTCGAACCTGTGACCCCCTGCTTGTAAGGCAGGTGCTCTCCCAGCTGAGCTATGCTTCCGAATTGCTACTTGCAACGTGTTATACTATACAGTATTTTGACTTAAATGTCAACACTTTTTTTCAACTTTTTTAAATTTTTTATTTTTTAGTTGAACACTCTATCAAATGTTTTATATCCTCCGGAGTAAAAACATATTCCTTATCACAAAAATGGCATTCAACCTTTGTGTCTTTATTATCGTTTGCCATTTCGGTAAGTGCGTTTAAGCCGGTTGAAATAAGTGCATTTTCAACTTTTTTTCTTGAACAATTACATCTGTATTCGGCTGTACTTTCATCAAGTTTGTCAAGCTCTATTCCGTGCATAGCTGTTTTTGCAATTTCGTCCGGTGACATACCGCTGTCAAGCATTTGAGTTACGGAAGGAATTTCGCTAATGTTTTTTTCAATTATATCTATAATTTCATCCGGACAACCCGGCAAAAGCTGAATTATATATCCACCTGCTTTTTTTACTGTCAAATCAGGATTAACCAAAACGCCTAATGCACAAACCGAAGGTGTTTGTTCACTCGTTGCAAAATAATTGGTTATATCCTCGGCTATTTCTCCACTGATAATAGGAACTTGACCTACATACGGTTCTTTCATTCCGATATCTTTAATAACATAGAGCTGACCGTCGGTTCCTACTGCTCCCGATACATCAAGTTTGCCGTTTTGCTTTAAAGGAATTTCCACAACAGGATTTTGTACATATCCTCTTGCATTACCTTCATAATCCGAAACAGCGATTAAATCCCCGCAAGGTCCGCCGCCGTTCATTCTGACAGTAATACTGTCGTCTTTATCTTTGAGCATATCGCCCATCATAGAAGTCGCAGTTATCAGTCTGCCAAGAGCGGCTGTAACGGTTGCACTTGTTTTGTGAATCTGTTCGGTTTTATATACAATATCGGTAGAGTCGGTTGCAATTACAAATGCCGATCCGTCTACTGCAATATATCTAACTATTTTTCCCATATAATTACCTTTTACATACAAAATATATTCTTTCACTATTCTCTTTAGGAGCGTTTAATGAAAGTTCGTCATATACACTTATATTTTTAAATCCTGCATTAGTAAGCATTTTTGTCAGCTCTTCGACAGTGTATGCCGTTTCTTCAAATTCTTCACTGAATCTGTCATAAGATGAGCCGTTATATACAAAAATATCAAGAAGAATACGAACTGTTCTGTCGTCAACTGTTTCATTGTCCCAAACAAGATAAAAATCTTCTTCATCAAACACAAAAGTGTTGTCGGAAAGTATACTGTTGTGCTTATAAAGAGTGTTAACATCAAAAACAAACAAACCGTTTTCTTTTAAGGAAGTGTATACATTTTCAAATGTCTTTTGCACATCGGACGCTTTGTTAAGATGATTAATGCTGTCAAGACAGCAAATACAGGCGTCAATGCGGCTTTCAAGCCTGAAATTTTGCATTTCTGCTTTTAACAAAGAAAAGTTGTTGCCTCTTTGTAAAAACTTGTTTGAAGCGATTTCAAGCATTTGTTCTGAACAATCAATTCCGATGATATTATACCCTTTTTCCATGAAGGGTAAACTCATTGAACCTGTGCCACATGCTAAATCAAGTACGGTACCCGATTTGATGTTGCTGTTTTCAAAAAAAGAATAAATATAATCGCTTCTGCTTTCGTATTCAACATTTTGAGTCAACGCGTCATAAAAATAAGCGAAAGTATTATAACTGCTCATTGCTTTCGTTTTCTTCAATTCTTTTAAAAATTTTATCATATCCGTCGCAACCGTATTGAAGAGAACGGTTCACACGGCTTATGGTTGCGGTAGAAGCTCCGGTTTGCTCAACGATGTTGGTGTAAACACTATTTTCAGATAACATTTTTGCAACAACAATACGCTGGCTGAGTGTCTTTAATTCCTGTGCAGTACATAAATCTTCAAAAAAATCATAGCATTCATCTGTGTTTTTAAGTGCTAAAATGGCTTTGAACAAAAAGTCAATATTTTCGTTATGCAGCTTATTATTCATTCTTTAAGCCTCCGTATATAATATACTGATATTTTAGCACATTAAATCGTGATAGTAAAGTGAATTTTAAAAAAAGCGACAAGAAAATTTCCTGTCGCCTAAAATAAATTTATTCTTTAATCAAATCGTTATAAAAATCAAAACAATCAAATGTTGCAAAATAATCTTTTGGAGTTTCTGCTCTTCTTATCAGCTGATAAGTTCCGTCTTCATGAAGAAGAATTTCGGCACTTTTAAGTTTGCCGTTATAATTATATCCCATTGAAAAACCGTGTGCTCCGGTATCGTGAATATAAAGAATATCCCCCATTTCAATTTCAGGTAACATTCTGTCAATGGCAAATTTGTCGCAGTTTTCACAAAGTGATCCGGTTACATCATATTTGACATTGTTATCTTGATTCTCTTTACCTAAAACAGTGATGTGATGATAAGCTCCGTAAATTGCCGGACGCATAAGGTTAACGGCACAAGCGTCAACACCGATGTATTCTTTGTGTGTATGCTTTTCATTGATTGCAGTTGCTACAAGAGCACCGTAAGGACCCATCATAAATCTGCCGAGTTCTGTGCAAAGCTTGATATCGCCCATTCCTGCCGGAACAAGAACTTCATCAAATACTTTGTGTACACCTTCTCCGATAACTTGAATATCATTCGGATCTTGGTCAGGTCTGTACGGAATGCCTACACCGCCTGACAAATTGATAAAGCCGATATGAACGCCAACTTTTTCTTTAAGTTCAACTGCAAGTTCAAAAAGAACCTTTGCAAGCATCGGATAATAATCGTTTGTTACGGTATTTGAAGCAAGAAAAGCGTGAATGCCGAATTCTTCAACGCCCTTTTCTTTCATAATCTTGAAAGCTTCAAAAATTTGTTCCGTTGTCATACCGTACTTTGCGTCGCCCGGATTGTCCATAATATCGTTGCTTATTTTGAAAAGTCCGCCCGGATTGTAACGACAGCTCATTTTTTTAGGAAGTTTACCGCAAGCCTTTTCCACAGCTTCTATATGAGTAATATCATCAAGATTTATAATACCGCCTAAATCATTGCAATATTTAAATTCCTGAATCGGAGTGTCATTTGATGAAAACATAATGTCATCGCCTGTTGCACCGATTGTTTTTGCCATCATAAGTTCGGTTTTTGATGAACAGTCACATCCACAGCCGTATTCTTGTAAAATTTTAATAAGAAATGGGTTTGGAGTAGCTTTTACCGCAAAGTATTCTTTATATCCTTTGTTCCATGAAAAAGCTTCTTTAAGAGCCTTGACATTTTCTCTTATTCCCTTTTCATCGTAAATGTGAAAAGGCGTAGGATAATCCTTGATGATTTCTTTTGCTTTTTCTAATGAAAGAAATGGTTTTTTATTCATTTTTATCCTCCTCAAATCACTTTATTAGGATAGTGATTTTTCAATTAACATTTTTATTTTATCAAGTCCAAGTCCGTTTTGTGAGGAAAAAGGAATAATATTATCGCTCTTTACCATTGATAATTCAGTCTTTATTTCTTCTTCCCTCTTTTTAAATTCTTTGACTTTGAGTTTGTCGGCTTTTGTGCAAACGACTATAAAAGGAATATCCATTTGTTGCATAAAGTCAATCATACCGTAATCGTCTTGCGACGGTTTGTGACGCATATCCACAAGTTGAACAACGAGTTTGATATTTCTTCCGCTTTGGAAGTATCCCTCCATAAGTTCTCCAAAACGGTCACGCTCGGTTTTGCTGAGTTTTGCGTATCCGTATCCCGGAAGATCAACAAACTTATAACCGTCAACATCATAAAAATTGATTGTAATTGTTTTGCCGGGTACAGAGCTTACTCTTGCTAACGATTTTCTGTTAAACAATTTGTTAAGCAATGAACTTTTGCCGACATTTGAGCGACCCGCAAAAGCAATTTCCATAATATCGTTCGGCGGAAGTTGACTTGATATTCCGTATGATCTTTCAAATTCTGCTTTGTTATAATTCATATTACTGCGTCACCACTGATGAAACCGAATCATCGGTTTTCAAAATTACATTTTGTTTTTTATCGCTTTTAGGCACATACTCAAGTGCTTGAGTAATAACTTCATCGAAAGAAGTAACGGGAACAAATCTTACGGCTGTTTTCACCTCGGTACCGATTTCGGCTAAATCCTTAAAATTGTCTTTAGGGATAATTACAGTATCGCATCCGGCTTTATAAGCAGCCATTGATTTTTCTTTTAATCCACCGATTGGAAGTGCTTTGCCCTTCAACGATATTTCACCTGTCATTGCAACATTTTTTTTGATAGGAATTCCTGTAAGTTCACTGACAAGTGCCGTTGTTATTGCAAGCCCTGCCGACGGACCGTCTTTTGGTATTGCAGCTTCAGGTGCATGGATATGTATATCCTTGGTTTTGTAAAAATCAGACTTAATACCGTATTGCTCCGTTTTGCTTCTGACATAGCTTACAGCGGTTTTGGCACTTTCTTTCATAACATCGCCAAGATTACCTGTAAGTTCAATTTTACCGGAACCGTCAAGTGCGGAGATTTCAATCGGAAGCATTGTTCCGCCAACCTGTGTCCAAGCGAGACCGTTTACAATACCGATTTGATTGTTATCGGGTATTTCGTCTTTTGAATATTTCTCTACTCCTAAATAGTCTGAAATATTCTTATCGGTTACTTTAAATGACTTTTTGCCGTTTTCAAGTTCAAGGGTAGCTTTTCTGCAAAGATTTGCAATGCTCTTTTCAAGCCCTCTGACTCCGGCTTCTCTTGTATAGTTTTCAATTATTTTGTATATTGCTTCATCCGTAATTTTAAATTCTCTTGCGGATAAATTATGCTTTTTTAATTCCTTTTTTACCAAATGAAGTTTTGCAATATTGAACTTCTCTTCGACAGAATATGAATTGAGTTCTATAATTTCCATTCTGTCGTGAAGTGGAGGTGCAATAGTTGAAGTATCGTTTGCTGTTGTAATGAACAAAACTTTACTTAAATCAATAGGAAAATCAATATAATGGTCGTTAAACGAATTGTTCTGCTCAGGGTCTAAAGCTTCCAATAGAGCTGATGACGGATCACCTTTGTAATCGTTTCCAACCTTATCGATTTCGTCAAGCAAAATGATAGGATTCATCGTACCGGCATCGATAATTGCTTGCATAATTCTGCCCGGCATTGAACCGATATATGTTTTTCTGTGTCCTCTGATCTCTGCTTCATCGTGAACACCGCCAAGGGCAATTCGAACATATTTTCTGTTCATTGATTTAGCAAGTGATTTTACAATACTCGTTTTTCCGACTCCGGGAGGGCCGTATAAACAAATAATTTGACCGTTGTATTCGGGATTTCGTTTAAGTACGGCAAGCGATTCGATAATTCTTGATTTTACTTTATCAAGACCGTAATGGTCGGCGTCAAGTATTTTTCTTGATTTTTCAAGATTAATTCTGTCTTTTGAATACTTACCAAACGGTATTTCGAGGCATTTGTCAAGGTATGTTCTTACGACCGTACCTTCATGTGAACCTGAAGGCATTTTCATAAGCTTATCGCACTCTTTAAGGAGCTTCGATTTGATTTCGTTGTTGCATTTTAAACTGTTTATTTTCGCTTTATATTCATCGGCTTCTTCAATAGGTGTTTCGCTTTCTCCGAGTTCATCGGAAATAACTTTCATCTCTTCGCGAAGATAATATTCTCTTTGACTTTTATCAATTTCTTTTTGAAGTTTTTCTTGAATTTCTGCCTCAATTTCAAGTGTAGCTGTTTCCTTTTTTAAAAGAACAACAAGTTTTTTTATTCTTTCCTCAGGATTAAATTCTTCAAGCATAGCCTGCTTGTCCGAAAATGAGAAAAAGCTGTTTTCGCAAATATAATCTGTCAATTCATCGATGTTTTCACAGCAAACAATCTTTGCAACAACTTCGTTTGAAATTTTTTTAAACATTGAAGCGTAGATTTCGTATTCTTTTTTTACGGTTCTGATGTACGCCGTGTTTTCCGGAGAAAGTTTTTCATCATAAATCGGTGCTCTGTCTACAACAGCGTTAAAATGATTGTTGTCGGAATACATAGTGACTATAGTCGCTCTTGATATACCTTCAACAATTACACGGAGATTGGATGAATTAGGTATTTTAATCATTTGCTTAATTTTGCAAACAACACCGACATCAAATACATCTCGTTCTGTTGGATCTTCGATTGTTGAATCTGTTTGAGAAACCAAAAAAATCAATTGATGTGTATCCATTGCTTCATTAAGTGCCGCAATGCTTTTCTTTCTGCCTACATCAAAATGCAAGTTCATATTTGGATAAACCACAAGTCCGCGAAGCGGAACAACAGGAATATCTTCAAAGTTATTTAAATCAATATAGCTGTCCATATAATATATCCTTAAAAATATTTATAATATTATATAATATCTAACAATATATTTCAATACCAAAAACCAAAAATAAAAAGGCGTATTGAAACGCCCTTACTTTAATCTTCATAATTAATCTTTTTGACTTTAAATATGCTTCGCAGTATCGGTGCTAACAATTTTGGACTTTTAATAAGTACTATTTTCATTCTATCCCTACTTTCTGCAACAGATTATTATTCCGAGGATGATAACAGCCATTGCAAGAACTCGGGTTAACCATACGGTTGGTAAACAACAAGCTAAAACACAACCGAGACCGAAAGCAATCCATAAATAGTCTTTTTTGCACATTCTTTTCATAGCAAACACCCCCATAGCATCTGTGCTTACCATAATATATGCAATTTAAATTTAATCGTTACTTTCTATTAGAAGTAATGTGCCTGATTCAAGAGTGATTTGGGCATAATCTTCACTTACAAAATTGCTTTGAGCGAATTGGTCATATTGTTTTATATCAAGGGATTCTTTGCCGTAAAATCCGGCAGTATAATATGCACCTTTTATTTTAACGCCTTTACAGTCCGACAAAAAAGCAAACAGAGAAAAATTGTTATAGTCTTTGTTAACAGTGCCTTTGTCACAGATAAGAGAAATTCTGTTTTTTCTGTTGGCAATACTGCATTTTACATTGTGCTTTTGACAATAATCAAGCGAAAGTATATTTGAATATGTATGGTCAACTCGTGAGCCTATGGCACAAAAAATTTGAATATCATTATATCCCCTGTTTATTGCTTCCATAACACAATGAAACGAATCTGTAAATGCTTTTTCAACTTCCAAGGTTATAATTTCGCAATCGATATTCGGCTTTTTCGACGAATCAAAATCCCCTATTATCAAATTCGGAACAAAACCTGCTTTGATACAATTCAGGTATCCTGAGTCAGCACAAATTATATACGAATTTTTGCATATTTTATTTTTTAAAAAATCAATGTCGTTATCCGGTGCACCGGATATTATTGTACATTTTTTTATTTGAGTTCCCATTCTTTGATATTTTTAACCTCATTGTACATTGAAATATAGCTTTCGTGTCGTGTTTTGCTTATTTTACCGTCATTAACGGCATCAATAATTGCACATCCTTTATCATTTGTGTGGGTACAGGTCGAGAATTTACAATAACCGATATATTCTTCAAATTCTCTGAAACAGTAAGGCAAATCATCTTTAAGTATTTTTTCAATTTGTTTGAATTCAAGAGATGAAAAACCCGGCGTGTCGGCAATGTAACCGTTATCTGTTTTAAAAAGCTCACAGTGACGGGTTGTGTGTTTGCCTCTTCCCAATTTTTTGCTTATTTCTCCCGTTTTTAATTCTAAATCAGGAAAAATATTATTAAGAAGTGTTGATTTTCCGACGCCTGTATTACCTGTGAAGGCAGAACACTTGTTATTTAGGAGTTTGCGAATTTCTTCACTACCCTCACCGGTTGTATTGTTACAAATTACAACATTAAATCCGGCACTTTCATAAATCTGTCTATACTTTTCGGCACTTGCATCAAGGTCTGTTTTTGTAATTACAATAATAGGCTCTATTTTTTTATATTCGGCAATTGCCGTTAAATTGTCTATTATGACAGTATTTATTTTCGGCTCCACAAGTGATGAAACAATAAACAGTTGATCAAGATTTGCAAGAGGCGGACGAATAAGCTCATTTTTTCGCGGATAAATCGTATTAATTGTATTTTCTGCATTATCGTTAACACTTATTTCAACATTATCGCCAACAAGCGGAGAGATTCCCTGTTTTCTGAAATTTCCTCTTGCTTTGCATTCATATATTTCGTTGCCTGTATCGACATAATAAAATCCGCCGATTCCTTTTATTATTTTTCCGTTTGTCATATTTCTTTTAAATAACATCAACGGCGAGAGTATCGCCGTTGAATAAAATTACTGATTTGTTTCCTGTGCGTTTTCTTGGGGAGCAGTTGTTGTAGTGGTGGTTGTTGTTGAATATTTCGACGCAGACGAGAAGTTAACAGATATTTCTTTATCTTTTTTACCGTCAATATGCTTCGTTTCGGTTACGCCTGTTGATTTCAATGATACTTTTACATTTTGAGATTTATTGCTTTCGGCAGTAATATTAATAGGAATATTGCTACCGTCAAGAGTAACCTTTCGACTTGAATATGTGTCACTGCCAACCTTTACAACAAGAGTGTCTGTTGCATAACTGCCGTCTTCGTTTTGTACTACAGGAAGAGTAATACCTACTGAATACTTAACAGCTTGTGCGGTTGTTGTTGTAACGCCCGAGCTTATAATAATTTTGATAGAATCGGTTGCTTTTGTCTGTGTACCGGCTGTCGGACTTTGCGATAAAACAACACCTTTTTTGAGTGCATCATCTTGTGTTACAAACGAAATATTTGTAAAACCGAACTTTTCAAGAAATGCTCTTGCACCGCTTTGAGTTAGACCCGTAACATCCGGTACGGTAAGCGTTTCAATTACTGTTGTGGTCGGACCTGACGAAACATAAATAGTAACTTCTTGTTCAGCTGAAACAACACTTGTTGCCTTAGGGTCAGTATATATTACCTTACCTTCTTCAACATTATCGCTTGCAATGTTCATTGTTTTAAAATTTGACAATCCTTCAAGCTGTAAACTTTGCTGTGCAAGTTCAAGAGTTAAGCCGTAAACATTAGGCATGGTAATATCTTTTTCGGACGAAGCAACCACAAGGGTAACTTTCGAGCCTTCCATTACTTTTGAACCGGCTTCCGGACTTTGTTTTATAACTGTTCCCGGGTCGTATTGGTCAGACTTTTCATATTCGGCTACGAATTCATAAGAGTATTCGCTTTGATTCTGTAATTGGTCATATGAAAAACCGACAAAATTAGGCAGTTTATCCGTTTTGGTATTAAAGCCTGATGTGAACATCATAACTATGCCGACAATTGCGGCAATTAAAACGATAATACCGACAGTTACAGCAGCTGCCGTTTTTTTCTTGCGAGAAGAATTATCGTATGAAATTTCCGTTTCGGAGTATTCATCTTCGATTATAGGCTCAATTTCCTGAGACGGTTCCGCAACTACCTCGTTGTTTATATAATTAAATGTTTTGTTAGGGTTTTTAACAATTTCTTCTATGTCAAGAAGCATTTCCGTAGCGGATTGATATCTGTCTGCCGGATTTTTTTGCATGGCGTGCATACAAATTTGCTCAAGACCCAAAGGAATGTCCGGATTGATTTTTCTTAAATCTTCAGCGTTTGAATTTACTTGCATAAGTGCAACAGAAACAGCACTGTCAGCTTCAAAAGGAACTTTTCCCGAAAGCATTTCATACAAGACAACACCGATTGAATATATATCTGCTTTTTCGTCGGTATATTCTCCTTTTGCCTGTTCCGGAGAAATGTAATGAACCGACCCGATGGCTTGTTCCGTTAAAGTTTTTGTGTCAGAGCGTGAAAATCTTGCTATTCCGAAATCAGTAACTTTAAGATTGCCGTTTGAAAGCAAAATGATATTTTGAGGCTTTATGTCACGGTGTACAATGCCTTTATCGTGAGCATGCTGAACAGCTCTTAAAATTTGCGTCATAAAAAACAAAGCGTCGTTCCAAGTAATAGAGCCTTGCTTTTTTATAAATTCTTTAAGAGTAATACCGTCAATGTATTCCATAACGATATATTGCAATTTTTCACCGAAATTTACATCATAAACTTTTACAATGTTTTCGTGAGAAAGAAGTGCAATGGCTTTTGATTCGTTTTTAAATCTGCGTTTAAAGTCTTCGTTATTTAAAAATTCATCTTTTAATATTTTTACAGCAACAATTCTGTCATCGATATTGTCATAGGCTTTATAAACGACCGACATACCGCCTACGCCGATTATTTCTTGTATTTCATATCTTCCGTCTAATCTTTTTCCAACATAGTTATCCATATTTTCTCCTAAAATATATGCTAAATTGCGATTGCTACAACCGTAATGTTATCGTTTCCGCCGTTTTTGTTTGCTCTTTTGACAAGTCTGTCTGCAAAAGCGTAATATTGACCGTCTTTTATATCTTCGGCGATTTCTGCATTATTTACACAATTACTTAAACCGTCCGTACACAAAACAAGTGTTTCGTTTTCTTGCAAGTCGATTTCTGAAAAATCAACATCGATTCTTTTATCAACGCCGAGAGCTCGTGTGATTACATTTTTGTTTGGATGATGCTCGGCTTCTTCCTTTGTGATTTCTCCCCTGTCAACAAGATTTTGAACAAGACTGTGGTCCGTGGTTATTTGTTCAACTCCGTCATCATTTACAATATACGCTCTGCTGTCTCCGGCATGGGCAATATGTGCAACATTATCCCTTACAACAACAGCGACTACGGTTGTACCCATTCCTTGCAAATCGGGTCTTGAATATGCCATATCATATACTTCAATATTTGCGGCTGTAATTGCAGAATCCAAAAGATTCTTTATTGAAGAGTCACGCATTTTTTCGTTATATGAGGATGTGATTTTGTCACTTATAACTTTTACGGCGAGAGCAGATGCAATGTTACCGCCGGCAGCACCGCCCATTCCGTCACAAACAACAGCCCATGCAACTTCACCGGGAAGTTCACCGACTGCATATGCGTCTTGATTGTTTTCTCTAACCAATCCTTTGTCTGTTTTAGCAACTATTTTCAATGGATTTCACCTTCATTCTTCTTGCGTCTCAATTGACCGCATGAAGCATTAATGTCTGAACCGAGCGTTCTCCTTATTGTAGCATTTATTCCGAGGGAATACAAGGTTTCACAGAAATTTTTAATTGATTTATCTGTCGAACGAATATTTCCTCTTTCTTCAACATCATTTACGGGAATTAAATTTACATGGCAAAGTATTCCCGATAATTTTGAAGCAAGCTCTTTTGCACATTCTTCAGTATCATTCACACCGTTTATAAGAGTATATTCAAACGATACTCTTCTTCCTGTTTGTTGTGCATAATTTTTACAAGCCTCAATGGCTTCATCTACTCCCCATTTGTCATTTACCGGCATCATTGATGAACGAATTTCGTCATTCGGTGCATGAAGCGATAATGTTAAAGTTATAGGCATATGTTCGTTGGCTAAATCGTACATTTTAGGCACAACACCGCATGTTGACAATGTAATATCACGCATTGAAATATTTAACCCTTTGTCATTATTAACAGTTTTAATAAATCTAATAACATTATCATAATTGTCAAGAGGTTCACCTATGCCCATAAGAACAATATGAGAAATTCTGATATTTAAATCTTTTTGAGCAATGTGTAATTGTGATTCCATCTCAGACGGAAGTAAATTTCTCTTAAATCCGGCAAGTGTTGAAGCACAAAATTTACATCCCATTTTACAACCGACCTGTGAAGATATGCAGATTGTATAGCCGTATTTATATTTCATAATTACAGCCTCAACATATTCTTCGTCGTACAGCTTAAATAAATATTTTACCGTATCGTCGATTTTTGAAATATATTTATCTTCAATTTTAACCGACGGAATAATATAATCTTCGCTTAGCTTTTGTCTTAAATCTTTTGAAAGATTTGACATTTCATCAAAACTTTCTACGCCTTTGTCGTGTAACCACGAATAGATCTGCCCAGTTCTGAATTTAGGCAGACCTATTGAAATTATTTCATTATTGAGTTCATCAAATGTAAGCGATTTAATATCAGTCATTTATCTTTTCCATTAAAGTATAGAAAAATCCGTCTCCGCCGTTTTCGTTAGGAAAAACGGTTATTTCGTTTACTAATTTAAAATTACTGTTATTTTGTAAAAATCTTTCGACGACCTTTTCGTTTTCTTTTTTATTAAGCGTACAGGTTGAATAGATAATTCTTCCTTTTACTTTTAAATATTTTGACGATGTACACAAAATATCATACTGAATTTGTGGCAATTCTTTTATATCGTCAAGATTTTTATATCTGATTTCGGGCTTTCTTCTGATTATACCAAATCCGCTGCAAGGTACATCACAAAGAATTTTATCAGCCATAGGAATATCTGTGTTATATATTAAAGCATCGTTTATGTTAGCTTTGATATTACCAAGTTCAAGTCTCTCGGCTGATTTTTTTATAAGTTCAACTCTGTGTTTATGTAAATCGTAGGCATATATTTCTGCCCCGGATTGAGCCATAGTAAATGTTTTTCCGCCCGGTGCGGCACAAATATCAAGAACAATATCGTTCTCTTGACAGTTAAGAGCTTTTGCACAGGAGTATGAACTGTAATCCTCGATATAAAAAAGTCCGTTGTTGAATGCCTTAACATTGCTTAAATTAAATGACGAATTGAGTTTAACGACATCTTCAAAAACTTCGCAATCAATTCCGTCATCTAAAAGTTCATATTGAAGCTCTTGTTCGTCGACAAATTTTCTGTTCGGTATTGCAAAAACGGGAGGCCTGTTATTGATGGTTTGAAGAACAGACAGCGTTTTTTCTTCACCGTACATTTTTTTCCACATATTAATCAGAGTTCGGGACAAGAAAATTTGATACTTAAATCAGTTATATTATCCAATTCGTCTTTATTATCAACAATTTTATGTAAAACAGCATTAATAAGCCTTTTGTAATAAAAAAGACCGATTAAATCTGCAAGATTTACAGTTTCAAAAACGGCAACAGCATCAGGAACTTTATCCATAAAAAGTATCTGATAGGCACCTATATAGATAATAATTTTTACTTTAGGCTTAACTTTTGAAGTGAGAAATTTATCAGTAAAATAATCAAGGGTAATTTTTCGTTCAATTACTCCGTAAACAAGTCTTGAAACAAACGCTTTGTCTTTTGTTTCAACATCTGATAATCCTTTTTCAACAGCGAGATTTGAATAAGCACCGTTTTTCAGAATGTCATATATAATATCAAAAGCGGAAAGTCTGCTGTTTTTCATCGTCTGTTACCGCCGTTTATTACAAGCAAAAGCCTGAATATTGTTGCAAGTGCCGATGCTAAAGCGGCAACATAAGTCAGTGCGGCAGCTTTCAGAACTTTTTTTGCTCCCAAATATTCGGTATCTGTCATAAAATGATTTGACTCAATAGTTTCGAGTGCTCTTCTGCTTGCATTAAATTCAACAGGAAGTGTAATAAGTTGAAAAAGTGCAACGAAGCAATACAAGATTATTCCGACATATGCAATGATTTGCGAATGGATAAGCATACCGATCAAACACAGCGGAATACCGAGTGAAGAACCTATATTTGTTGCCGGAATTACAAAATTCCTGATTTTTAGAGGAAAATATCCTTCAGCATGCTGGCATGCGTGACCGGCTTCGTGACAAGCAACTCCGATTGCGGCAATTGAGCGAGAGTCGAACACATCTTCGCTGAGACAAATTTCCTTCGCTTTCGGATCGTAATAATCTGTAAGCGTACCCGGAATTCTTCTGATTTTAACATCATTTATACCGTTTAACTGTAAAAGTCGCCATGCCGCATCCGCACCGGTCATTCCGGAACGGCTTATAACTTGCGAATATTTATTAAAATTCTTTTTTACACTTGCTTGACAAATTAATGCAAAAACGAACACAGGAATCATTATAAATCCTGTCATATAATACATCATATAGTATCCCATAACTTAATTATTCTCCTAAAACAGTACCGAGTTCAATATTATTGCCTTGAAGAAAAGATTTTGTATCCATTCTTTTTTTGCCGTCAAGTTGAAGCTCAAGAATTTCAAGGCAATGACCGTCGCCGCAACAAACAACAAGTTTATTTTTATTATCTACAATTTCACCCGGTTTATTTGCGGTAATGTCTGTATGAACGGTTTTGTGAATTTTTAAGCTTTTAGTATTAACTGATGTTGTAGCCACCGGCCAAGTTTGAAGTCCCCTAACCTGATTGTGAATTTTGTCTGCCGAATAATGCCAATTAATCGGGCACATTGATTTGTTAATCATTGAGGCATACTCACATTCAGTATCACTTTGCTTTGTAGCAACAGCTGTTCCGTCTTTTATCATATCAAGAGTTTTGACAAGAGCGTTTGCACCTATAGAAGATAATCTGTCAAACAACTCAGCACTTGTTTCATTTTCGCCTATTTCTGTTTTTTCAACATATAAAACATCACCGGTATCAAGTCCTTCGTCCATCTGCATAATTGAAACACCGGTTTCTTTGTCACCGTTGAGTATTGCCCATTGAATCGGTGCGGCACCTCTATACAGCGGAAGAAGTGAAGCGTGAACATTAATACATCCGAACGGTGCTGCTTCAAGAATCTCTTTTGGTAAAATTTTTCCGTATGCAACAACAATAATTATATCCGGAGCGATTTCTTTTATAATGTTAATAGAATTGGAACCTTTGATTTTTTCGGGCTGATAAACCGGTATGTTGTGCTTTTGGGCACATACTTTTACCTCCGGTGGGGTTAATATTTGCTTTCTTCCTACCGGTTTGTCCGGTTGTGTAAAAACAGCCGCAACATCGTGTTTTGCTTCAATTAATTTTTCAAGGCAAGGCACAGCAAAATCCGGAGTGCCCATAAAAACAATTTTCATTAGCCTTCCAACTTTCCTATTACTTTTGATACAAATAAAATACCGTCAAGATGGTCAATTTCGTGACAAAAGCATCTTGCTTTCAGTTCTTCTCCGGTATATATATGCCATTTGCCTGTTCTGTCTTGAGCCTTTACCTGAGCTTTCGCAGGGCGTTTACAAACACCGTATTTACCGGGAACAGATAAACATCCTTCAGATTCCGTTTGTTCACCTTCGGTCATTGTGATTTCAGGGTTTACAAGTTCAATAGGACCGTCGCCGCAATCAATAACCACAACTCTTTTAAGCATACCTACCTGCGGAGCGGCAAGACCTACTCCGTTTGCGTTATACATTGTTTCAAACATATCGTCAATAAGAGTTGAAAGTTTATCATCAAATTTTTCTATTTTTCTGCATTTTTTGTTTAAAACAGGATCGCCTATTTCAACAATATTTCTTAAAGCCATAATACTTCCTCTTTTATGATATATCCTGCGGATTTAAGCTAATACTAATGCTTATCTTGGAATATACCTTATCTTTGTTAACATCTTTTAAGATTTTTGTTATCATTTGGCGAATTCTTTGTGAATTTTTACACTTAATAGCCAAACGGTATCTGTATGTGTTGTTAATTTTTGATATTTTGGCTGCCGTAGGCCCTAAAACAACAAGCTTTATATCTTTATATTCATTGCTGTTAAAGGCTACAAGACGCTCAAAAAAAGCTTTTGAGCACAAAGCAACCGTGTTTTCGTTTTCACCTGTGAAGGTTGCGGAATATATGTCGCAAAACGGCGGATAAATCATAAGTTTTCGTATCATAATTTCGTTATTATAGAAACCGATATAATCCTGATGTGATGCAAAATTTATTGTTTCGTTTTGCGGATTAACAGTTTGTATGATTGCCGTTCCCTGACTGTTACGCCTGCCGGCTCTTCCGACAACCTGTGTTATAAGGTCAAATGATTTTTCACTTGCGGTATAATTTTGATCGTACAAAGAATTATCTGCATTAACCACACCTACAAGTGTAACATCTTCAAAATCAAGCCCTTTGGCTACCATTTGTGTTCCGATTAGAACATTGTATTCTTTGTTTGAAAATTGCTCAAGCAGTTTTTCGTGAGCGAATTTTGCAGCTGTTGTATCTGCATCCATACGCAAAATTTTTGCTGTTGGCAAAAGTGCTTGCAATTCTTCTTCTATTCTTTGCGTACCGAATCCGCTGTATCTGACTTCTTCACTTCCGCATTCGGGACATATATTATCAAGCTTTTTTGTATATCCGCAATAATGACATACCAGTCTATTATTAAAACTGTGGTATGTTAACGAAATCGAGCAATTTGGACAAGTTATAACATGCCCGCATTCGTTACAGGCAATGAATGTATTGTATCCCCTGCGATTGATAAGCAAAATGGCTTGCTTATTATTATCAATTGTTTCGGTCAAATGTTTCAACAAAACGGATGAAATAGGACTTTTATTTCCCTCTCTCATCTCTTTTTTCATATCGACTGTTATTACATTAGGCAATACCGCATCGCCGTATCTTTCGGTTACGGTTGAAAGAACATATTTTCCGTTTAGTGCGTTGCTGTATGTTTCCAATGAAGGCGTCGCCGAGCTCATAAGAAAATAAGCTTTATTGTATTTTGCTCTGAATTTTGCAACATCTTTGGCGTTATAACGGGGTGTGCGTTCCGATTTATAGGTTTGCTCCTGCTCTTCATCCATAACTATAAGTCCGAGATTGTGAACAGGTGCAAATATGGCTGAGCGTGTTCCGACAACGATTTTGGCGATGCCTCTATCGATCCTTTTATATTCGTCGTTTCTTTCACCCAGTGACAAGCCACTGTGAATGATAGCTATGTTATCGCCGTACCGTCTATGGAATATGTTCATAGTTTGCGGAGTGAGCGATATTTCCGGAACAAGAACAATAACATCTTTTCCGTCGCTTATAACATCGTCGATTAACTTTAAATAAATTTGTGTTTTACCGCTGCCGGTGACTCCGAAAAGAAGTCCGGCTTTGCCGGAATTAAGCATTTCTTTGTTGATTTGATATGCCTTTTGTTGCTCATCGGAAAGAACAATATCACTTTTGTCGGTGCTTTTCTTTCCCTGATACGGATTACGGTATATTTCTCTTGAATAAAATTCAATAATACCGTTTTTCTCTAAAGTTTTAAGGACGGAAATGCCCACACTGCAAAATTCGCAAATTTCATTTGCACCTGCCGAGCCGATGTCAAGCAGTAAATCACAAACTGTTTTTTGCTTCTTTGTAATGTTTATAAGAGCATTTTCATCATCAACTTTAAGCCTTACCATTTTTTCGGATTTTGCTTTTAAAACTCCGTATTTTCTTGGCAACATTTGCTTTAAACAGTCATATGTTGTGCAAAAGCATCTTTCTTTAAGCCATAAAGCAAGTTGAACCAGTTCGTCACTCAAAACTTTTTCACAAACAGTGTTGAGTTCCTTTAACCCGTCAGATTTACATTCTGCTATACTTACAACTATGCCGTCCCTTGTTTTGTCACCTTTACCAAAAGGAACAGTTACCTTTGAACCGATTTGAACAATGTCTTTTAAATGATTCGGTACTGCATAGCTATAGTCGGTATCAAAACTAAAAAAAGTATTGTCAACTGCAACGGTAGCTACAAGTGAGTTCATTATTTTGATTTAATTTCGTCCGGCTCTTCAATAACATATTTGCCGTCCCAAATTTCTTCGATAGCGGTAGAAACTGTTTTTTCGTTAAGAATAGTGTTGTTTTCTACAGCTTCATCTCTGATTTCTCTTGCTCTTTTTGCAGTACCTACAACAAGGCTGTATCTGCTGTTTACATTATTTAACATTTTCTTTAAATCCGGATTGAACATTACTTTATCTCCTTACTGTTAAGAGTTAATAACTCTTTATTAATTATATTGTTTATATTATTTACACATTCGTTTAAATCATCATTGACGACCGTGTATTTGTACAGAGGTGCCATATCAATTTCCCTCTGTGCGATTTTCATACGGTTTTTAACATCTTCACTGTCATTTGTCGAACGGTTAACGAGCCTTTTTTCAAGCACATCCAAACTTGGTGGCAATAGAAATATCGATATTGCGTCCGGGCGTACTTTTAATATACTCTGAGCACCTTGAACATCAATTATAAGAAAACATATTTTACCGTCATTAATTGCTTTTTCAACTTCTGAAACAGGCGTTCCGTAATAGCAATTGTTATATCGGGCATATTCAAGCAGTTCGTCATTTACAACCATAAGCTGAAAATCGGAATCGGACTTGAAGTAATAATTTACCCCGTCAAGCTCTCCTTCTCTTGGCTTGCGGGTTGTTGCCGAAACAGATTCAACAACATCATTTCTTAATTTCTTAATTGCTTTAAATACAGTGTCTTTACCGCAACCGCTCGGTGCCGATAAAATTATAAGTAAGCCTTTGTTATTCATCATTTTGCACCTCCACACCAAAGCGTACGGCTATTTGCTTTAAGTCCATATAGCTTAAAACAACATTATCACTGTCGGTGATAATAATACTCATTGTTTTTCTTCCGTGAGTTGCATCTATAAGTGTTCCGTCTTCTTTTCCTTTTTGAACAAGTCTTTTTGCCGGAGCACTTTCCGGAGAAATGACAGAAATTACTCTGTCGGCATTAATCAGGTTTCCGAAACCTATGTTAACTAAATTCATTTACATCACCGATAGTTTAATTATTCAATGTTTTGAATTTGTTCTCTGATTTTTTCTACTTCTGCTTTTATATCAACAACTTTGCGTGCGATATCCACATTGTTGGCTTTTGAACCGATTGTGTTTGTTTCACGATTGATTTCCTGAACTAAGAAATCAATTTTTCTGCCGACAGGTTCATCTGATGAAATAAATGTGTTGAGCTGTTCGATATGAGAACGAAGTCTGACAGTTTCTTCTGCAACGGCAACTTTGTCCGCATAAATGGCAACTTCTTGCAGAATCCTGCTTTCATCAAGTGAAACATCTCCTAAAAGTTCATGAACTCTTTCAACAAGTTTGTCATTGTATTCTTTTACCGTTTGAGGTGAACGCTCTTCAATATAAGAAACGCAATCTAAGATGTACTGACCTCTTGAATAAATATCGTCTTTCATTTTTGAGCCTTCAACAGTTCTCATTGCAACGAATTTATCAACCGCATCGGAACATACATCTTTAACATATTCCCAAAGCTTTTCTTCATCCTCATCTGATTTTCTTACAACAAGAACTTCCGGAAAACGAGAAATCGTTGAAGCACCGTAATCATCTTTAAGATTATATGTTACTGCAATTTCTTTAAGTGCATTCACATATGCGTCTGCTAAGGTGTGATTTACAACGACATTTGCCGTGTCGGTATTGAGAGCCTCGATGGAAACATAGCATTCGATTTTACCGCGAGAAACCCTACTGTTAATAAACGATTTAAGCTTTTCGTCAAGAAAACCGTATTGGCGAGGAACTCTTGATGAAAATTCAAAATATCTGTGGTTGACGGACTTTATTTCTACGGATATAAGATAGCCGTCTATCTCTTTTTGGGCTCTGCCGAACCCGGTCATAGATTTTAGCATAATACTCCCCTTTAATTTTTTTAAAAATATTATATTTACACGATGTATCAAAGTCAACGTTTCGTTTATACTTTGTTTACAAATTTAACAGAATGTTTACAAAAAAGAAGCCTCAAATAATGAGGCTTCTGAGAAATATAATTTATTTAGTTGTAGTTTGTGTTGTTTGCTGTGCCTGTGTTGTAGTTGCAGTGGTTGAGGCAACAGTAGTGGTTGTTGTAGTTTCTTCGGCTGCCATAAGTCCTGTATAACCCTGATGAAGAATTTCGGTGTTTTTATCATAAAAGCCCATATCCATAAGAATCGGCAAGACATTATTGTTTAAAAAGTCAGAATCGGCACTTTCATCAATTATTTTATATGCTGTTGTCGATTTATCAGTATATTTAAGTGCTTCTTGAAGACCTTCAATACCGTTTACTTCAACCGCATCAACGAAAATATATGTACCTTTAACAACAATTGTACCGGCATAAGCTTCTTCAAGTGAAGTTGTGGTTTCCGTTGTTGTTTCTTTAGTAGTCTTGGTCGTATCGTTTTTACCGAAAGATATGTTTCCTGTAAAATAAAGACCGCAGAATACAGCCGCAATTATAACTATTATCACAAGTATAATCGGTGCTTTATTTGGTTTTTTGTTTGGGTCTTTTTTGAATCTGTGACGCTCCAGAGTAGGCTTTTTTTCTTCTTCGATATGAGTTTCGTTCATATCAACATTTATCCCGCCGTCTTGATACGAAGCGTCTGTTTTTTTATGAACAACAAGCGGTGCGTCAAGTTGTTCTTCTTTAAATTCATCACACATAATTATTCCTCTATTTCCGATATATATTTTTCTATTTTGTTTACAATAGCTGTGATTTTTTCATCATTTTCAACAGGTAAAAACGGACTTCTCGGAATTCCGGCATTAATACCGAATCTCTGTGAAATAACATTTTTTGCGGCACCGTAAAGCGACGGTAAAGCAAGTAAATCAAAAATTACATCATTAATTTTATATTGGAGTTCTTTAGCCTCCTGAATGCGATTTTCGTTAATTAATTTATCTAATTCAACAAACAATTCGGGCATTGTTCCGTAAGTTCCGCCGATTCCGGCATTTGCACCCATAAGTCTACCGCCGAGAAATTGCTCATCGGAGCCGTTAAAAATAATAAAATCATCTCCGGCAACGGTTCTGTATCTTTCCATATTATATACAGGTTCTTCTGAGTTTTTGATGCCGATTACCTTAGGATTTGAAGACATTTTTTCAAATAAATCGAGCGGCAAATTGAAAGAAGTGAGTTGCGGAATATTATAAATTATAAATGGCAAATCGGTAGAGTCAATAATACCGTTCCAGTGCTTTTCTACACTTTCCGGTGAAAGATGATAGTATACCGACGGAACAGCAGAAATAGCGTCAACACCGATTTTTTCGGCGTGTTTTGCAAGTTTAATGCTTTCTTTTGTTCCGGCACAACCAACATGGACTATAATGGTAAATTCATCAGAAACAGCATCTTTAACAGCTTCGGTAACTTTCATTCTTTCATCGGTTGAGAGTAAAAAGCCCTCACCTGTTGAACCGCAAACATAAACACCTTTTACGCCTTTCGATTCATAAATTTTTACAAGTTTTTTTATTTCTTCAATATTTATTTCGTCATTATCGTCATATATAGTGTTAAGTGCAACAAAAACACCTTTAAATTTATCTAAAACCATATTCATTCTCCAAATTTTTTACTTTAGTAAAATCATATCACAAAATACTTATTTTTTCAATATTAATGTTGAATATAAAAACATTAATTGGTATAATTATATTTATGAGAAATAAAACAGAAATTTTAAATCAAATTAAAGGCGGTCTTATTGTTTCCTGTCAGGCTTTAAAGACCGAACCGCTTTACGACTCTTACATTATGTCCAAAATGGCATATGCAGCTATGCTCGGCGGTGCTGTAGGCATTAGAGCAAATACAATAGTTGATATTTTGGCAATTAAAGAAAGAGTAGATTTGCCGATAATCGGCATTATTAAAGAGGAATATGATGACAGTGATGTGTATATCACTCCTACTATGAAAGAAATCGACGCACTTGTTGAAATCGGCTGCGATATTATTGCCACCGATGCTACAAATCGTCCTCGTCCCAACGGTGTTTCCTTTGAAGAATTTTTCAAAGAAGTCCGTGCAAAATATCCTGAGCAATTGTTTATGGCTGATACTTCTTGTTTTGAGGAAGGAAAATTAGCGGCAGAGCTCGGAATTGATTTAATCGGCACAACTATGGCAGGATATACGCCTTATACTAAAGGACGACAACTTCCGGATGTTGAGCTTGTACACAGATATGCAACCGAACTTGATAAGCCTGTTATTGCCGAAGGCGGTATTTGGTGTCCGGACGATTTGAAAAATGTATACAAAGCCGGTGCCTTCAGTGCTGTGTGCGGTACTGCTATTACAAGACCTATGGATATAACAAAGCGATTTGTTAACTCTTTGGAGGAATGATATGAGAATACTTTGTTTTGACATCGGCGGAACATTTATTAAATACGCCGTGTGTAACGAAAAGTTTGAACTTTCTAAAAAGAAAAAAGTGCCAACAAATGCTAAAGAAGGCGGTCAAGCAATTATAAAAAGAGTAATTGAAATAATTGAAAGTTACGATGATATTGACCGTGTTGCAATTTCTACAGCCGGACAGGTTGACAGTGAAAACGGAATTGTTGTTTACTCGACAGATAATATTCCTTATTATACGGGAATGATGGTTAAAAGCATTATTGAAAACAAAACAGGAATACCTACATTTGTTGAAAATGATGTAAATGCTGTTGCACTCGGTGAAGCTCGTTTTGGTGCCGCCAAAGGACAGTCAAATTTTGTTAGTATTGCACTCGGCACAGGTATAGGCGGAGCAATATATCTTAACAATGCTCTTTACAAAGGTTCTACATCTGCCGCCGGTGAAATCGGGCATATGATAACTCATGCCGGAGGAAAGCAATGTACTTGCGGCGGCGAAGGCTGTTTTGAATGCTATGCATCTGCCAATGCGTTAATTAATGCTGTTAACAAGATATCCGACGAACCTCTTGACGCATTTCAAATTTTTGAAAAAGAAAATATGTCTAAACCTGAAATTAGGTCGGAGATTGATAAGTGGATAGACGAAATTATTCTCGGTCTGATAAATATTATTTATATTTTTAATCCACCGTTGATTGTTATCGGCGGAGGCATTATGAACGAAGATTATATTATTGAGTTAATTGACAGAAAAATTTACAATCGACTTATGGAAAATTTTCGTAATGTAAAAATTGAAAGAACAAAGCTTGGCGGAGATTCGGCTCTTTTGGGAGTCGCTTCACAGGCGGCTAAGTTATAAAAAAAATCGGGAAGGTGAAATCAGTTGCCTTCCCTGTTACTTTATTAAGCACAAAACAAGCTCCCGACTTAACAGCCGGGAGCAATTAATTTATATTTAGTTTTAACTGTACATTGGACCGTACCTCAAATCAATCAAATTTGAAATTATTTAGCCCATTGGAATTTACCTCTTTTTCATAGATTCTAATCTAAAAAGATAATACTTAGTACATTGGAGTTTACCTCACAAAAATATTTGTTTGAGTTTAAAGAGCCATCTACTCTGATTATCTGCAGGATGATAATCTTATATACCCTTACTATTAACTTTTCTCGACACCTACAAGTATTTACCCAACCCTGCAATAACTAATTAATATCTCATAAGATTTCAGCCGGTGATTAATTCCGTTTTAATACCCGCGACTGCCAAAGTTCCGTTATTTATTGGGATACTGTATAGGTGGCTGGTGTATCAATCTGAAGTTTCATATTCCAGCCTCCTTTCGTTTACTGAACTCTTTCTTAAGTTCAACTAAATATTAGCACACTTTTTGTAGAATGTCAATAGTTTTTTTAAAAAAAACTGAAAAATTATATTAAAAGTTTACAAAGAGATGTTTGCTATTGACTAATTTATATATTAATATTATAATAAAGACAGAAATGGGGTGTAAATATGGAAAACGAAGAAATTTATGAACCGGATCTTCTTTCTGTTACAGATGAAGACGGAACCGAAATAGTTTTTGAGCTTCTTGAAAGATACGAAACGGACGATGATGTTTATGTTGCTATTACAGAGTATCACGATACTGCCGAAGAAATTGTTGACGCCGATTATGAAGTAATTATTCTTAAAGTAGTTGAAGATGAAAACGGCGACGAATATCTTGAGGAAATTCAGGATGAAATGGAATATGAGCAAATATCGGATATTCTTATGGCTAAAGTTGAAGAAAAGTTTGATGTTGAATATTTCGAGCCGGAACAGTAATATTT
>CAVBQD010000003.1:0-40832 GCA_963597385.1 bacterium | reverse complement strand
ATTCGAAACCTCTCAGTTCTCTCGAACCTGTCGTTTCATTACTGTTATTTTATGTCCTCTTTTGGACATGGAGTTCAGTTACTCAATTATCTTAATCGGGTTCCTTACTTTTCGTCGTTGTTTAATTTTCAAGGTCCTTTGTACTGTCGCCTCTCGTTGACAGCCTATACATAATACCACAATGTCTTGCACTTGTCAAGAACTTTTTTCAACTTTTTTGAAAAAGTTTTGCGGTAACCGTGTCGGCGTCGACCTATCTTTGCGGGAGGCTGCCCTCCAACTATTTTCGGCACGCATGAGCTTAACTACCGTGTTCGGAATGGGAACGGGTGGACCCTCAGCGTAATAAGCACCGACTGCACAACATCGACTTGCGTCTCCGTCATTCGGTAATGTGAATTCTACCATAAACAGGAAGCGATGTCAAGGAGTTTTTTTGGATTTTTTTAACTTAAATATTTTGTAAATTTGCTGTTACTTTTGTAATAAATTTCCCTATGCTTATATGTTGTGTATTTTAACTTATTCAACACGCAAAGCACCTTATATATAGATATTATATACATTATATATAGTTAAAAAAATCAAACGCATATACGAAAAACTTTATTGAAAAATACAGCATGTCGAAAAAATATTTTCGGCTTGCTGTATGTTGTTAAGAAAGGTTCTGAATTTCATTTTTTTGCGAACTTTGCTATACGATGATACCGCGAGCAAAAAATGAAAAACGCCAAAAAAGTTGCAAGTTCGATACTTACAGCTTTTTTAACCCCACCGTCAACACTTCGTGTTGCCACCTCCCCTTATAAATAAGTGGAGGCAAATCGGTTGAATTTATTTTGTGTGTTTCAGGGACTTTATCGACAGTCCGAATATTTAACACTTTATAACCGATTTGATTTATCTGTTCTGCCGAGAATGTAATCTGTGCTGACTTTGTAATAATCTGCCAGGGTAATTAAATGATGTATCGGCAGTTCGTTTGCACCACGCTCATATCGGGCATACATTGTTTGTGATGTGTTTAAGATTTCCGCAATTTCCTGCTGAGTTTTATCGTTGTCCTCCCGTAAATCCCGCATTCGTTTTATATAGTCCATACTTTCACCCCGTACTACAATTATATGTAGTACAAAAGTTTACTATTGACTTTAGTAAACATCTTTACTATACTTAAAATGTATATTTGTATTGAGTAAAAGCAATAAGTTTTGGCCGATGTCACAATTTGTATGCTTTTAAAAAATGAAACGGGGGAGTCATAATGAATAATACAAATGAAATGAATGTAAAAACAAACAACAAACCGGTGGCAAAGGTTCTTGCAGTTGTGCTTGCGTTTGCACTTATGATTGCAACGAGTTTTGTCGTGGCAACGCTTGTGCATAATCGTAATTCGACACAGTCGGTTTCAAAGGTGAAAAACGGACTTTCGGCATACGAGCTTGCAGTAGAAAACGGCTATGACGGAAGCGTTCAGGATTGGTTGACTTCGCTCAGCGGCAAGTCGGCTTATGACATTGCTGTTGAAAACGGATACAGCGGCAGTGAAAAGGAATGGGCAAATACGCTCAAGACAAATTCAAAACAAGAACAGTCCGACATAAAATCCGCTTATTTTGATGAGGACGGTAATCTTATAATAGATTTATCCGACGGCACAAATATAAATGTAGGTTCTATTGCCGGAACGGACGGCAAAAACGGAAGTAACGGCACGGATGGTAAGGACGGTAAAAACGGAGCTGACGGTAAAGACGGAGTCAATGGCACAAACGGCATTGACGGTAAGGACGGAGCCGATGGTGTAAACGGTTCAAGCGGTTCTAACGGCAAAGACGGTGCCAACGGAACAAACGGCGTAGACGGTAAAGATGGAAAAGACGGAGTCAACGGTACAAACGGTGTTGACGGCAAGGACGGCAAGGATGGTGCCGATGGCAAAGACGGCACTGATGGACTTGACGGTGTTGGCATTTCGCAAGCAAAGGTCAATTCAGACGGTGAACTTGTACTTACATTTACAGACGGCAGAATAGTAAATCTTGACAAAGTTGTCGGTACAAAAGGCGACCGAGGCGAACAAGGTGTTAAAGGTGATAAAGGCGACCAAGGCGACAAGGGCGATCAAGGCGAACAGGGTCTTAAAGGCGATAAAGGTGATAAGGGCGACAAGGGCGACCAAGGCGAGCAGGGTCTTAAAGGTGATAAGGGAGATAAAGGTGCCGATGGAACAGACGGCACTAACGGTACTGACGGTACTGACGGTACCGATGGTGCAGACGGTATAGGAATTACCGATGTAACTATAAATGCAAGCGGTGAACTTGAACTGACTTTTTCTGACGGAAGAAATATAAATCTCGGCAATGTCAAGGGCACAAAGGGCGACAAAGGCGACCAAGGTGAGCAAGGTCTCAAAGGTGACAAGGGCGACCGAGGTGAACAGGGCCTTAAAGGCGATAAAGGTGACAAGGGTGCTGACGGTATTAATGGTACTGACGGTGCCGACGGCAAAGACGGCAAAGACGGCGTTAACGGTACAGACGGTACCGACGGCGTTGGCATTGCAAATGTAACTGTTGCAAGCGACGGCGTTCTTACTGTTACCTTGACGAACGGCACCGTGCTTAATTTGGGCAATATCAAAGGTGCTGACGGTATCGGAATTACAAAGTCGGAAATTAATGCAAGCGGTGAACTTGTGCTTACATATTCCGACGGTACAACTGCTAACCTCGGCAAAATAAAAGGTGAGGACGGACAAGACGGTACCGACGGCAGAGGTATTCAAAGTGTGTCCATCTCAACCGACGGTGAATTGATTGTTACATATACCGATTCAAGCGTTGTTAATTTCGGTAACATCAAGGGCGAAAAAGGCGATAAGGGCGACCGAGGCGAAAAGGGTGAAAAAGGCGATGCCGGCAGAGGTATTGCAAAAACCGAACTTGTGGACGGTGAACTTATTATTACTTATACGGACGGTACAAGCGAAAATTTAGGCGGTGTTACATCCGAATATGCGGATGCCGGTTATCTTAAATTTACTAAATTATACGGTAAAGAAGAATATCAAGTTCAAATCAAAGATGAATACAGAACAACTGTTACAAGCATTATCGTTCCGTCACATTATAATGGCTTGCCTGTAACAACTGTGGGTGCAAGTGCTTTTTATAAATGTACAAATCTTAAAAAAGTAAACTTGCCTAATACAATAAATGTAATTGGTAATTCTTCGTTTGCTGAATCAGGAGTTACCGATGTCGTTATACCAAGTGGAGTAGAGTATATACCAGGTTCAGTATTTGATAACTGCGAATCTTTAAAAAATGTGACTTTACCAAGTAGCATAAAAGAAATTCAATATGACGCTTTCAGTTATTGTAAATCAATGGAAAATATAGTTTTGCCTAATAATCTTGAATGTATTGGAACAAACGCTTTTTATCATTGCGATTCTTTAAAGCAAATAGTTTTTTCTAATAAATTAAATAGTGTTGGAAGTTATGCGTTTTCATATTGCTTAGCTTTAGAAAAAGTAGAATTATCAGATTCATTAACTATTATCCCGTCGCATTGCTTTTCAGATTGTAAAGCTTTAACTCAAGTTAAAATGTCAACTTCAACACAAATGATTGACGCTGGTGCTTTTTTAAATTGTTCATCCCTTACTGAGGTTTCGTTACCTGAAGGACTTAAAACAATTTGTGAGTATGCATTTGTTGGCTGTAATTTAAGCAAACTCACTATACCAAAAAGTGCATATAGATTAAAATTTAATTTTATCGATTTTAATAAAACTATAGATTTGATATTTGAAGATACAAAAAGTTGGCAAAAAAGATATTTTTGCCCTTTATCACAAAAATATTATGGTGATTGGGAAGATATTGACCCATCTGTAATGGCAGATAGCGATTCTTTTAAAAATCTTATGAAAACAACATATAAAGATTCAGACGGAAATAATTATTTCTATGAATTTCAAAAAGTATAAAGGAGAATAAAATTATGAAAAACAAAAGTGAAATGCCGGGAAAAGTACCAACATATTTAAAGCATAAACCGATTTATGCCATTAACAGATACTGGCAAATTGATGGGCAATATAAGAACGATACAGATGTGTGTGGAATATCTGTAGGTAGAGCACAATGGTCTGCAAATGAATTTATTCCAAGTGTTAAAGTGTTTCGTTATGTAAACAACAGATGGTCAAGGCAGAGTGAGGAAACAACATTTACCCGTGCGATAGATATGGCTATGTTGGTTATTAAAACGCTTGACCATGTTTATAACGGTAAGGACATGGGTAAGATAAATTCTGAATTTGCAAGTTTAGAAATTGAAACAATGAAGAATAGCGAAGAACTTGTTAATGCGCTTAACGAATATTTGAATAACGAAAATAACAAATGTGATATTGAGGCACATATTGATAGGCTTGAAAAGGCACTTTTGTCATACCGTAACAAATAAGAATACGGCGTCGGTTTTTCGATAATGTGTACCCCTGTTTAGCAGACAGAAAACAGAATGTATAAATCAAAGTGTGTAGGTTAGAAAATAACTTGCACACTTTATTTTACAACAAAAAAACTTGTTGAAGAATATATAATTATGTTATATAATAATTTACATTAAAGGCGGTGGACGAATGTTTCGTGAAATGAGAAGAATAAAGCAGCAGTTATCTGTTGAAGAGGCGGTTGAAATAATTAAAAGCCACAACACATGTACACTTGCTTTGGCGGGTGACGGCGGTTATCCGTATTCATTGCCGATAAGCTACGCCTTTATAGACGGCAAGATTTATTTTCACTGTGCAAAGGTCGGTCATAAAATCGATGCAATCAAATCAAACCAAAAAGTGTCGCTATCGATAATCCATTCGGATGAAATTATTGAGGAAAGATTCACCAACAAATACAAATCGGTCATTATTTTCGGAAAGGCAAAAATCATTGACGAGCAGTCCGAAGCACAGCATAAATGTGCACAAATGACAAGGATTTTGTGTCCCGATATGAGCGACGATGACATAAACGAAGAAATCGAGCGTTTTTCAAACCAAACCGCGGTGGTTGAAATTACGCCCGAACACATTACCGGCAAAGAGGGACTTGAATTTTACAAGCTACGCAATAAATAATTCATGCAACTCTTGCATATTATAATACATATCAACAATCAGAGGCTCAATATGAAATACAAATTAAGGAAAGACCCAATCAGCGAAATACCTAAGGCACAACTGATATTTTGGATTATTGTAAGAATATCAATGCTTGTGTGTGCAACATACAGTTTTGTAACCGGCGATGTTGTAATGGGATTTGAAAGCATTTTTTGCTTTATCTTTTCGCACTTGTGGGATATGTTCCAAATTTTCGGGCATACAAGCTTTATTATCGAAGTTCCGCCACTCAGTCAAACAATGCTCAATTTGATTATTTTTATCGGAATTGTGTTTGGCTCATATCTCGGACTGTTTGATAAAATCAGCTGGTTTGACAATTTTATGCACATTCTGAGCGGAGTAGTTTGTGCCGTGTTCGGCTATGATTTTGCCGTGATTATTCAGCGTAAAAAAGGGCAATGTGCCGCAACTCTTGCCGCTTTGTTCAGCATAATGTTTGCACTTTCAATAGCTGTCGGTTGGGAGTTTTACGAATTTTTGATGGATACTCTTCACGGCACCAATCTTCAACTTGCAAAATACGGTCCCGAAACCGCTAATATCGACATAACAAAGTATCACAACGAGTACGGTTATTTGGGACTTGTTGACACGATGACCGATATGATGATGAACGCTACCGGCGGTATTTTCGGTATGATATTTATGATAATTTTGCGTAACAAAAAGAAGAAAAACAAATGAAATTGACCGAAAAAGAACAAAAACTTAAAAACATAATCAAGGAACACAGCCGAGTTGCCGTTGCGTTTTCATCAGGTGTTGACAGCACACTTTTGCTCAAAATTTGTGCCGATACGCTTGGTGCAGAGAATGTAATTGCAATTACGGCGTGTTCTTTTGCTTTTCCCGAAAGAGAACAAAACGAATCGAACGAATTTTGCAAAACCGAGGGCATACGGCAAATTAAAGTTTTCGTCAATCAACTTGAGATTCCGGGATTTTGTTCCAACCCGCCCGACAGATGCTACATATGCAAAAAAGCGATTTTTACCGAAATTTGCAAAAAAGCGAAAGAAGAAAATTGCGACTGTGTTTTTGAGGGTTCAAATCTTGATGACGACAACGACTATCGCCCGGGTATGAGAGCAATAAAGGAGCTGGGAGTTATCAGCCCGCTCAGACAAGCCGAGTTGTCAAAATCCGAAATACGCGAAATTTCAAGAAAACTACAACTGAAAACAGCCCAAAAGCCCTCTCTCGCCTGCCTTGCAACCCGCTTTGAATACGGCGACATCATAACCGAAAGCAAGCTGAAAATGATTGACAGGGCGGAGCAATACTTAATCGACCTCGGATTTTATCAGGTACGCGTTCGCCTGCACGGCAAAACCGCAAGAATTGAGGTTGAAAAATCGCAAATGCAAAAAATCTTTGACGATAAAGATAAAATTATTGAAACGTTCACATCATTTGGCTTTGATTACATAACTCTCGACCTTAACGGTTATATTCAAGGCAGTATGAACAAGGCTATAAGAAAATAGAAGCACAACGGAAAATTTCCGCTGTGCTTTCGCTATTTTTATGCACACTATTTTGGATTTTTTCGATGATATGCCGTGTTACCCCCCCCATTTTTTCGGTAACACCTCAAAAATTTTATATATTTTTGCACAGCTATTAGATATGTTTCCACGACACAATGACTTGGTAATAGTCGGGAAACATATTGAATAGGAATTTTTTATATGCAATAATTCAGTTGTTGTTTTTAGTCGAAAACGAAAAAGTACTAAAAACGGATAAAATTTGGGAGGAGGTGAAATTATGAAAAAGAAGATTATAGCTTTGGCTATGTTCGTTGTAATGCTCGTATCGGCAGTTCCGTTCAGTGCTCTTGCAGCAACAAATTCAAGTGTTTGGGCTCCATCAAATTCATGGAGCAATTCTGTAACATGCACATTGAAGAATTCCAAAAAGAACGGTTATGTTAAGGTTGGTACCAATGCGTGGGGTCAAAGAGTTGATATTCAAATGCTCAACTCAAGCAACAGAGTAATCTGGTCTGAAAATAACACACTCAACACAAGCTGTAAGAGTGCTTATATTACCAGAGAATACAGACTGGGTAGCGGTAGATCGGTATACAAGCTCAGATTTAGAGTAAAGGGTTGTGGTAATACAATTAAAGTAACCAAGAATTACTGGAACTCAAACACAAAGTAAAAAAATTAAGATAATAGGTTGGGTTATTCCTAACCTATTATTTTTGGAGCGATATGAATAAGATACAAAAAATAAGTTTAATTTTTGCACTGCTTGCTGTTTTAAGCGTTATGTTTAGCGGTTGTTCAAACAATACAAATGAAATAATGACATATGATTCAAAAGAATATGTAGATTTGTATAATTACGACAATTTGGAAGTTGATGAAGATTTTATAAAAATTTCGCAAGACGATATTAATCAAATAATAGAAACGGAAATGTTGTCAAATCAGACATATATTGAAGTTTCAAACAGAACATCCGTTGAGAAAGATGATATATTGCTGTTAAGCATAGACGGTAATGAAGAATATTATATTTTGGGAACCGATGATTACGGAGAAGATTTTGATAATAAGTTGCTGTCGGCGAATACAGGTGATGAATTGAATGCTCAAATCGACAATCAAGATTATAAGATTAAGATTTTGGGTATTTACCGATATGTAACTGTAAATGACAGAGAATATATATTAAAATTTTACGGATATGAAGATTATAATGAGCTAATTTTATTTTTAAAGGAAAGAGCACAAAACGAAATTCTGTTTAATTATGTTATTCAGAAAGTTGAAGAAAATTCAACAATAAGAAAATACCCCAAAGAGATTGAAAAACAAATTGAAAAAACATTGTTGAAAACGGAAAACGAAATAAAAAAGGAATATTCTTCTGTTGACGAATATTGCAAAGAAAACGATATTTCAAAAGAGGATTTTGAAAACGGAATAGCATATAATTATCAAGAATTAATGATATACAAAGCCATATTAGACAATGAGAATCGGCAAATAACAATTGAAGAGATAAGCAAATATGTAAACGGTGACGCCGACGAATATACGGCATATTTTGATGTGTGTGAAAATAGATTAAGACAAATACTTCCGCAAAAAGTAAAAATAAACAAATGACGGTTTGCCTTTTGTGACGATGTGTGCTATTATACATCTATTAATATAAAGAGGTACATTATTTATGGCAAAGGCGTGTCAGCTGTTTTCGGGCAGTAAAGGCAATTCAATCTACATAGCTTCCGCTTGCGGTAAATTTCTTGTTGATGCCGGCGTAAGTGCAAAGCGACTTGACGAAAAGCTCCGTTCAATCGGTGTTGAGCCCGATGAGCTTGACGGAATTTTTATCACTCACGAGCATAGCGACCACATCAGCGGATTGCGTGTTTTTTCGGCAAAGCATAAATTACCCGTTTACGCCCACAAAAATGTGGCAGAGAAAATTAAATCCGGCGGACTGATTAAGGACGGCGTGTCACTTTATGAAATTACCGAAAATATGGAAATCGGCGGAGCGGAGATTGTACCGTTTGTCAACAGCCACGACAGCGTTGCGTGCGTAGGATATCGCTTCAATTTAAACGACAGGTCAATTGCCGTATGCACAGACACGGGTTATGTAACCGAGGATGCAAGGGCAAAACTCAAAGGCACGGATTTGGTCTATCTTGAGTCAAATCACGAAGTGACAATGCTGCAAAACGGCATTTATCCGTATCAACTCAAGCAAAGAATTTTATCGAAAAAAGGACACCTTTCAAATTTTGCGTGCGGTGAATTTGCCAAGGAACTTGTACAGGACGGTACAACAAGAATCGTGCTTGCACATTTGAGCAAGGAGAACAACAATCCGGATGTTGCAAGACAGACTACACTTTGTGCGTTAAGTGAAGCAGGCTTTGTGGAAAACAAGGACTTTCGCTTAAATATCTCGGCAGAAGAATGCTTTGAAAGGCCGATAGTTTTATGATTAAGGTTACGATTATTGCAGTTGGTAAGCTCAAAGAAAAATATCTTCGTGACGCCTGTGCGGAATACCTCAAACGCCTGGGCGTATACGCAAAGGTAAATGTTATTGAAGTAAACGAAGAACGCTGTTCCGACAATCCGAGTGCTACAGAAATAGAAAATGTCAAGCAAAAGGAAGGGCAAAGGATAATTGCCAAAATCCCAAAAGCTTCGTTTGTCGTGCCGATGTGTATTGAGGGCACGCAGTATTCAAGTGAGGACTTTGCTAAAAAAATCGAAGCAACGGCGATTGCCGGAAACGGTGAAATTACATTTATAATCGGCGGCTCTTTCGGTCTGTCCGACGAAGTAAAGGCTCTCGGAAAACTGAAACTGTCGTTTGGTAAACTCACGCTTCCGCACCAACTTATGCGTGTTGTCCTCCTTGAACAAATCTATCGTGCATTTTCAATTTTAAATAACAGCAAATATCATAAATAAACAAAACAGCTCCACGAAAACTGACCTGTCCCAAATTATGCAGACAGTACAAAACCAGCCTACTTAGTAGAAAATTAACTTTTAAGCAACAAACTGATTTCGTTTTTTAAGCGAAATCAGTTTTGTTTCATTCCAACGATAATTATTATAAAAGTTTAACTATGCGATACATTCTATCCTATGTATTAAAAAATCTCTGCTAAAATATTATCGTATATATTACCACACCTTACCATTGATGGAATCATACAATCTTTTCTATGTATTCTCCTTAACATAAAAAATCCCCTCCTAATGTATATTCTACATCAAGAGGGTCTTTTTCTATTGTCCGTTTTATGTATATTTACTGATTTTTATTTAACAATCATCGGACATGAATCATCATAACGAACCTTTGCCCTTTCGCCCGAAACCATATTAAAGTTTATATCAGATTTACAGTTTTTAAATACAACAGTATCTTGTGCTGTACCTGCAATGCCTCCAACATAATTAACTATCTTACCTTCAAGATCTTTTGATATTTCATCAAGTTCGTATTCGTAAAATGTAAAATCAATATTCCCCGAAGCAAAACAATTTTTAATTTCAACCAAATCTTTTTTTGTTGAAGTCAAAAGATATCCGGCAATTCCGCCGACATAAGAATCATTCTCGCTTTTAAAATCACACCTACTGATACACGAATCAATTATAAACGCATCATTTGAGCAACCTGTAGAAAGTTTTTTGCCCAAAATTCCGCCTATGCAAGCATTATTTACTATTGCTCCCTTTCTGCCTTTGTTAGAAATCAATCCATCATTTGTACAATTTGAGATTTTAAACTCATAACCGTCGCACTTATCTTTTGCCATAGTGGAATATAAGCCAATTATTCCTCCTGCAAACGAATCCGTACAAAACAAATTTGAATTGTTTTTACAATTATCAATTAATGTTTTGGAATTTTTTTCAATCATTCCTGTTCCGACAATACCGCCTACCACAGAGCCTTCGATTGTACCTGTGTTTGTGCAATCCTTAATTGTTGTACTTGCACCGTCTTTTGACCATGAATGTCCGACAATACCCGACAGCATATTATCGCCGGAAATTTTACCGGTATTTTCACAATTCTCAACAATAAAAGTACCGACTCTTTTTTCTTTATTATAAATCGAGCCTTTTTCTGCATATTGCGAACCGATAATTCCGCCAACTTCCTGATCGGCAGTAATTTTACCGGTATTTTTACAATCAGAAAAAATGACCTTGCCTTTTCCCGAATCAGCCCTTGCACAAATTCCGGCTGCACCGAAATTCTCAGCGGTAATTGTACCATTGTTTACACAACCGATAATTTTAACTGTGTCATTTTTATCACCTTTGTCATATCGATAATTTGAATCGGATATATAGCCTGCTATTCCACCCGCGATGGCATTTTCAAATCCGATAACTTCGGCATTATTTACACAGTTTTTAATAAGACCACCGCTCAAACTTGCAGTCAAGCCAGCGACATAAGATGAATACCCCGCTTTTATCTGTCCGGAAGCAGTACAGCCCACAATATTATTTGTACTTATAGGATGCCCTACAACACCTGCTACAGAGCCTGAATGTGCATAAACCCTTACATCTTCGGCATGACAATTTTCCATTGAAGATTCATATAATTTACCTACCAAAGCTGCCGCTCCGCCTGTTGAATTATAAGCATAAAAATATGAATTTTTAACTGTAACATTGCTTATTGTTGCTTTTGTGGCATCGGCAAACAATCCAAGATATGCATCAGCACCTGTTACTTCACCCAAAACGCAAGAATAAAGTCCGCTTACATAATGTTCTCTTCCGTCAAAATTTCCTTGAAAAGACATTCTGTCATGATTTTTGTCATCCGAATATTTACCTATAGGTTTCCAATTATATGTAGGTGCTTTTGTATCGGCTTCTTTCATTTCGGCATCGGAATTAACTGTAATATCGTCTGTCAAAACATAACACGCATTTTGATATTTTTCCTGCCAATCAAAAACATCTTCATCTCCCGCAGGTTGAATATCATTGAAAACATTTGCAAAATACTGCAATTCCGCAGCATTTGAAATTTCAAAGGGTGACTCTTTGCTTCCGTCACCGCCCGCAAAAGAAGAAGCAGGTTCTATGCTTTTTTGGGCAATTCTTTCCTGTGGGATTTCACTTACCTTTTCCATTTCTTTAACGGTTGTTTTTTCTGTATCTTTACTGTTTGATTTACTGCAAGCGGTAAAGCAACAAAATGCAACAATAATACACAATAAAATCGAAAGTGCCTTTTTCATAACTTCTCCCCTAAACAAAAGGGGCTAAATTAATAACCCCCTTTGAAGTTTATTTATTCATTTTCGTCTGACTTTTTCTTTTTCCTTGCAAGAATAATCCAAATCACAATTCCTATTGCCGCAATAATGCCGGCAACAGTGCACCAAAATGCAACAGTATTACGATAAAAGTCTTGCATAGTTGCCAAAGCCTCTACAAATACATTTGATGAAATTCTGACATTGTATGTGCTCTTATCCTTATCGGACATTGTATTTGTTCTGCCGGCGGCGTCTGTTATCTTAACCTCAAGCTGACGGCCCTTGGCATCACTAAGTGCTGTAGCACCCTTAACATTGAACTTAAAGTTTACTTTATTCTCGTAAATCTTTGTGTCAACATTTTCAATAGGCTGTCCGTCAAATGAAATGCTGTATGAAGCAATACCGCTTGTATCATCCATCAAAGCAATTTCAAGTTCCTTGCTGTCTGCCTTAATGTTTTCATTTTCGATGTAGTTTGTTACTTCGAAATAAGGGTTTGTTGTATCAACCGTAAATGTAATATCCTTTTTGTTTGCATCGTTGATATTTGTTGAAACTCTCTTTGCCTTATCCTTTGATGAAACCTTAATTGAGTATACATCATCAATATCAAAGCAGCTTGACGGAATTGCGTAAAGATAAGAATACCAGTTCTTATCTGAAGCTTCCTGCTTTTGAATAACCAAATCCTTTGATTTTAATGTTTGAGTTTTACCGCTTGAGGAAATAACATTAATGTATGTTTCCTTAGACTTAAAGTTAATCGGATTTACATTGACTTCTTCAACCTGAATAACAGGCTTTTCGGCATAATACTTATTCGGCTCACAAATATATACCGAACCGTATCTGTTAACAGAGAAAGTAATTCTTTGTGCCTTTGTTGTATGGCCCGACATATCGGTTGTTGAAACATCAAGGTTGTAAATATTGTCGTACTTTCTTTCCTTGCCATCCTCACCCGAGAAGTTATTGAAGACATAGGTCATACCGTTTTCATTTTTGGCATTTTTGGAAATTACGCTTGATTCATAGCCAAAGTTTGTTTCGTCTTTTGCCACAACCGGAGTAATCGTAACCTTGGTGTCGGTCTGGCTGAAGTTTGTATCTTCTACTACAACTTTTGGTATAACTTCGTCAATATATGCTCTGTTTTCGCCGTCTTTAACCTCTTCATTATTAATATAAAGTTTAATTGTAGGGTCTGTGTTATCAATAATGAAATCCGATACCTTATACTGACTTGTATCCTTTCCGGAAAGGTCGGTCGTGTCAACGGTGAACGAATATTTGCCGTCCTTGCTGAAATCTACGGTACAAGATTGCTCATATTTACTGTTTTGCTTTGACCATCCCGACGGAGAAGGAGCAGTGAATTTTTTACCGTTGTCGGCTGAAGCAATTACAATCGGAGATTGTGTTGCATCAAAATATCTGTCGGTAACAGTAATCGTTGCGGTTCTCTTGGTTGCAAAATAATTGCCGTTTTTGCTTTGATTATTATCAAATGTGACCGTAATGAACGGATCGGTTGTGTCAACCGAGAACTTATCAACTCTGTTATAATCCGATTTGTTGCCGGCATTGTCGGTTACAGAAGCCGTAATTTCATAATCGCCCTGTGTTTTTGCAGGAATTTCAAATATAAATTCATAATATTCGGTTTTCTTACCGTCTTCGCCGACTTCTTTGTGGAACTTCTCAAAATTCTTTTTGTCATAAGTCTTTTTAATAAGCTCTGCAAGGGCTTGTTCCGACGGTTTAATATCCGTTTTATCACAAATTGCCGTAATATCGAATTGTGCAGGAGTAGAAAGGTTAAGCTCTCTTACAGTTACCGTTGCGGTTCTGTCGTCCTGATAATACTTGCCGTTTTGAACATCGTTATTTTTATATGTGATTTCAATTTCAGGCTTTGTTTTGTCAATGCTTAACTTATAGCTCTTTGTTGATTCATGACTTGCACGGTCAACAAGAGTTACTTTTACTTCAATATCATTACTGTTATTTGTGATATTGATTGTGTTTTTCATTTCGGTGGCAAGATTTTCATCATACTTAGTAATAACCCAATCGTTTTCTCTTGTTCCCGAACTGTCATAGGTTAATGCTCCGGAATCTTTGGCATTTTTGCCGACTGTAACCTTGTGCTTGAAGTTTTCATCTGTATCATACGGAGCAGAAACCTCAACGCTGATGCTCTTAATACCCGAATATGTATCGCTTACGGTCAAGTCAAGGTTAATGCCCTTATTGTCAAGGTCGCTGTAAAGCGGAGTTCCGGACTTGTCCTTATTCTTTGTTTCAGGAGCACTGAAATTAATTGCATAAGTCGCGTTATGCTTTTCAAGAGTTTCGATAATGTCGCCGTCCGGTTTTTGATAACCGTCCTTTGTAAACATATCATCTGTATAACCTGACGGTACAGAACTATTCGTCGGGCAATTTTCTACAGCGTCATAAGCCATGGCATAAATTTGACCCTTAAAATCTTGGGCCACTGTAAAAGTAACAGTTGTTTTGTTTGATACAGCGTTTGATACATCCAGAAGATCAATTGCTTTAACGTCGGCTACACTGTTTACGCCTGTAAGCGTTGTAGCTCCGTTTGATTTTCCCACCTGATAATATTTATTAGCGTCTTTATCGTACAAATAAATCTTTACTTTTGCAACACCCGACGCCCAGTTTTCGTCTGTTTGGATATCTTGAAATGTTACTTTAACTTCAGCAGATTCCTTAAAATAGAAGCCGTATGATGTTTCTTCTACTTTATGCGATGCATTATCACCGTCACTTGTTCCTCCTGCTGTGTTGGTAATTTCAAATTTTGTAACAACCGGAGACTGTCGGTCAATGTGAATTTCTTTTTTATAAGTTTCAGATACATTACCCGCATTGTCGCTAACTTTAATTACAATCGTATATGTAGCTGCTCTTTCAAATCCTTTAGTAGGAATTTCATACTCCCTTTCTGTACATTTTCCTTTTTCATCTTGAATGTTTTCTTCAGAAAGAGGACTGCCGGCTTCAGATGTATTATCATATGCATTTTTACCGTTAACAGTTATTTTTGTTGAAAAAAGTCCCGATTCATTATCTTTTGCAGTGAACTTAAATGTTACATCACCGGAATATACATCACCGTTTGAGCGAACATTTTCATCAGGGACAGGGACAACCTCGATTTGTCCTTCTTTAAATTCACTTTTAGTTTCACCTTTTTCATTTTCGGTTTCAACATTACTGCCGATATACGGAGCTTTGTTTTCAATCATGAAGTCGGTATTTTGAAGACCCTCTGAATTTTCTTTGGTAACCATCACACCGGTCTTATCTGAATTTTCATGAATTTTTGTTGCACCGTCAAGTTCGTTACCGGCTTGGTCTTTTACATTAACATATACATTACCCTGCCAAGTGTATTTCTTATTATCAGGAAGTGTAAGTGTTAAGTTATTTTTATCTGCCGTAAAATCCTTAATTTCATTACCTGCAGATAATTTAAGATACATTTTATATGAACCTTCATCAATGCCGGAAGATATATCTTTATTATCTTTATCTTTATTTTCATCATCAGCAGTTACTGTAGCCGTAATCTTTTCTTTAAAGAAATTACCAAAAGTAAGGATACGACCCACTACAGCTAATGGATTTTTATTTATAGTTTCAAATATAATTTTCTTTTCATTAGACAAAACGGGCGGTGTAGTATCAATACCGAATTCAACTTCAGTTTTATAATACTGTCTTTTATAATCAGTTTCTGTATCTGATGAGTAATTCAAATTTTTCAAATAAAGAAATACGGTTTCTTTGTCCTTTTCATCACTAAAGCTAACATTTGAATCATAAGATGAACATTCGCCCGTTGTGCTTATTTTAAATCCTTCCGGTGCGTCGATTGTTAATTTCTTATCATTATTATCAAAATACGCTTTATTATACCATCCATTATAACTCTCCGGTAGGCTAACAAGTTCTTTAATTGACGTAATGTCTTCAACCGTAATCCTTACATTATCGATAAATCTAATAATCTCATAGTTATTATTTATTTCCTTTAAATCATCTGAATCATCTAATTTAAGATTGTCTATTAATATGTCATAAGTTCCACTTTCATTGTCAGGATATGATTCGTATCCACTTCTATCATATGATAATTCACCTTTAAAAATCGGCTTTTTATTCTCATCAAAATTATTTTTAAAATCAATGCCCTCTGCTGTATAATTATATTTGATTTTCTTGTACTCACCGTATTCTTTTGATTGACCTGCATCCGGTATAATCGTCAATTCTGCCGGTGTAATTTCTAAAAATTCGGTATTTTCTGCATTTTCTGCCGGAACACGCTGCTCTGAATATCCTTCTGCAGACACCATTGCATAATATTTACCTACATTTTCAGGCAACCCGGAAAGCTCAATGCCACTTTCATCATAATAAGTTATTTTGTAATCTTCAAGATTATTTTTATTTTCTACTAAATTTATTCCTTTTGCTTGGTATTTAGCTTCTGTATTTATTTTAAGTTCTGTACTAATACCGGTTGGTGAAGATACAGCTTTAACAGTATATTCTGCTTTTTTTGCTTTAAAGCCGTTTCCTTTATCAAAAGCTATTACGGCAGTAATTGTTGCCACTTCATTTACCTTTGTTGCAGTTACTTCACCTGTCTTAGGATCAACAGTAATGTTTTCATTATTTGAAGAATATGTGATTTCGCCTTGGCTCTTTTCTTCTCCATCAGTCAAAGGTTCAACAACCACAGGATTTGACAAATGTTCTTTAAAATGTATCTCCATTTCGGTTGGATTAAAATAAAAACGAAAATCCTTTGCCGCAGTTTCTTTTTTGCCATCACACTCCGAGCAGGTTATTTCTTTATTTCCGTTACATTTTTCGCAAGTAATAAACTCTTGAGGTTCGGTATATATAGGACATTCTGTTTCAACAGTTCCCTTGCCGCCGCAATTTTCGCAATCAGTCGGATCAACGCCGTTGCAAACAGGACATTTTTCACGAGCATATCCTGTTCCGTTGCAAATTTCACACGGTTTTAACACTTTTCCCTGTCCTTTGCAAACCGGACATTGAACTTTTCCGTCATCGTTACATTCTTTACAGGTAATTTTATATTCCATAGAAACTTCAACAGGCTCTACACTTCCGTCCTCAGAAACAACGGGCTTAATAAAAGTACCCTCTTTATCAAACATACCATCCGCCGTAACGGCATAACTATACCCAACATTAACACTTTTAACTTCAAAGCTAACCTCACCGCTTTCATCGGTTTCATATGTATCTACTGTTACCAAAATTTTTTTGTGTTGTGTTAAAACTTCATCTTCGTTATCTTTATCTGTAACTTTAATTTCTGCACCCTTAATTGGTTGCTCTGCCGAATCTGTTACCTTAAATTTAAGAGTAATCATTTCTTCGTCATCGGCGGCAAAAGCACTGCCTGCTGCCGCAGGAAAGCTTGATACCACCATCAAAACTGCCAACAAAACCGAAAGCAGTTTAAATGAAAATTTAGGTTTAATTTTTGTACTCATAATATCTCCTCCGTTAATTAATTATTTCATCGGAATTTATAATAACTGTTTCATCAATAACAGTATATTTTCTTTTAACTTCATCTTTTTTGTCCATAACAACGGTTTGATGTTGCTTTGCGGTTTTATGCCGTTTAGACTTATCCATAACCATCGTTTGCCTGTCGTTATTTGCAAGAGAAGTTTCGTGGCGTTTAACCTTTTTGTTTTCTTTTTGAACCTCTTTGCTGACAGTCCCGTTGCGTTTGCGTGGCGGAGAAGATTCAATCTTTTGTTTTTCTTCCGTCGTTTCAAATTTAGGCTCATACACATTACTTACATCAAGCTGTTTTTCAGCCTTCATTTGAGATAATTGTTTTTGCTTTTTAGCACCGGAAATTTCCGAATAAACATTAGGAATTTTAAACTTAATGAACAAAACAACAGCTGTGATAAACAGCAATATGCCCAAAATCAAAAACACAATTTCAAACACTGTTAAAGTGCCGACTGTTTTTTGCAACTGCTCATAATCACTCATTGCCGTTCACCTCCGGATATGCATTATTTAAAGCATCTCTTGCTCTTTCCAAACTACCGACAGTGACCGAGGTGCCTTCTATTTCGTTTTTCAATTCGGTTACAACCGTATTGCCCAAATTTTCATTGGTGTCAATTGAACGAACGATTTCGTCAACGGTAGCCAAAGCTTCCAAAATTTCACCTGCACTGATATCGGCATTTTTATATCTGTAAATATTGGTTTCAATAGCCGAAATAACCTGCGAACACATTTTGAGCCTAATTACCGGTTCGCTACTTTTACTGATTGTACCCAAGAGCTTATACAAGGATTTCCATCCGTTTATAAGAACATCATCTTTAAGAGTTTGCCCGTTTTTATTTGACTTATTGGCAGCCTGAACATATTCGTACCAAGTTATATACGCTTTTGCATCATCGTGATAATTATCGTCCTCAGACAAATTATTAACAGCATTTTCAAAAAAGTCATGAGCTTTTTCGCTTTTGGTTGCATCGCTTACGGTTTTACCGGAAGAAATTTCCGAATCCGTACCGCCGTAATTAAACCAAATATCCTGTCCTATTTGGTAATTGAGTTTGCCAAACTCAGAACCGGATGAAAAGCTTGACCTGTTTTCAACAAGCAATTTATTTATATTTGCAATTTCGGTTGAAGAAATGCACCCGTCGGATTCATTATACAAACTCCACAGCTTGTTATATCCTGCAAGCTCGCCGGGTTTTATACCGATTGCATCAATACATTCCTCAGGGGTTGTCGCTGTTTCAACAATAACAGAATAGTTTTTTGATTTTACGGCAGATATTGAACCGGCAAATATACCGCAAATAAGAAAACATACCAAGCAAGCCGATGTGACGCCTAAAAAAGATACAAACTTTTTCTTTTGCTTTGCAATATATATATCTTCATTCTCTTTATAGTGTTCTAAATCGTATAAAAGTTCCAAACCGGATTGGTAACGCTTGTCCGGTTCTTCCTCAATACATTTTAAAATAATCTTTTCAAGACCTGTTGAAAGCGTGGAATCAATCTCCGTAATAGGCTTAATTGTATATGTATCATCAGGATAAAGCCCTGTTAAGAGCGTATACATAGTAAGTCCCAACGAATAAATATCTGTTCTCGCATCACTTTGCGAAAGCTGATTTTTCTGCTCGGGTGCGGCAAAGGCTTCGGTTACAAAAGCAATTGTGTCCTTTGTTTTGCCTTTTTTATAGGTTCTGCCGATACCAAAGTCAATCAAAGTGATGTGACCTGCACCTTCGGATGACGGTGCCCACATAATGTTTCCGGGCTTTATATCACGGTGAATAACATCTCTGCTGTGCAAATAATAAAGCACATTGCACATTTGCTTCATCCAATCAACAACAATCTCCTGCGAAAACTTTTTTTCTTCCTCAAGTCGTTTTTCAAGAGAAACGCCCTGTACAAATTCCTGTACAACAAAGATATTTACTCCGTCATCTATAATATCGATAATTCTCGGAATATGGCTGTTGTTAAGTCCTTTAAGAAGATTAACCTCAGTCATAGAAGTTTGAGCAATTATCTCATTATTGTCAACTTTTTTGATTTCTTTGATAGCATAGTAAACATTGAGTTTTTGGTCACGGGCACGATATACCGTTGACATACCGCCCTGACCGACAATGTTTTCCAACACATATCTGCCATTAATAACCGATCCTATTGCAGCCATTTTTTACCTCTTTATATAACTTTAATTACCGCAGCGGTAATGTTATCTTCTTCTTTTCGTTGCTCCACTCTGTCAATAAGTTTCGCAATTTCAATATTAATTGAATTTTTGTCCTTTAAGTTATCGGACAACAAAGATGCAAACATTTCATTTTGAGTAATTTCATGCCTGAAGCCGTCGGAACATAGCATAAACACATCGTCTTTTTTAAATGTACCTTTTATAAATTGCGGCTCGACTTTTCTGGAGGCACCGATACATTGAAGCAAAACATTTCTTTCTTCATCGGTTTCTATTTCATCCTCGGTAATTTTACCCTCTTTATATTTCTGATTAACAAGCGTATGATCTTCCGTTAAAATTTCGATTCCGTCTGATATTTTATATATTCTCGAATCACCGACATGACCTATGTAATACTCATCGTTAAACATAAGAATCATGGATAAAGTAGTTCCTAATTTTATACGGTCAAGCTTTCCGTAATTCATTATTTTTTCATTCATGGATTGAATAATGATGTTCCATTGATTTTTAACATCGTCAAACACAAAATCCTTACCGAGTGACGGAAAATCATTTTCAAACCATTTAAGCATGGCCGATACCATACTTGCACTTGCAACTTCACCTTTGTCAAAGCCGCCCATACCGTCACATACAATTGCAAAAAGCACATTGCCAAAATCGGTATCAACTACTTTTATTGCAACTGCGTCCTGATTTACTTCTTTTGTTATTCCTATATCACTTTGTAACCCGAAAATATAACTCATTCGTCTGTTCCCTTTAAAATAAATTCCTCGTCGGCAAGCGTAATTTTATCTCCGAAATTAAGATGAACTTTCTTACCGTACGGTATTTCTTCCTCATTAACATAGGTGCCGTTTGTAGAACGCTCGTCAATAACAAACACCTCACCGTTTGAATAATAAAATATACAATGATAACCGCTTACCATTTCATTATCCTGAAAAGAATAATCGCAATCGTCATTATATCCGACTGAAAATTCCGCCTTATTAATATCAATAATATTATTGTTACAAAGTCGGAGAAGTGACGGATATTTCACTTCTTCCCGTCCCATCAACTTTGTTTCTCTTTTTTTCTTTGCTGGTGGAGCTTGCTTTGCTGTTTCTCCGTCGGCACTTTCGGTTGTCCCTTTTATCGGATTGAAATCATCGTCATAATTCAGTTCCTTAAAAGGGTCAAACACCATCTGACCGGAATAATGACCGCTTTTATGCGACTTCTTTTTTTCTTCATCGGAAATTCCGTCAGAAATAATTTGAATGGTTCGTTCCAAATCAGGCAATGAAAAATAATGCAACGACTCGCAATATTTACGAAATTCAATAAAATACCCACCGTCCTTGCCACCCGGAAATTTTGCGTTTGCCGAAACGGACGATAAAAACGCAAGCGGTTCACTTTCAAAATTTTCAACCGGAAAATATGCAAAGCAAAGCTCTTTTGTTTCATAATTAACAACATAAATATTATTTATGTCCAAATACAACTTTTCAATGCTCATATTATGTGCTTCGCAATTACGCATAACCTTTACAATATTTTCGAGTATTTTCAAAAACGATTCTTTGGTTTGCGGCTGATTTAGGAAAATTTTCAACGAGGTTAAATTTGTAACATCAAAAGCAAATGTTTTTGAATGATGCTTACTGTTAAAAATAAGAGGCAACAATCCTTCAATAGGAGTTGAAGTAAGCACCTTTACTCCGCCCTCATTGACAGTGTCCTTTGAACTGATTTTCGATACTATGTAGGTTCTGTCTTTTTTTGTTTTTTCCTTAATCTTTATCATAAAGATTTACTTCCAATCATTAACATTATGAGTAAGATTTTTAACCTTGTCATCTGCCGACACATAAATTTCAACACAATCGTTAACTGTCCGATAAAGCTCGCCGACAGAATTTTCAAGAGAAGCAAGGTCAGATATTATCCCATTAAGAGATGAATCAATATTGTTTCTTGCTTTAACCTCGTATTGCATAGCGTTTTTTATATTTGCAACCGAATATTTAACTCCGTTTACCTTATTTTTAATTCCCGGCACACGGGAATTAGCTGTTCTTACGGAATTCGGTCTTATTTTTATTCCTCTTGCCATAGTAATTCCATCGCCTTTCTAAACACAGTAATCGACTGATAAATCAAAATTAATCAGCCCATTATTTTATCAAAATATTCCTGAAGCTCCTGTGAGGTAATTCCGGGCTCATTAAGCTTTTTAACAAGTTTGTTTTTCTTGGATTTGCTCTTAACCTTATTAATTTTATCTTTAAGTTCATCCATTGCCTTGCGTTCTTCCTCAGCTTTTCTTGCCTCTTCGGCAGCGGCACGCTCCTGAGCCGCCTTTTGCTCGGCGGCTCTTTGCTGTGCCTCTTTTTGTGCTCTCCTACGTGCAATTTCCTGCTGTCTGCGTCTTTCTTCGGCAATCTCCTCCTGACGGATTTGATTTGCGGAATTTATCACGCTGTCAGCAGTGGTATTAAGTCTCTCTTGAATATTTTGAATACGATTTGTTATTTTATTAATTGCATTGTCAACACTTTTAATCTCATCGCTTGACCAATTGACATCAATAGATGATTTATAGGCAAGTAAATTTGCCTTAACTGTGTTCAATTCTACTGCCTGTCTTTTTAACGCATTAGCTTGACTGTATGCATAATTTACATCAACACCCATAATTCACCTCTGATTAAATTAAGCACTTAAATAATTTAAATTTGAACCTGACAAATCACTGATTTGAACATCGTAACCTGTTTTTGTGGTTTTGTTAACAATAACGGCAACAGACAAGCTGTATTTCTTTTGTGGAGTTGAAATAGTGATCATACATGTTCCGTTAGAAACAGGGTCTACCTCTACTTTATGTTCATCACTAAAATAAGTAACATTACAAATTGTTTTTTTACCTTTACCCTTACCGGCTTCTACTTTAAGACCGTCATTGATTTTTTCCAGATTTTTAGAACTACACGGAATTTCAGTAATATAAAAATAGGATGGCTTGTCATTATTAATTGCAATATTGTAAGCACTTATGTCAAATTTGTCTCCGGCTTTACATTCAACCTTGTCATCATCACCTTTAACTCTTGTACATTGCTTTACAACTTTTCCGTCTTCAAAATGGAACTGCCCTATAGCAAATGCATTCTCTTTATATACTCCGTCAAAGTCTTTATTAAAAATTCGTATAATATAATTAATTAAACTATTATTCTTATTTTCAAAAGCAGCACCATACACTTTAAATTGACATTTTGCTCCTATACAATATTTTAATTTGGTGTCAGACTTAGAATAATACTTCAATTGTGTCCCAGATAAATTTGTATCTTCTGATTTAGAATATTCTGTTGTGGTTGTACTATTTGTCATAATGTAAACATTACCTGTTACAGTAGCATTAAATCCAGCACCAACTCGAACATCAGCAATTGTTGATAATGGAAATCCTCCAAGTGAAATATCTCCCTCCAATTCAACACCGACATACAAATTCACTTCTGCTTTGATTTCTGCATTTTTCTTCGTTGCTTGCGTTGTTGAAATATTGCCTTTCTTTATAACATAATTAGTGCTACTATCTTTTTCAACGGTAACCTCTACTGTACCATCTACTTTTACTTGCAATCCAATTCTCAATGTAAAAGTAATACCATAGAAAGATGCTTTACACTTGCAAATTTTAATATCTGTTGCTCCATTACCTGTTGTAAATCTCGATCTGCTTAAATTTGACGGAAAACCTCCGTTTCCATTATTATACGGAGCGAGACGTGTTTCCGGAATCGTAAGTTTACCATTTACCTTTGTTTTATAACTAATATTTAAATTTGCATTTGGTTTTCCATACATTGAATCTGTAAATATTGTATCAAATCCGGAATAAGTAATTGTAATATCCGATACAGTAATATCCAAATTTACATCAGCTGATAATGTAGGATCAGTTTTATCACTTCTACCATTATCAAGATCAATAGTTTTAGAGCCTTTAGTTTTATATTGAAAATTTATAGCATTATCTTTAATTTTAACCGGTCCGAATTTATAATTCGTACCATCTGGAATCAAATTTATTTTCTTAGCTTTGGTGGTCGCTTTTTGTCCTTCTTTAACGCACTTTATCGTTTCCTTTGTGGTTGGTAATGTGCCCTTTATTCTATATGCACTAATACCTTTAGGTGATCTTCCTTTTGTTGCCTCTTCGGTTATTTTTAAAAAGCATATATCAAGACTTTTTCCAGGAATATCCAATTCAAACGTATTGAATTTAACAATATTTCCTACTTTATAAGCCTCTTTATTAGCCACATATGAAAACTCAGCAACCCAAACGACAACCTCGTTTTTTTCAGTTGCACAATTAGAAATCTTAGGCTCATTATCACTCTTAAGACCATCAATCGAAACATCTGTTATTGCTGAATTGTCATCTGTATTGTCATCAGAATCTGATATTTTATAACTTTCAACTTCTACTTTGTCATTAGTTTCATAAACATTGTCATTATAAATAAATTTTGTATTATTTTCTTCAAATTCATATGTAGACAAATGGTCAATCATCGTATTTATTGCTTTTTCGCAATCTTCTGCACTTACATAATCCTCTGCACCGAATTTTTTATTTGACTTTGCTTCTACAATACCAACATTAACTGCAACTTTTGCAGCATTAAGATCTGTAATTTCCTTTTCGTCTTTAAATTTATAATCTGTTTCGCCTACAATTTGGTATGCAGTAGGCAAATAATTAACACAAGTATATGCAACAACATCTTTAGTAACAATTTTATCTAAATCTTTAACAGCATTTTCTTCATCGATTATTTCATTATCAACAATACTCATAACAGCATCATAATAATCTGATTCGCTGTCTAAATCCAAAGGGATTTTTGACGAATAGCTCAAGTCTACTTCAGAAATAAAATAATTAAACCATTCCCCTTTAGTCAAATATTCACTTGCGTCAGCTTCTACAATTCCGCCTGTACAACCCGATAAAGCAGTAATTAAAACCACAATGGCCAAAACTAAAGAAAATATTCTGTAAAAAGCCTTTTTCATCACATATACCAACTTTCTATATAATCATTTTTTAAATGTAAATTTCAATATTAATTTTCTCCCTGCCGTTTTTAACGGCAGGGAATGAATTTAATTAAGCCCAATCATTAACGGATTTAACATCTTGAAGAACAGCCTCTTCTGTATGTTCATACTCACTTTTGATTTGATCAAGTTTTAAAACATAATCATCAATTACTCTTTTCATTGATGCAAATTTAGGATACAATTCACTAAACTTTCTTTGGAGCGCCTTACCTGCATCAGAATCCCAAATTTCCGTACCTGAAAGAGCATCCATAGAAGCTTTTACTTCATTAAGTCTGGCAATAATATCATCACCATCACCATTAAGTTTATTTCTTACCTTAAACACTTCTTGCGTGTTAACCTTAATACCAGCTACTGCCATTTATAGTTCCTCCTTATTTAACCTTTGTTTCCAATGTTCCAATTTTACTTGTAACATCATCTTGTGCTGTTCTGTAAGCCTGTGCCGATTTATTCAAATACTTAACATATTGATCTAATATATTAAACATTTGCTCAAAATCCTTTTTGAATTCTTTGACTTTATTGTTAAAGTCTTCACCGTCTTGTCCGCCCCATGTTGATGTTGAAAGATAATTTGACTGCGTCACAATATCTTCATACGCCTCTTTGAAGTTTTCTTTTTTTCCACTGATTTGATTTGCCTGTGCTTCGAGTTCACTTGGCTGAACTCTGATTGTTCTTTCTGACATAATCATTCTCCTTTTTATATAATTTTTTATATTAACATCAACTGCGAACCGTTACGCAAGTGCAGTTCTTGCAGTGATAAGTTAATATTGAATATTGCACCGCTCTCTTTGTCGCAGAGAACAGGTTTGCTTTTTTTCAAAATCTCGGTATTAACCTCCGATTTTAAAAGGGTGTAGACCATATTTTTCAATTCATACACCTTTAATTCGCTTGAAAGTTTCAAATCAAAAGTCTTATTAAAAGACGGCAAATATATTTGTACAAATAACTCGCTCATACTTAATCCTCACTTTCATCCAAAAGTTTAATCAAGGTCGGCTTGCCCTTATTAATAAAGAAGCCGTAATCATTTTCAATTTCCTTACGAATATCCTTTGTACGCTTGGTAATATTGAAAATATATTGGTCAACAACGCCGTCGCCAACCCAAATGCCGGTGTTGTTTATTTGAGATTTATACCACTTTTCATACGAATAATCCGAAACGGATGTTGTATTGTCAAACAAAACAAATGAAAAATTGTAGCTGCCTTTTACATTTTCAAGCATAAGGCCAAGACCTTTTTTATCATCATTTGACAAAGCACGGAACAAATCCGCCAAGCCGAACACGAAGCAATATACTTGATGCATATCGGCAGGGATTTTATTTTCTTTAAAGTCTTTGTGCCTTGCGAGAAGAAGATGATAAACACGGTTAAACTCCGCTTTTATTTCATCTTTTGTAACAAAGGCTTTGCATTTTGACAAAATACCGGAAGCGTCGAAAACAACAATTTCTGAATTTTTAGCCTGTCCGTAAATTTCAACCATTGATTCGCAATAAGTTGCCATTTCCTCTTTATCCTGAGATGAAACAAAGAGAACCGGCTGTTTTTCGCAATTATATGTAAGCGGTTGAAGCGAATCGCAATTCACGCCGAGGCACAGCTCATTATTGTCAAATGCAAAATCGTTAAGATATTCACTGTTGACCTTTTCAGGAAGAACAGGAACAGGCTTTGCCTTAACCGTTGCGGATTCCAAAATTTTGCCTATGTACTCCTTAACAAGCGACGAATCGTTACCGTCCCTGAAAATGCGAGCGGTTTGGAATTCATAAATGCTGTTATTAAGCTGAACCAAACCTCTGCCCTCATAATGAGCAGGCAAAATCCCACCGGTAGAACCGAGAATCATAGAATATTCGGAATTATCATTTTGTTGCAAAGTATAATGAACATTAAAGTTTTGCAAAATTCTGTATCTTACATCGGTATAGTTTGAAACCGTTGTAATGAAATAAATTCCGCACTTATTGGCTTCTCTTAAAAGTTGAATCAAAACTTCTTCGTATTCATTGTACGATTCGTTAAACGCCGCATAGTTATTGATAATAACAAAAATTCTCGGCAAAATTTCATTTGTTTCATCAATATACGATGTAAGCGAACCGCCATAGTTTGAAAACAGTTTTTTTCTCGAACCGGTTTCTTTAATCAAAAGCTTAAACAAATTAGTTATTTTTTCGCTGTCGCTTGAAAGGATTACATCATTTACTTGAGGAGCGTCCTTAAATACTGTTAATGTTTCGGCACCGAAATCAAGAACATATGCGTTGACCTCATTTGCATCGTAGTCCGAAATAAACGAATACAAATAAGACTCAATAAGCATTTCCTTACCGCTTCCGGAATTGCCGTAAATAATTGTGTTCCCGATTTCGTCAAATTCTTGAGTAAGAAGCTCTTGCTTTTGATTTGTCGGGTCGTCGTATTCACCGATAACCGCCGATATACCCTTTGCGTTATCGGAAGTATAATTGTACTTTGATTTCAAATCGTCAATAACAATTGCGGCAGAAATCGGTTCAAGCCACAACGGTCTTGAAAAAGCATTTTCTTCTTTTGCAAGGTTATATATGTATTTATTAACTTCTACAACCTGACGAAGATTTGTTTCAACCTTTTTATCATTGTTTTCGGTTTTAACCACATACTCTTCTCTGCCTAAATTATCAAGCAAACTGACCGAATTAACAATTTTAGTTTCAATTTCGGTTTCTTTCGGAACATAATCCGCTCCGCTGTATGCCGATTGACCAAGCTCAAACAATTCATTAAATCCGACTTGAAGATAAAAACGGCCGGTTTGAGTAATTTCAGCAGCGTCGGCACGCTTAATCATATCCATACTGTCAGCTTTATCCTGAACTTTAAGACAAACTCTAAAACGGGAGTTGGACCAAATTTGGTCATCTACTACACCGTTTGGCTTTTGAGTTGCCAAAATCAAATGAACACCCAAGCTTCTGCCGATACGGGCAGTCGAAATAAGCTGATCCATAAATTCCGGCTGCTGTGCCTTTAATTCCGCAAACTCGTCCGAAATTATAAACAAATGCGGAATAGGTTCATTAACAACACCGTTTCTGAAAAGCTGTTGATATTTATAAATATCCATCGTTCCTTCGCCGGATATTTTTCTTGCTTCATTAAAAGCAGCCTGTCTTCTGCGAAGCTCAGATTCAATAGACAGCAACGAACGCTTAATTGAGCTGCCGTCAAGGTTTGTAATTGTGCCTGCAAGATGCGGCAATTTGAAATCGTCACTTTCAAATGCACCGGTTAATCCACCGCCTTTATAGTCAATAAGAATAAATGCGACTTCGTTAGGGTGATAATTAACCGCAAGTGAAAGAATAAATGTAATAATAAATTCCGATTTACCCGAACCGGTCATACCGGCAACTAAACCGTGAGGGCCGTGATATTTTTCGTGCAGGTCAATCATAAATTGCTCGCCTTGAGTGTCAACACCTACAGGAGTTGCCAACGATTGAACAGGATTATTATCGTGCCATCTTGAAATTGAATTCAAATGCTCGATCTTTCCAACGCCAAACATATCAAGAAATGATAATGACTTTGGTAAGACATAATTGCTACTTGACAAATCAAGTTTAATATTTGCCAATTCTTTTGCTATGTCATAGGCTACACTTGATGTAACCGTTTCAATATTAAATTGCTTTTTCGTATCTGCAATATCGGATTTATCATATACGGTTGCCTTGCTTCCCTCGATTTCTATTACCGAAACACATTCTTTAGGCAAGTCGCTTATTTTTGAAAAAGCAAATAACATATTGAATGTTATATTCTCGTTTTCGGTGATTTTATTTATAAACTCCGCTTTAAGAGCTAACTCTTTATTTGTTACAATAACCAAATAATGCGGTTCTTTCTTTAATTCCTTTACATCATCAAAATCGAGTTGTTTTTCAATAGTTTTATCAAGATAAACCGACAGATTTTTAAGTTCATCAAAATTTGAAGCAACAAACCTGAAATCCTTTTCATCATTCCAAAAATGCGGAATCCATTTTAAACTTTCAAATTTTTTTATATCCCTTGAATCACCGATTAAAACAAGTTTTAATTCATCATAACTTTGAAACATTGCCATTTGCAAAATAACATTATTTAAAAATTCGACCGTATCTTGGCGATTGGCACTTGCAACACCTGTGATTTTTGAATTATAAAAAGAATGTACAATCGGAACATTGTTTAAAGAATAATCTGTTAATGACATTTTTTGAACTTCATCAACCAAATCATCGTCATCAAGTGAAAATGATTTTTCGGGAAACGAAATGTCCGAATCAAACTCAATATTGCCGTTTCCGATTCTTACATCCATAAAGTCATCATTTTCTTTTTGCCTTGACCACAATCCGTTCTGCCAAAATGAAGTATCAGACATTATTTGCTCAATATTGGAATAATTCTCGGTTAAAATGCTTTTTTGCTCTTCAATAGCTCTCTGAATTTGCTCACGGCAATCATTAAGATATTTTATATATTTAACTTTTCTCTCTTTTTCCTTATTGAGTTTCTTTTTCTTTTCAAGTTTTTTTGTCAAAATCGGCCACATAACCGTTCCGGCAAGCATACCGATTGCCATTGCAACGGTAGGCAAAATCGACAAAAAATTTCTTTCAAGAGGGTCTTGAGAACAATAATTCACAATAGAAGTAAGTGCCGTAAAAATTGAAGCAACGCCCATTGTCATTGACGGACCGATAACAAACGCCAACGGCATTTCTTCCTGATTGTCCTTTTGCGGCGGTGCGTCCACTTTCAGCTTATATGTTTCAATCGTTCTTCTAAAACGAGGTGATCTGAAATAATACTGTTCTGAATTATTTGCGGTTAAGCCTACCTGTTCCTCTGTTATTTTTTGCTCCGGCATATTCAACAACTTGGAGCAACGAACACTCACTCCGTTATCCGGATTGTTTATGGCAATAAACTTTCCGCCTATTATAATTCTTAAACCTATAATATATATCACATCGCCGGAATATAAATCCGTTTTACCCTGAAGACGCGTATCGTTCACATAAACGCCGTTTTCACTGCTACAGTCTTCAATACTCCAAACATCTCCGCCGTTATAAGACAAAACTGCGTGTCTTGACGATACAAACCTATTTGAATAAGATATATCATTATTTGTATCTCTGCCGATAGTTATACTCATTTTTGAGTTTGCGATATACTTATTAAATATATATCTGTCATCGGTTTTGGCTTCCGAATAAACATATAAAGCAGAATAATCCCTAATAGATTTTAGTTTGTAAAAGCAATTATTCTCCAATTTTTGCTCGTGAAGTTTTTGATCGGAAAAACCGATATATTTATTCGCCTTTAAGTACCAATTTCGGTTATTTGCTTCGATTCCGATAACACGATTAAATATTCCGTTTTCCGCTTCTTCAAGCCAATACTGTCCGCTGATTTTGTCCGGTAATTCCAGTGTTGTTTTTTTGTCTTTACTGAAAAGTGAAACGATCATATTTCTCCTCTTTCCGAATGCTTTTGATGGTTTAATTGAATTATTCTTTTCCCATATTTAACACTTTATTAATATACCATTCATAATTCTACAGAATATGGCAAAGAATAACAATACATTCGTGGTGAATGACTGCTTTTGCGTTGTATAAAACTTTAAAATTCTCGATTCTTGTGGTATAATATACATTGTAATAATTTTTAGTAGGATGAAACATATGATAAACATTGCAATTTGCGACGACGAATCGTCGTATCAGGAGATAATCGAATTTAAAGTAAATCAATGTGTAACAGACATATTAAAAATGGAATGTAACATTACTTGCTTTAACGATTTGAACGAGCTGAAAGAATATATTGATAACGGCAGAATTGATATTGCTTTTCTTGACATTATGGTCAACGATGAAAATTCTATGGACTGGTCAATAAAAAATATCACGAACAGATACACACAAATAATTTTTATGACCTCTTTTCCTCAAAGTGCATACAATATATCCGAAACCAATTGTTGCTATTATCTTGTGAAATCGAGAATTACCGAGGAAAGCCTTTCGAAAGCATTGAAAAGAGCGATACAAAACACCACGAAAAAAGACCCGAATCTGACCTTGGTCAAATCCGGGAACAAAAATTTTGCCATAAATTTTCAGGATATTCTGTACATAGAAACCTTTAACAACAATCTTACATTGCATTTGCAAAACGATGAAAAAATCGTTGTATATTCAACATTAAAAGAATATGCGAATAAAATGCCGCCTAATTTTTTAAGGTGTCATAAATGTTATATGGTAAATATGAATCATATAGCGTGCTATGAACCGCATAAATTTATTCTTTCAACAGAAAAAGCGATACCCATACCTCCGAAGAAATACAAGAGTGTTATCAGTTCATACAAAAACTATTTGATAAATTTACAGGAGTAATTATGGGCCCGATAATCGACATCACAAATTTATTTCCGTACAGAATAATTATACTTTTTGCATACAGCTTTGCATTTTTCAACATAGCACACAGCGTACTGCGTGAAAAATACAATTCACTCATCACATTAGTTGCAATTTTTGCCGCAAGGATTTTAACATCTGTCGCTTTCTTTAACAAGGAGCCGTTTGACGCATTCGGTTATCCGACATTTGCACTGCTGTATTTTATAATCATCTTCTTTTTAACAGATGATAAACTTACAACAAAAATCCTTTGCGTTGTATTCAGCTTTTTGTCACAGTTTTTATCGTCATTTATAATTGGATTGTATCAATCTATAATCTATCAAGATAAAGATACGAAAACTGTTTTCGGAGTGGACAATCCGAATTTGTATCACCTTTATGTTTTTCTTACGGAAGCGGTTTTGATTGTTGCCGTCAGCTTTTTATTTGCCGGCACGCTTAAATTATTCAGAGCAAAAAGAAGCACACTGCAAAGTAAAAAAATATATGCTTACATAACATTTTTGCCTTTTTCACACATCGGAATAATTATATTTTCGCTGTTTTTGGCACCTACGGATTTGTCCGAATCACCAACTTACAGCATTGCAACAACCGTTGCGGTTTATATAATGATGAGTGTTATTTTGCTGTTTGACTGCTCTTTTCCGTTTATCATCAATTATTTTGAAAAAGTTGAAGCAAAAAATCTGCAAAATGAAAAAGAACTTATGAAAAACAAGCTCGATTATCAGCAAATGACTATGCTGAAAGAAGAAAAGCAAAATCTCAGAAAATTAAAGCACGACTATGCAAACATCATATCAACCGCCAAAGGTTTTATTGAAATAAACAAGCCCGAAAAAGCATTGTCACTTTTTCAAAATATCGACAACGACCTTTCCGGTCTAAGCGGATTTTTAATCTGTTCAAACGAAACCGTAAACACGATTATTTACACCAAGCAACAGCAAATTAAAAACAGCAACATCAAAATGATTGTTGACATTGAAGAAAACAACGGCATACTAATTGATGATTATGATTTATGCCGTGTGCTTTGTAACATAATCGACAACGCACTCAATGCGTCTTTACTGCTTGAAAAGCCGACCGTGTGCAAAATCGGCATTGCCGTAAACAAGGATGAAGTCGTTATCAAATCCGAAAATGCCTTTGATAATGACAAAAGCAAAAAACAAAAGGTAGCAAATCCGGAACTTCACGGAAACGGCATCGGCATAATTAAGGAAATTGCCGCAAAATACGACGGTGATTATACGGCACGACAAGCCGACGGTACTTGGTATACCGAAACATTTTTAAGCAATATCAAGCCGGCAAATAGCACTACCCCCCCCCGAAATTTTGGATTGAAATTTTAAACTTTATTATTTTCTCAAACTTAAAAAGCAACTGTACCGACCGTTTTATGATTGGTGCAGTTGCTTTTATTATACTTTCTGTCTATAAAAAACTTAAATGAATATCGGCGTGTTTTGTTAACTTTATCGACAGTATGAGAATATATCACTTGATAAAGTTTAAAAATTTTAATATAATGAAATCAGATTAATACACAAGTATTTATTTAATGAGAGGGTAAATTATGTACAGTGTACTTGTTGTTGATGATGAAATTCGTCAAAGAGAGGCAATTATTCAAAGCGTTGATTGGGAAAAAGCCGGATTTAGCGTTGTTGGTGATGCGGAAAACGGAATTGAAGCACTTGAGCTTCTTGAAAAGCTTGAACCGGATTTGATTTTGACCGACATCAAAATGCCGCTGATGACGGGGTTGGAGCTTGCAAGCAAAGTACGGGAAATCCGTCCTGCCACAAAACTTGTTATTTTGAGCGGATACGATGACTTTGAATACGCACAGGAAGCGTTCAAATACAATGTTATCCGTTATCTTTTAAAGCCTATTTCTTCAAGCGAATTAACCGAAGAACTCGAAAAAATCAAGACGGAAATGGACGCCGAGTTTGAGCGACTTAAATGGGGTTCTTCAAACGAAGAAACCGAATTGAGGCTCAAAAAGACGGAATTTCTTTTGCCTTTGCTTTTGGGCACGGGTGAGGATATTTACACCGATTCCGAGTTGAAAGACAGTGCAAAGCAACTTGGATTAATTACCGGAGATAACGACTGTTACAGCATTGTTGTTTCAAAATTCAAAACCTTTACCGGTGAAAATCGAACGGAAGCACATCACATTGATTTTGTAAACAGCATTGTCGGTAAATATGCACTTTGCGAAAGCTTTTTGGTTAACGGCAGAATTGTAACTCTTGTAACGAGTGAACCGGAGGAGATGTCAACAAAACTGCGTTTGCCCGTTATTGAACTTGTTCAAAGTGCCAAAAAGTTATTTAATCAAAAATGCACAATCGGTATAAGTCAAACCGTTGACAGTCCGTCGCTTTTGTCGCTTGCGTGCACACAGGCAATTACGGCAAGACGATACACATCCGACGGTGCAGGCGACATAAGATTTATCAACGACCAAGAAAGAAAAAACACGCTTGAACTCGGTAGCGTTGAAAAATCGGTAAATAAACTCGAACAACTTTTAAAAGTTGGAGATAAAAGTGAAATCAGCTCGTATCTTGAAAATATGCTGTCTCAAAAAAGCAGAAACGGTTTGAATTACCTGATTATTCAAATTCTTGCAACCGCTCACAGATGCGTTAGTGTTTTGTCCGACAGCGACGCATTGTCGGAACTTTTCACATCGAACACTTTTTTCACCTCCCGTTTATCGTTTGATTTTAACGAACAGTACAAAAAGGAGCTTATATCGCTTTGTCTTGACGCGAGAGATATTATTTCCCGTTCGCAAAGGCACGAAAGTGAAACGATTTGCGACAGAGCGATTCAAATTATCAATGACGAATATATGAATGAGGACTTGTCTTTGACCGACGCAAGCGAAAAACTGGGTGTAAGTCCTAACTATTTAAGTGCACTTATCAAAAAAACAAAATCTCAAAACTTTGTTGCACTTGTGACGGAAAGACGAATGAAGGCGGCAAGCGATTTGCTTTTGTGTACCTCGATGAAAATATTTGAAGTTTCTCAAAAATGCGGCTACAGCGACCAACACTATTTCAGCTATTGCTTTAAAAAATACTTCGGTATGTCACCAAACAAATACAGAGAAGAGCACTTAGGAGGGGGCAATGTTTAAGCACAGCAAAACAAAGCTTTCGGTATTGATTATAGCAATTGTAATTTTCGGGGTTATTTTTTCAACCCTTGCTTCAACATTGTTTTTCGGCGTGTTTTACAAAAAATCCATGCTCAGCTCCGCCTATGTTTCAAGTAAACAATCAGTGTCACAGGCAAACGGAATGGTGTCAAACTATATTTCATCAATAAAAAACAAGCTTGACAACCTTTGTCTTGAAACGGACAATTGCACCGACTCTGCTTCGCTGAGAAAAGCGATAGCGGCGGCTTCACGCCTTGAGGACGATATTTACTGCGTGAGCGTTTATGATATTCAGGGCAATTTGCTGTCAAACGGAAACGAAAATGACGAAAAAGTAAAAAACGGCACAACGGATTTATCTTTTGACAAGTCGGTTTATTCAAATTTAAAAGACGGTTATGCTATCAGCCGACCGCATGTGAACACGCTTTACCAAAACAAATATCCGTGGGTTGTTACAATTGCAAAAAAGAAGTATTCAAACCTGTATTCACAGCCGGTTTTTGTTGCCGTTGATTTCAAGTTTTCGTCCATTGCCAAATACATTGACAAGGTGAGCATAGGTCAGAGAGGCTATTGCTACATTATCAATTCAAAAGGCGAAATTATATATCATCCGCAACAGCAAATGCTCTTTTCGGGAATTAAAGAGGAAAATACTGCCGAAATTTCCGACCTTTCGGACGGAATACACAGAAAAAGCGACAACATTTACAATATCTCTTCACTTGATTCGTGCAATTGGAAAATAGTCGGAGTGAGTTTTAACGACGAAATAACGCAGGCTGTTAAAAGTCAGATTATTATCGGACTTATCTTTGCACTTCTTTTCAGTATGTTTATGTCTGCCGTTATTTATTTTCTTCTTTCAAGAACCGTAACCCGTCCGGTAAGACGGCTTGTTGCTTCTATGCAAAAATTTGAAAAGCAGGCGGAAACCTTTGAGTACAAAGCCGATATGAGTAATGTTGTTGAATTTCAAACGCTGTCCGCTTCGTTTGAACATATGGTGCATATGATTCAGTTGCTTATGGAAAAAGTGCACAACGAGGAAATTGTGCTCAGAAAAACAGAACTGAAAGCCTTGCAGGCACAAATCAATCCGCATTTTCTTTACAATACACTTGATTCGATTCAGTGGATGTGCGAGCAGGACAACAGCAAGGACGCCGTTAAAATGGTAGGTGCTCTTGCAAAACTTTTCAGAATAAGCATAAGTCACGGCAATGAATTCATAACGATAAGCGACGAACTCAAGCACGCCGAGAGTTATCTTATCATTCAAAGCTACAGATACAAGAATCAGTTTACCTATTCCTTTGATATTGACAAAAGCGTTTTGGGCTGTATGTGTAACAAAATTACGATTCAGCCGTTTATCGAAAACGCAATTTATCACGGGCTTGACCGAATGGTTGACGAAGGTGAAATCAAAATTATCGTTGAACGCAGGGGCAAGGATATTGCAATTATCGTCAAGGACAACGGTCTCGGTATGACCGAAGAGCAATGCAAAGCTGTACTCCAAAAGGGCAGGAGCGACTCAAAGGGTATCGGCGTTAAAAATGTTGACGACCGACTGAAAATATACTTTGGCGAAGAGTACGGAATTACGATAGAAAGCGAACTTGATGTGGGCACGACCGTAACAATTAAAATTCCGAAAATAGAGAAAGGACACGAAAATGAATACTAAAAAAATTCTTGTTGCATTCATCGGTTTTCTTTCATTTGTTTTGCTTGCGGCGGGTTGTGCGGGCGGCAGTAATTTACAGCCGAAAAACAGCGATGTTGCCGTGATAATAAAGGGCAGTGACTCTGATTTTTGGAACGAGGTAAAAAGCGGTGCGTTTTCTGCCGCAACGGAATATAATATAGATATTACCTTTGAGGGTCCCGACAACGAAGAGGATTACGAAAGTCAAAACAAGATGATTGAAAAAGCCGTTTCAAAAAATGTGGGTGCAATAGTTCTTTCCGCCATTGATTACGAAAAAAATGCTTCGTCGGTTCAAAAGGCGATTGACAAGGGTATAAAAGTGATTACCGTAGACAGTGATGTAAATGTAAGCGGTAAGGAATTATTTATAGGTACCGACAATGTGTCTGCCGGAAAAAAAGCGGCGAAGCGTGCCGTTGCTCTTTGTGAAAATCAAAAATCGGTAAACATCGGCATTGTTAACTACGGTGAAAATACCGAAAACGGGCAACAGCGTTTGAAAGGCTTTAAGGATTATATAAGCAAGGTAGAAAACGCAAAAATAGTTGCCACGGTCAATGTTGAATCAAATGAAGAAAATGCCACTTCAAGTGCAAAACGGCTTCTTGAAGAAAACGAAAACATAAATGTGCTCATAGGTTTTAACGAATGGTCAACCATCGGCGTCGGCAACGCTATAAAGGAATTGAACCTTAAAGACAAGGTTTTCGGTATAGGCTTTGACAGCAATGTAAATTGTATCGGTATGCTTGAAACGGGAGAAATCGACACGCTGATTGTTCAAAATCCGTTTTCTATGGGCTATCTTTCGGTATCAAAAGCCGCCGAACTGTTATCGGGAAACCACAAAGGCGACAGCGTTATAGAAACCGACACTTATGTTGTAACCCGTGAAAATATGTTTTCGCCGGACATTCAAAAAATACTTTTCAGCTTCAATAGTAATGAAAATAATTAATTAAATAAATTAATCAGTCTGTGTACATTATAGTAATGTATGCAGACTTTTTTTATATGGAAAAGTTTGCAAAATTAACATAATAAATCACAAAAATGATAATTTTTTATACAATTTGAATAGTTTTTTGTATTCAAATTCGCTTGCCTCGCAGATATAATGAAGTTGCTAAATGACTTAACAATAAATTTTAAGGGGGTTATCTTTATGAAAAAGATGAAAAAATTGTTAGCATTATTATTAGCAGTTGTTATGGTTGTAGGATTTGCGGCTTGCTCATCAAGCAAGAGTGACAGCGAGTCGGACACCACGAAAACATCAAACAAAGGTGAAATTTCCGTATTTTATTATACATTCAGTGACGCGTATATTTCAACTGTACGCTCATCAATGGATAAAATCTTAAAAGACGGCGGTTACACATACAACGATTATGATGCAAACGGCAACCAAACAACACAAACCGAACAGGTTCAAACGGCACTTGCCAAAGGCTCATCGCTTCTTATTGTTAATGTAGTTGACACCGGTTCAAACGACGCGGCTCAAAACATTATCAATCTTGCAAAAGCACAAAATGTTCCTGTAATCTTCTTTAACCGTTCTGTTGACCAGTCGGTTATCGAAAGCTATGACAAATGCGTATTTGTCGGTACGGACTACGAACAGGCAGGTCATATGCAGGGTCAAATGATAGGTGAATACCTTGTTGAAAATTACGACAAGCTCGACCTTAACGGTGACGGCAAAATCAGTTATGTAATGTTCAAGGGTCAAGAGGGCAATATGGAAGCAATTGCCCGTACACAATACGGTGTTGAAGACGCCAACACGGTTCTTGAAAAAGCAGGCAAGCCTGACCTCGAATTTTACGACTCGGCAAACAAGAACAAGTATCTTGTTGACCAGGACGGTTTATGGTCATCGGCAGCAGCTACAAACTATATGAGCACGGCACTTGCTCAGTACACAGAAGCAAACAAGAATATGATTGAACTTGTTATTGCAAACAACGACGAAATGGCTTTGGGTGCAATTTCCGCACTCCAAACAGCAGGCTACAACAAAGACGGAAAAACAGTTATTCCTGTATTCGGTGTTGACGCAACAGACGCGGCTAAATCGGCTATCAAGTCAGGCTCAATGATTGGTACAATCAAGCAAGACGCAGAAGGTATGGCAACAGCAATCACAACTATTATGTCAAATTACCTTAACGACAAAACAGCACTTGACGGTATCGACACAGCAAATGTAGTAGGCACTTGGAGAGTTAACATTCCTTACTCGGCTTACACAGCAGAGTCGGCAGAGTAATATAAAATTATAAAATAAAATTAAATTAAAGACAGTTACGGTTGGGGCTTTTGCCTCAACCGTCATATTCAGCAGATAGGAGAGAAGAGACATGCAAGAAAACTTAAAAAAATCCGATGCTGCGACTGACAACAATATATTGTTAAAAATGGTTGATATAGAAAAGGCTTTTCCGGGCGTTAAAGCACTTGACCACGCACAGCTGACGGTTAAAAGAGGTACCGTTCACGCACTTATGGGCGAAAACGGTGCAGGCAAATCAACGCTTATGAAATGTCTTTTCGGTGTTTACAGCAAAGACAACGGCCACATTTATGTAGAGGGTCAAGAGGTCAATTACAAAAACAGTAAGGAAGCTCTTGAAAACGGCGTTGCAATGGTTCATCAAGAACTTAACCAAGCTCTCAAACGAAATGTTATGGACAATATGTGGCTCGGAAGATTTCCAAAGGTTTCAAAATTTTTGCCGTTTACAAGCGAAAAGAAAATGTACGACGAAACAATGAAAGTTTTTGAAGATCTTGACATCAAGGTTAACCCTAAAACGATTATGAGCACAATGTCGGTTTCGCAAAGGCAAATGGTGGAAATTGCAAAGGCAGTTTCGTACAATTCAAAAATTATAGTTTTTGACGAGCCGACCTCATCGCTTACCGAAGAAGAGGTTGAGCACCTTTTCCGCATCATCAATATGCTTCGTGACAGAGGTTGCGGAATTATTTATATTTCTCACAAGATGGAAGAAATATTACGCATAAGCGACGAAGTAACGATTATGCGTGACGGCAAATGGATAGCTACAAAGCCGGCGAGCGAGCTTACTATGGATGAAATCATCAGGCTTATGGTTGGCAGAGAGCTTACAAACCGCTATCCGGAAAAGGACAATCAAATCGGCGATGTTCTTCTTAAAGTCGAACACCTGACAGGCGAATACAGTCCGCTGATTGATGTTTCGTTTGAAGCTAAAAAAGGCGAAATTATCGGCGTTGCGGGACTTGACGGTTCGGGCAGAACCGCATTGGTTGAACAGCTTTTCGGTATGGCGACAAGAAAAAGCGGAAAAGTTTTTCTTGACGGCAAAGAGGTTAAAAACAGAACACCGCACGAATCCATCAAAAACGGCTTTGCTCTTTTGACCGAGGAAAGGCGTGCAACCGGTATTTTCGGCATACTCAACATCAGAGAAAATACCACAATTTCAAGCTTAAAAAAATATCAGACGGGACCGTTCCTCAGCAAAAAGAAAATGAAAGAAACGACCGACGAATATATAAAATCACTCAGAGTTAAAACTCCTAATCAAGAAACAAAAATCAGCTCTCTTTCGGGCGGTAATCAGCAAAAGGTTATTCTTGCAAGATGGCTGTTGACAGACCCTACCGTGCTTCTTCTCGACGAACCGACAAGAGGTATCGATGTAGGTGCTAAATACGAAATTTATCAGCTTATTCTCGACCTTGCGAAAAAGGGCAAAACAGTCATTATGGTTTCTTCCGAAATGGCGGAACTTTTGGGTGTATGCGATAAAATTCTTGTAATGTCGGGCGGTCGCCTCGCAGGTGAGGTTGACACAAAGACTACAAATCAGGAAGAAATTATGACTCTTGCAGCAAAATATGTCTAAGGAGGATTTCATTATGGCTGACACAAGTGTAAAAAAAGTTAAGCGTTCCCGTGCTTCTGTGTGGATTGAAAAATTCAAAGCGGGAAATCGTGACGATAAAAAAAGATTAATTACAGATTTATTATTTAACAACGCGATGTACATCATAATTGCAATTGCAGTGATTTTTATTGCGGTTAAGGTACCGGCATTTTTGAGCGTTTCATCAATCGTAAACATTGTTTCGCTCACCGCCGCAAAGCTTCCTATAGCTCTCGGTATCGCAGGATGTATTGTACTTACCGGTACGGATATTTCCGCCGGCAGATGCGTAGGTCTTACGGCTTGCGTTGCCGCTTCTCTTTTGCAGATGACAGACTACGCAAACAAAATGTTCCCTAACCTCAAAACAATGCCTCTTATCGTGGTATTTCTTGCGGTTATCGCAATCGGTGCGGTTGTCGGTGTTGTAAACGGATTTTTCGTTGCCAAGTTTAAACTTCATCCGTTCATCGTTACCCTTTCAACTCAGCTTATCGTTTTCGGTACCGTTCTTATGTACCT
>CAVBQD010000002.1:0-45610 GCA_963597385.1 bacterium | reverse complement strand
AAGCTCGATAAAGAGGTCGAGAACCTCATCGATAACCTCTTCCGGTCTGGCTCCGTCACGGTCAATCTTGTTGACAACAACAAGCGGAGTTTTATGTAATCCGAGTGCCTTTTTGAGTACAAAACGGGTTTGAGGCATACAGCCCTCAAATGCGTCAACTACAAGCAAAACGCCGTCAACCATAGTGAGAATACGCTCAACCTCGCCGCCGAAATCGGCGTGTCCCGGAGTGTCAACAATGTTAATTTTTGTGTCTTTGTAATGAATCGATGTGTTCTTTGAAAGAATTGTAATGCCTCTTTCTTTTTCAAGGTCGTTTGAGTCCATTACTCTTTCCTGAACAACCTCGTTGTCACGGAAAATACCGCTTTGATGAAGCATTTCATCTACAAGAGTGGTTTTGCCGTGGTCAACATGGGCGATAATCGCAATGTTTTTTATATTTTTTCTTTCTTCTTTTGCCACAATAATGCCTTCTTTACTTCTTTTTATTAAAGCTGTCTCTAAGCTGAACCGTTCTGTTAAACACAAGTGCACCCGGCTTGCTGTCTTGGTCGGTACAGAAATATGCGTTTCTCATAAATTGGAATCTGTCGCCCGGCTGTGTATCAGCAAGTGCCTTTTCAACATAAGCGGTTTTGGTTTCAAGCGAATTAGGATTAAGGTTGTCCTCAAACGAGCCTACGCCCTCTTCGTCACTCGGGTTTTCAACATCAAACAAGCGGTCATAAAGTCTGACTTCAGCCGTGTTGCAATCGTTTGCATAAACCCAGTGAATTGTGCCTCGTACCTTTCTTCCGTCAGGCGTGTCGCCGCCGAAAGTTTCAGGGTCGTATGTTGCGTGAACGGCAACAACTTCGCCGTTTTCGTCCAAATCGTAGCCTGTGCAGGTTACGCAATAAGCCTTGTAAAGTCTTACCTCATTGCCGACGAACAAACGACGGTATTTGCTGATAGGCTCAACCATAAAGTCGTTTTTCTCAATCCAAAGTTCCTTGCCGAAAGGAATTGTACGCTTGCCGAATTCCTCGTGGTCGGGATGATATTCAACTTCAAGTTCCTCAACCTTACCGTCCGGATAATTATCAATAATAAGTTTAAGCGGGTCAACGACAGCCATTGCTCTTTTTGCATTTTTGTTGAGACTGTCACGAACACAGCTTTCAAGCATTGCAAAATCAATTACGCTGTAAGCCTTTGAAACACCGATTTTTTCGCAAAAATCACGAATCGCGTCCGCAGGATAGCCACGGCGACGCATACCGCTGATTGTTGCCATTCTCGGGTCGTTCCAACCGTCTACAATGCCGTCCTGAACAAGCTTTAAGCACTTTCTCTTTGAAGTGAGCGTGTAATTAAGATTCATTCTTGCAAACTCAATCTGTCTTGGCTTTTCGCCGTCAACACAATTATTGCAAACCCAATCGTAAAGCGGTCTGTGATTTTCAAATTCCAAAGAGCAAAGCGAATGAGTTACCTTTTCGCAAGCGTCAGACAACGGATGAGCAAAGTCGTACATAGGATAAACGCACCACTTGTCGCCCGTTCTGTGATGATGAGCATACATAATGCGATAAATAATCGGGTCACGCATATTCATATTCGGTGACGCCATATCAATCTTTGCACGAAGAACCTTTGAGCCTGCTTCAAATTCACCCTCTGTCATTCTTTGGAACAAATCAAGACTTTCTTCAATAGGTCTGTCACGGTACGGACTGTTTTTGCCCGGTTCTGTAAGCGTGCCTCTCATCTCTCTGATTTCATCTGCCGACGATTCGTCAACATAGGCAAGACCTTTTTTGATGAGCTTTACCGCACATTCATAAATATAATCAAAATAATCGGAAGCAAAATACATATTGTCCCAATCAAAACCGAGCCACTTAATATCCTCTTTGATAGAATCAACATATTCCGTATCTTCCTTAATCGGGTTTGTATCGTCCATACGGAGATTGCAAACGCCGTGATACTTGTTTTTAACACCGAAGTTTATGCAAATAGCCTTTGCATGACCGATGTGCAGATAGCCGTTAGGTTCCGGAGGGAATCTTGTTTGAACTCGGGAATAAACTCCCTCTTCCAAATCTTCATCAATAAAATCGTGGATGAAATTTTGGGTTACGGTTTCCTCGTCTTTGATTTCATCAACTGCCATTTACATTTCCTCCTTATAATATTCCAATGCCGAATTAAGTCGTTGTTTTACAGTTTCCTCGCCCAAAAGAGCGGTAATAACGAAAAGGTCGGGCGTATTCGTTCTGCCTGTGAGAGCAACACGGATAATCGTTGAAACATCACCCACATGACCCTCAAATTTTTCCGGTTCCGCCTTATATTCCTTAACATTAGGCGTACAGCCGACAAGCGGACAAATTTCTTTCATTCTGCCGAACCAAGCGTCCTTGTCATCATCAAGATTAACAACCTTGAGATATTCTTCAATAACCTTGACTGCAAGAGCCGGAGTTGCGTTGCCGTTAAGCTCATAATTCGGAACAAAAGTTTCGTCATACATATAGCTTACATAATCGAGCACATCGCTCCATTTTGCAATATCTTTACGAGGCTTTTTGCCCTCACGGTCGATGTTAAGAATAGCCGTTGCCTTTTTAGTATCTTGCTCAAAAAGGCTTGCAAGCTGCGGCTGATATTCCTTTGCCCACGCATACGAAAGTTCAAACACCTTGTCTGCCGGCATAACCGAAATCACATTTTTTGAAACATCGGTTAACTTTACTATATCAAACAACGCACCCGACACACTCATTTTTTTGAGATTGAACGGGAATTTGTCAATGTCCTCGGTTTTATTCATTCTACGCCAGTCCTCAAAATTCGAGTTGGCAAGAGTCATCATATATTCGTTTACGCTTTCCTGAGGATAGCCCTCTTCGGCGTAATAAGTAACTGCGGCTTCCGGGTCTTTACGCTTTGAAAGTTTGCGTTTGCCGCCGTTTTCCTCTTTCATAATAGGAGAAACATGTGCATATTTAGGCGGTTTAAATCCAAGTACTTTAAACAGTTGAAGATGAATAGGAACGGAAGAAATCCACTCGTCGCCTCTTACAACATGAGTTGTTCTCATAAGATGGTCGTCAACCGCATGAGCAAAATGATAGGTCGGAATGCCGTCCGATTTAAGAAGAACAACATCTTGCACATTCTCCGGCATTTCGATTTTGCCTTTAATCATATCGTCAAAAAAGCATTTTTTATCAAGTTCACCGGGTGATTTAAGGCGAAGCGTCCAACTCATACCGGCGTCAATGTTTGCCTTGATTTGCTCAAAAGTGAGGTCACGGCACTTTGCCCATTTGCCCCAATAACCCTTAATGCTTTCGTTTTCCTGAGCGGAACGAATTTCGTCAAGTTCCTCGGCAGAGCAAAAGCAAGGATAAGCAAGTCCCTGTTCAACAAGCGACTTTGCATAAGTTTGATAAATCTCAACCCTTGCACTTTGGTAATAAGGTCCGTAATCGCCGATTTCCTTTTCGTCACCGACAACGCCCTCGTCGGCGTTTATTCCGTAAACCGAAAGTCCCTTGAGCATTACATCAATAGCACCCTCTACCTTACGCTTTTGGTCGGTATCCTCAACTCTTACATAAAATACACCGTCGGTGGTTTTTGCTGTTTTGTACGACACCATACAGGTAAAAAGATTGCCGAAATGCAAAAAACCTGTCGGGCTCGGTGCAAAACGGGTTACTCTTGCACCATCTTTGAGTGCTCTCGGCGGATACATCTCTTCAAAGTCCTGCGGAACCTTTGTTATATTCCCAAACAAAAGCTGTGCCAATTCTTTATAATCAGTCATATTTTCTCCCTAACAAATCACAATTTTTAAAATCTACATAAAATTACATTCTATTATCTCACAAACGGAAAAGATATTCAATATTAATTTATATATTTATTACAGTAATTTATAAAAATTATACAAAAGCCTGATGATTTTTTTGTGAAAATAATAAAAGACCGATTATTTTTCGGCCTTTTTGTTCTTAAACACTATTAACTTTGAAAAGATATAGTTAAGAATGACAATAATAAACGATACGACTATCTTTGAATAAATTCCGTCGGTAAACAAAATCTTCATTCCGACGCCAATTTTTTCAAACAGATTATAAAACAAATTGTCAAACGATGTTTTTACAAGAAGCGGGACGCACACAATTTCTATCACTCCGGTTACGCCTCGGGAGGCGAAAAATGAGATTGCCTCTTTGATGACGAACTTAGGCTCCCAGCTTTTTGAATTGAACACCCAAAGTTTGTTTGTGATATAAGCAAAGGTCACGGCACACACCCAGCTGATAAGGTTTGCCCAAAATACCGACATTTTACAAGTATTTACAAACAAAGTATATGTTCCCCACGACACAACCGTTGTGAGCACGCCGAAAATAAGATACATTAATATTTCTTTGGTAAAAAGCTTTTTCATATTGTAAAATCCTTAATTTAAGATTGATATAATAATGCACCTAAACAGTCGATTTGTCAAGCAAAAAAGGGACGAACACAGTCTGTCCGTCCTTGAAAAACATAATTATATTTGATGTTTGTTCTTAATCTTAAGTCGTTCCATTGCACGGGAAAGATTTGCCTGAATTTGATAATATTCATCAAGCGAATGCTTTTGACGAAGTTCTTCCTCTGCTCTTTCGGCAGCCTCTTCGGCACGACGCTTATCAATTTCTTCCGGAAGTTCGACAGAAATGCAAACAAGCGTTGCCGTATTATCAAAGAATTCAAGAAATCCCGAACCCACAAACGCTTCGGTTACATTGCCGTCGGCATCCGTAACTTTCATCTCGCCGAATTCGATGGGAGCAACCGTGTTTTCGTGATTTGCCAAGAAACCGCAAAGTCCCTCGTCCGCAACGGGAACGACAATACTTTGTGCATCGCCGTCAAAAAACACGCGGTTTGATGCAACAATCTTCAATTTAAAAGTGTTCATATAAATCACCGATTAAAGAGTTTTGGCTTTTTCAATCGCATCGTCGATAGTTCCGACATTGAAGAATGCCATTTCAGGCAAATCGTCAACCTCGCCGTCAACAATAGCCTTAAAGCCTCTTACGGATTCTTTAAGAGGAACATAAACGCCCTTCAAGCCCGTAAATGTTTCTGCTACATGGAACGGTTGCGACAGGAATTTTTCAATCTTTCTTGCACGGTATACCGAAAGCTTATCTTCATCCGACAATTCTTCCATACCGAGAATAGCGATAATATCCTGAAGTTCCTTGTACTTTTGAAGATATTCCTGTACCTTGCAGGCAACATCATAATGCTCTTGACCTACAACATCAGCCTCAAGAATTCTTGAGTTGGATTCAAGAGGGTCAACGGCAGGATAGATACCTTTTTCTACTATCTTACGGGAAAGTACAGTAGTAGCGTCAAGGTGAGCAAAGGTTGTTGCCGGAGCCGGGTCGGTAAGGTCGTCGGCAGGAACATATACAGCCTGAACGGAAGTGATAGAACCGTTCTTTGTAGATGTAATTCTTTCCTGAAGTTCACCTACATCGGTAGCCAAAGTCGGCTGATAACCTACGGCTGACGGCATTCTGCCGAGAAGTGCGGATACCTCGGAACCTGCCTGAATAAATCTGAATATATTATCGATGAAAAGAAGCACATCCTGATGTTCTCGATCACGAAAATACTCAGCCATTGTAAGTCCTGTTTCGGCAACTCTCATTCTTGCTCCCGGCGGTTCGTTCATTTGACCGAACACCAACGCGGTTTTGTTGATAACGCCGGATTCTTTCATTTCGTTCCAAAGGTCATTACCCTCTCTTGAACGCTCACCTACACCGGTGAAAATTGAATAACCGCCGTGTTGAGTTGCGACATTGGTGATAAGTTCCTGAATAAGTACGGTTTTACCTACGCCGGCACCGCCGAACAAACCGATTTTACCACCCTTTTGGTACGGAGTAAGCAAGTCGATAACCTTAATACCGGTTTCCAAAATTTCTACTTCGTCCGATTGTTCATCAAAACTCGGAGCCTTACGGTGAATTGACCAGTGCTCCTCGTTGTCCAAATTTTCCAAATCGTCAATGGTTTCGCCTACAACATTGAAAAGTCTGCCCAAGGTTTTTTCGCCGATAGGCACCTTGATAGAATCCCCTGTTGCGGCAACCTGCATATCCTTGTACAAGCCCTCGGATGCGGCAAGCATAATACAGCGAACAGTATTGCCGCCTATATGCTGTGCAACTTCCATAACGGCACGCTTGCCGTCGTTTTCGACTTCAAGTGCTTCTTTAATTTTAGGAAGGTCACCGTCAAACTGTACATCGACAACAGGTCCCATAACTTGTGTTATTTTACCGTAATTCATAATTTTTTACCTTTCTGAAAGGTTGTTATTGAGCGTCTTGGGAGGCGTGACTTGCACCGCCGCAAACCTCACTGATTTCCTGCGTGATAGCCGCCTGCCTTGCTCTGTTAAACTGAATGGACAAATCCCTTATCATAGAAGTGGCACTGTCCGTTGCATTTTGCATAGCCATCATACGGGCATTGTGCTCACTGCAATAGCTTTCTACAAGTGCACCGTACACAAATCCGGCAACATAGCTCGGAGCAATTGTGTCAAACGCCGTTTTTGCATCGGGCAAAAATGTTGCGTCGTTATAGTGAGCAACAAGTTCATTGCTTTGCAAATTGATTTTTTCCTTTTTAAGAGGAAGAAGTTGAGTGCAAACTGCTTCTACAGTCATTGAATTGACCATTTTTGTGTATATAACATGCACCTCATCAATCTTTTTTTCAAGAAACATCGAAACGATTTTTTCGCTTATATGCCTTGCACGGTTAACGGTTGGATTTTGTGCCGTATATTTAAAGTTAATGTCAATCGGGATTTCCTTTTTCTCAAAGAAATGTCTGCCGAGTTGACCGACAACGAAAAGCACATTGTTGCATCCGTCGTCCGTTGCTTTTTTCTCGGCAAGTTTGATGACATTATGGTTATACGCACCCGCCAAGCCTTTATCAGCTGTGAGAACCAAATATGCAACCGTTCTGTCATTACCCTTTTTATTAGGGCGTTCGTCAAAATATGCCGAACCGACCTCGGGAACAACATCCAAAATTTTTGCAAGTCCGTCTTGAATCATAAAGAAATAAGGCTCTGTGTTTTTTAAATCTCTGCGAGCTTTTTGAAGTTTTGACGAGGACACCATATACATAGCGTTAGTTATTTTCATAGTGTCCTTGATTGACTTCATTCTGCTCTGGATTTCTCTTGCATTAGCCATTATATGCCTTTCCGAATTCATCAATCACATTAAGGATTGAAGTTTTCAACTCATCGTCAAGCACCTGCTGTGTTTCGATTTCCGACATAAGGTCGCTGTGATGAGCATCAAAATATTCAAGCATTTGACCCTGATAGCTCTTGATTTGTTCCTTAGGCACATCAACAAACTTTTTGCCGATTGCACCGACAAGAGTAACAACCTGCTGTGCCAAAGACATAGGATGAGTAAGCGGTTGTTTAAGAAGCTCCATAAGTCCGGAACCGTACTTCAACTGCGTTTTTGTTTCATCATCCAAATCGGAAGAGAACTGGGTAAATACTTCCATTTCTCTAAATTGAGCCAAATCTACACGAAGCGAACCTGCCGCTTTCTTCATAGCCTTTGTTTGAGCCGCACCGCCTACACGGGATACGGAAAGTCCGACATTAACCGCCGGTCTTTGACCCGAGAAGAAGAGGTCGCTTTCAAGATAAATCTGACCGTCTGTAATAGAAATAACATTTGTAGGAATGTAAGCCGATACGTCGCCTGCCTGTGTTTCGATAATAGGCAAAGCGGTAATCGAACCGCCGCCGAGTTCATCGCTCAAACGGCTTGAACGCTCAAGAAGTCTTGAGTGAAGGTAGAATACATCGCCCGGATAAGCCTCTCGTCCCGGCGGTCTGCCGAGAAGAAGTGAAATTGCACGGTAAGCAACTGCGTGCTTACTCAAATCATCATATACGATAAGGCAATCCTTGCCCTTATACATAAAGTATTCTGCCATTGCTGTTGCGGCATACGGAGAAATATATTGAAGTGATGCCGCATCCGACGCTGTTGCACACACAACGATTGTGTAATCCATAGCACCGTTCTTTTTAAGAGTATTAACAAGTTTTGCAACCGTCGATGCCTTTTGACCGATAGCATTATAAACACAAATTGTATTCTTGCCCTTTTGGTTGATAATTGTATCAACCGCAATTGAAGTCTTACCGGTCTGACGGTCACCGATGATAAGTTCACGCTGACCTCTGCCTATCGGGAACATTGAGTCGATTGCAAGGATACCCGTTTCCATAGGCTTTGATACCGACTTTCTGTCTACGATTGACGGAGCCGGTTGTTCAATCAAGCGGTAGTCGCTTGCTTCAATATCGCCCATACCGTCGATAGGTTCACCGAGTGCGTTAACAACTCTGCCGATAAACTTATCACCTACCGGTACGCCTGCTTTTCTCTTTGTACGCTTAACCTTTGTGCCCTGTTCGATTTCTTCGTCCGAGCCGAAAAGGATACAGCCGATTGAGTTAAGGTTGATGTTTTGTACCATACCTTTTGTGCCGTCCTCAAACACAACGATTTCGCCGTATACTGCGTTACCGAGTCCGACAACGGTTGCGATATTATCGCCGACCTTAACTACCTGACCTACTTCTTCGCCTTGAAGATTGTCTTTAAAAGATTTTACATCCTTACGCAAAACCTCAAGCACTTCTTTGTTATCGCCGGTGCTTTCTTTTGCGGTGCGAAGAATTTGGTCTTTGATGGTTTGCATCTTTGTTTTAAGAGAGAAGTCATATTCCTTACCCTCAACGGCAATTACAAAACCGCCGATTAAAGATGCGTCCTGTTTAACATCAACAACAACCTTTTCGCAATTCATCTCCTTGCGAACAAAGTCCTCAATTCCTTTGAGTTGCTTTTCGTCCGGAGGAGTGGTGCAGGTTACTGTTGCGTGAATGACATTTTTCTGTCTGTCGCTTTCAACGATATATGCCTCAATAAGCTCTCCGAGGTCGTCGCACTGACAATTCTCGGCAAGCTCGCCCATAAATTCTCTTACGGACGGTGAAAACAAATCGTTTACTACCTGCTGCTTTTCTTCCGTCTTGTAGTTTGGATTGTTAAGAGTTGTGCGAAGCTCCTCGCTTTGGTTCAAAAGTCTTAACGCATCTTCCAAACTGCCGACGCTGACTTGATTTGAAAGCAGCTTTTTGATGTATAATTCCTGATTTTTAATCATTAATCTTCACTGCTTTCATTCAAAAATTTGTTATAAATATCGGCGTCTGTTTGTGCATTTACGCTTTCGCCGACAACCTTTTGTGCCGTTTCCATAGCAAGCTTGGCAAGCTCTTCCTTAACATCTCGACGGGCATTTTGAGTATCCTGCTCGATTTGCTTTTGAGCTTCCTGCTTCATCTTGGCGGCGTCATCATTTGCTTTATCAAGGATTTTATTGTATTCAACCTTTGCCTTATCCCTTGCGTCGGAAATAATTTCCTGTGCTTCGGTGTCTACATTTTTAATTTTATCCTCGTAATCAGCCATCTTTTCGTTTGCGGCATTAACAGTATTTTCCGCTTCCTTGAACTGGTTATCAATAAGTTCTTTTCTTGCCTGCAAAGTTTTTCTGATAGGCTTGATAAGGAAAAATCTCATCAAAACATAGAATATAATAAGATTGATTACTGTCCAAAGCAAATTAAAATCAAACTTTAACATTTGCTGTTTTCCTTTCAATTAAAATGAACGGTAGGTAGACTATTTTACCATAAAGATAATCAAAATAGCACCGATCAAGCCGTAAATAGCTGTTGCTTCGGACAAAGCCGCACCGAGAATAAGTGTTGTTTGAATTTTACCTGCCATTTCAGGCTGACGAGCCTGAGCTTCTACTGCCTTACCTGTTGCGATACCGATACCGATACCTGCACCGAGTCCACACAAAAGTGCAATACCTGCACCGATTGCGATAATTGATCCTGTCATAATTTTATCTCCTTAAAATATAATCGTTGTTTATGTGCTAAGCCGCAGCTTTAGCTTCTTTTTTTGCTTGTTTTTTTGCCAATTTCTCGGCTTTCTTTTGTGCCTTACGCATTTTCTTTGCTTCCTTAGGCTCTTCCTCGGACTCCTCAACGGCTTCCTGAAGATAAATCGCAGTCAAGAAAACGAAGATGTACGCTTGCAACAGTCCGTCGAACAAATCGAAGTAAAGGCTGAACACAGCCGGAAATCCGAATTTCATAAACGGAACCGCTTTGATTAACTCCATAATGGTAAACGCTGCGATAATGTTACCGAAAAGTCGCATACAAAGTGAAAGCGGCTTGGTGAACACTTCAAGAATATTGATAGGAGTTACAATCCAAACAGGCTTTGTGAATTCTTTAAACCTGCCGAGGACGCCCTTGTCTTTAAAGGCACAATATTCCACGAGCACGATTGTGGTAAGAGCCATTGCCGCAGTGACCTGCATACTTTTTGTAGGCGGTTTGAATCCCAGAAGTCCAATCATATTGGACACACCGATAAACAAAGCCATACTCATCAGCCACGGAATGTATTTTTCCACTTTCGGACCCATTACGGTTTTGAAAAATGCTTCTGCTTTTTCATAGCACAATTCAAGTATCATCTGACGCTTGGATATTTCGCCCTGAACTTTCAGGTTTCGGGTGAGGAAGATAGCCAAAATCGTCACAGCGACAATTATAATCCACGAAACAACCGTGCTCTCGTCAAAGCCTACATGTACGCCGTTGATGTCAAAGCCGAACACTTCGTCGATGTTGAGTTGGTTTTGCAGTTCTTCCTGCAAATTGACGCTCATACTAATAGGTGCTACTGTCATCGTCATTCCTCCATTTCCATATATTTGCAAATGAATAATATACAGTATATTTTTCATCTGCTTTTACTCTCATTATACTCACGAAAAAAAATTTTTTCAATATGCCAAATTCATATTTTTGACACTCGTATGATAAAAATAAACAATAAATGTTTATTATTTTTGTGCAATTTTATACCTACCGTTAATATACCGTTTACTATTTGTATATAAATTATGAACAACCCATATCCAATCTGTAATAGATGGCAAAAATTGCGGATATTGCAACAGGCGAATAATAAAACATAGGTAAAATTATTAAAATAACAGTTTACTTTTCGTACCTTTTCATTTATAATAAAAGGCTGAAGCAGATATATAATGTAAATAATTAATAACAGATAGATAGTAGGAGATTGTTATGGCAGATAATCAGAAAAAGATGGTTGACGACATCACATCTATGGATGTTGACTTTGCCAAGTGGTACACCGATGTGTGCAAAAAGGCAGAACTTATAGAATACACCAGCGTTAAAGGTTGTATGGTAATCAGACCTTACGGTTATGCAATTTGGGAAAATATTCAGAGAATTCTTGACGGAATGTTTAAAGAAACCGGGCACGAAAATGTTTGTATGCCTATGTTTATACCGGAATCACTTCTTCAAAAGGAAGCAGACCATGTTGAGGGTTTTGCACCTGAATGTGCGTGGGTAACCTACGGCGGAAGTGAAAAACTTGAGGAGCGTCTTTGCGTAAGACCTACAAGCGAAACTCTTTTCTGCGAGCATTTCAAAAACATTGTACATTCTCACAGAGATTTGCCTAAACTTTACAATCAGTGGGTATCGGTTGTAAGATGGGAAAAGACAACGAGACCGTTCCTCCGCTCAAGAGAATTTTTGTGGCAGGAGGGTCACACACTTCACGCAACTGCCGAGGAAGCTATTGAAGAGACCGAAAGAATGCTTGGCGTTTACACAAAATTCTGTCAGGACGACCTTGCAATTCCTGTAATTCAGGGTCAAAAGACGGAAAGTGACAAGTTTGCCGGTGCCGAAAGAACCTATTGCATCGAAGCACTTATGCACGACGGCAAGGCACTTCAGGCAGGCACAAGCCACTACTTCGGCGACGGCTTTGCAAAGGCTTTTGACATTCAGTTTGCAGATAAAAACAACAAACTTCAGTACCCTCATCAAACATCTTGGGGTATGACAACAAGACTTATCGGTGCAATCATTATGACGCACGGCGACAACAACGGACTTGTTCTCCCGCCTGCCGTTGCTCCTATTCAGGCAATCGTTATTCCTGTTGCTCAGCACAAGGACGGCGTTCTTGATGCGGCTAACGACCTTTGCAACAGACTCAAAAAGGTTTGCAGAGCAAAGATTGACGATTCAAACAACACACCGGGTTGGAAGTTTGCCGAATATGAAATGAAGGGCGTTCCTGTAAGAATCGAACTCGGCCCGAGAGATATCGAAGCAGGTCAATGCGTAGTTGTTACCCGTCACAACAGAGAAAAGACGATTGTTCCGCTTGACCAAATCGAAACCGTTATCCTTGAAAAACTTGAAGAGGTTCGCAAGGGCATTTACGATAAAGCTCTTGAAAACAGAGAACGCAGAACATACATTGCACACAATATGGATGAAATCATTGCCGACCTTGAAAAGAACGGCGACGGATTCGTAAAGGCTATGTGGTGCGGCGATGAAGCGTGCGAAGACAAGGTAAAAGAAGTTACAGGCGTAGGCTCCCGTTGCATTCCGCTTGAACAGGAAAACCTTGACGACAAATGCGTATGCTGCGGCAAGCCGGCAAAGCACATGGTATATTGGGGCAAGGCATATTAATTTTTAATAAAAATGCCGTTAGGCATCTGTCAGTAAAATATAATTTCGGTGTGCCGCACGGTGCACCAAACAATTAGGAGGCATTGCTATGTCAGTATTAGTAACAGGCGGACTTGGTTATATCGGTTCGCACACATGCGTTGAGCTTATGAATGCGGGATTTGATGTTGTTGTTGTTGACAATCTCTACAACTGCAAAAAATCATCCTACGACAGAATCAAGGCTCTTGTCGGAAAGGACTTCCCTTTCTATCAGGTAGACATCAGAGATAAAAAGGGTATGCAAAAAGTGTTTGATGCCGAGAGTATCGACAGCGTTATCCACTTTGCAGGTCTTAAAGCAGTAGGCGAAAGCTGCGTAAAGCCTCTTGAATATTTTGATAACAACATCACAGGCACACTTGTTTTGCTTGATGTTATGCGAAACAACGGTTGCAAGAAAATCGTATTTTCATCATCGGCTACCGTTTACGGAATGAATAATATTTCCCCGCTTACCGAGGATATGGAAGTCGGCGGAGTTACAAATCCTTACGGCAGAACAAAATATATCATTGAATGTATGCTTCAAGACCTCTATGCAAGCGACAACGAATGGAGCATTTGCCTTCTTCGTTACTTCAACCCAATCGGTGCTCACAAGAGCGGTACAATGGGTGAAGACCCTAACGGTATTCCAAACAATCTTATGCCTTACATTACACAGGTTGCCATCGGCAAGAGAGAAGAACTCGGCGTATTCGGCAACGACTACGACACACCGGACGGCACAGGCGTAAGAGATTACATTCATGTCGTTGACCTTGCACTCGGTCACCTCAAAGCTGTTGAAAAAGTAAGGGCCGCCAAAGGTTTGTTCATCTACAACCTCGGTACGGGTATCGGTTACAGCGTACTTGATGTTGTTCACGCTTTTGAAAAAGCAAGCGGCGTTACAATTCCGTACTCAATCAAGCCTCGCAGAGCCGGCGACATCGCAACTTGCTACAGCGACCCGTCAAAGGCACTTAAAGAGCTTGGCTGGAAAGCTGAAAGAGGCATTGAAGAAATGTGCGAAGATTCTTGGAGATGGCAAAGTCAGAACCCTAACGGCTATCCCGACTGATAAGACTGTCGATAAAGCTCCTGAACCACGCTAAAATTGTTTCAACGAGACTTTGTAGGGGATAGGCTTGCCTATCCCGAAATATTATCATATTAATAACACAATCTAAAGAAAAGCACCGCAAACTCGATGTTTGCGGTGCTTTTGGCGTGCTTCGGGAGTTTTTATCAATTTTGGAAGAAGAATTCTTCCTCATCAATCAAATCATATGCAAACAGCTTATCGCTGTCAAGGTCAACACGGTGCATATCAACCGCATTGATTTTGCGGCAATTATAGGTTGTGTAGTAATAAATGCCCTTGTCGGCGTTGCAACAAGATGTGTAAATCGTGATTTCGTACTTGCCGTCGGCAACCTCGCAACATCCACGCTGTTGGTCAACAGAACCGAGAATGTGGAAAAACTGACCTACGCTTGATTTTTCGTCATCGGCAGACACGGAATTAAGTTTTGTAAAAGCAACCTTGGCAAAGCGTGACGGTGACGACAAATCGCCCGGCAAGCCGATTGCACCCATTCCCCTGCTGAAATACTGCAAATTCAAATCATAATTATTTTTCGGTTGCTGTGGCGACAGCGACATATATTTGCTTAACTCGTACATCTGCACATCAAACGGCGGATTGTTTGTGAGCACGCCCACCGGATTATTGTATATCTTCATTCCGCCTACCGTACATTCAAGAGTTATGCACTCGTTTTTGTCACAAATTATATAATGAAGCTGTGCCGCTGTCAGCTGGTCGCTAAACGGAGTGTCGGTTATATTAATCTTTTCAAGAAGAGCACGAACATCGTTCATATCCTTGCATTGACACAGTATCCACGGAATAAGCTCAAACTGTGCTACATTCTGCTTACCGGCACACGGCTCGTGCGAATATACAGCGTTACCCACAAAATTAAGACCTGCAATGCAAACGCCCTTTTCGTTTACCGCATCGTAGTAAAGGGGGTAATCATTTGCAATATGTGCCATACCGATGATGGCATAGTGGTTGTCGTTTTTACCCTCAAAGCGAAAATCAAACGGATAATTGCGTGGTGTAACCGTGATGCTGTCACCGTAAGAAAATTCGTAATCAAGTGTTCTGCCAAAATAAAAATCCTTTGTTTTGTAGGTTGCGGCTGTGCACATATAACCCTCTCCTTTTATAACAGTATACGCAATATATAAAAGAAAAAACGACAAGGATTATCCTCATCGTTCTCTTTCTGGTGCCGGCGGTGGGACTTGAACCCACACACCCAAACGGATAACAGATTTTGAGTCTGTCTCGTCTGCCAATTCCGACACGCCGGCAAATCAGCATTTATATTATATATAAAAACCAATATAATGTCAACAGTTTTTTGAAAAAGTATTTTAGCACATTATAGGCTGTTGAGAAAGCTTCTGAATTTCGTTTTCTTGCGAAGGAAGATGTATATAAATACCTCGACTGAGCAAAAAACGAAAAACGCCAAAAGTACCGTAAACTCAATGTTTGCGGTACTTTTACAATCCCTCCGAGTGCGATAAATTGCACCCACCGTCTCACCTGCCGGTTCGGTCGGTGCTTCTGCATTAAAATGCAGAGGTCTCCACAGGAGACCCGCACCCTTTACACAAGGGAGGCATTAAACGGTTAATTATTTCATCGGTGTGGTTCAGTAGCTTTATCACAGCCTATTATTATTTCTCGTCGATTTGCTTGCTGTACTTTGCAAGGTAAACTGTTCTCATAAGGAAGCATTCTGCCTTTGGAACATAGTGAGAACGGTTGAAGATATCGCAATCGATTTGAGCAGCGGCACCCTTATCCATAATAATATCAAGTGCTTGAAGGTCACCGTCGTTATTACCGGTAATCATTGCACCCATACCCTGAATAAGAACTGCATTTCTCTTTTCAACAGCCTTACCGATTTCCTTTGCACAGTCGTCTGTATCACCGTTAATCCACGGAACGCATTTTACATCAAGACCGACGATTTGAGCAAAGTCGTCAATCATAGGTTCCATAGTTTCATCAAGGCAAGATACAGCAACAACATCAGGAGTTGCAAGGTGCTTAATCATTGTAACATCTTCTGTGTTATAAATAGCTCTGTGGATTTTCTCTACCTTCGGAGCAATGCCGTTGATACCGAGACCTGTTTCAAGGTCAACATCAACACTCTTGCCGCCTACTGTAAGAGTAAAGCGATTGCCGTTTCTTACAGAAGAACCAAGGTCGCAAATTTCTACCGGCATTTCGCCTGCGTCATGCTTCTTGAGATAATAAGCTCTTCTTGCTTCGTCGGAATAAGTCTTATCCCACGAATGGCGAAGGTAGTTATCCTTAATTACCTTTTCACAGCACTTCTCAAGATTTTCTGCAATAGCAAATGCGTGGTCATAATCGTCACCCATACAAAGTGTGCCGTGGTGCATAAGCATAATTGCACGGCAACCCGGATTCATTTGAATGCACATTTCAACCTTTTTGCGAAGTGAATCTGTTGTAGACATTGCGTAATCGGCACAAGGAACCTTGTCGCCCAAAACGCCCTTGAATTCGTCATATACATTTCTGATTTCCATACCTGTGATGGAAACAATTGTAGCCGCTCTTTGGTGAGTGTGAATAACAAAATCAACTGTTGGATGATGACGGTAAGCCGCAGCGTGAACGCCCTTTTCGGATGATGGCTTAATATCGCCCTCGTGTGAACAGTCTGCAATGTTAACAACTACAATTTCATCGGGAGTGAGGTCTTCATAAGCTCTGCCCGACGGAGTGATAACAAATTGAGTATCACTGATACGAGCGGAAACATTGCCCCATGTGCGGGCAATAAGACCGGATTCAACAAGCTTTTTGCCTGCTTCAACAACTAATCTTTTAGCTTCTTCAATTTCGTAAGCCATATTTTTCCCCTTAAATTATTTAATATTTAAAAGCGACAAACGGGCGGTTGTTGACCGCCCTTTTTATGTCATTAATTAATAATCAATCTTTTCGCACTTTGAAAGAACCTTGTCGAATCTCTTGATGCATTCGTCAATGTCTTCTTCAGTGTAAGCACTTGAAGTGTAAAGACGAGAACCTGCAAGTGTTACAAGACCTTCTGCCATATAAGCAGCACCCATATATTGCATTTCTGTCTGACGGATACCTGTTTCTTTAAGAACTGAAGGAATTGTCCAAGGCTTCTTCCAGTTAATTCTGAAGTGCATTGTAGCAACTGTATGTAACTGGCAGATTGAACCTACATTGTAGCATACGAACGGAAGGTCGTACTTCTTAATTGATTCGTTAAGACCCTTAACAAGTCTGTCAGCCATTTGACCGGCAACCTGACAAGCGTTTCTCTTTTCGATTTCACAGATAACTGTGTAACCTGCACAGCAAGAGATAGGTGTAGCAGCCATTGTACCGCCGCACATAGCCTTATGAATCTTCTTGCCTTCAGCCTTATCAAGACCTGCACCAAGATACTTCATAACTTCCTTGTGACCGCCGATACCGCCTGCACCAGGATAGCCGCCTGCGATAATCTTACCGAAGATTGTGATATCAGGATCGATACCGTAGTAACCCTGAGCACCTGACAAACCGATACGGAAACCTGTTACAACTTCGTCGCAAACGAGGAGTGCACCGTACTTACGGCAAAGTGCCTGTACGCCCTTAGGGAAATCCTTATCTACAGGACGGGTTGCTGATTCAGGACCGCATGGTTCAATGAATACAGCAGCTGTACCGCCACGGAACTTGTTGATGATAAGCTTCTTCTCAAGGTCTTTGAGGTCGTTAGGGAAGAATTCCTGTGTGTGCTTAAATACAAACATAGGAACACCGTGTGATTGAAGGTTAAGTGTACCCGGAACACGCATACCCCAAGCAAGCTGATCTGACCAGCCGTGGTAAGCACCGCCCATTTTAATTACATTCTTATGACCTGTTGCAAGACGAGCAACACGAACTGCACACATACATGATTCTGTACCTGAACCGAGCATACGGAACATTTCTACAGAAGGAACGCACTCGCTGATTTTCTTAGCAAGCTTGTATTCATAAGGGTGGAACAAACCTGTTGACGGACCGCAGTCATCAAGAAGTTCCTTAACCTTTTCTTTTACAACATCGTCGTTTGAACCGATAATTGTAGGACCGCCTGCCTGAAGGAAGTCAAAATATTCGTTACCGTCGATATCCCAAAGTCTGTTGCCCTTAGCCTTTGTCATAACGATTGGGAACGGATAGTTAAATGCAAGGTTGTGCTGAACGCCGCCCGGAATGATTGACTTAGCTTCTGTAATCATTTCCTTAGACTTAGCACACTTCTTATTGAAGTATTCTTCTTCATACTCTTTAAGAGCTGCTCTGTTGATAGAGTAGATTGGTTTTTTGATTAATGCATCGAGCTGTGCTGTAAGCGCAGCAGCATTAGGATACTCTGTAATAGCGAATCTTGTATCCATAATTTTCCTCCTTAGATTTTATGGTGAGCGGTTACTCACTAATTAATTGGTGAGCGGGTGCTCACAGCTTTTACAAATTAAGTATATCACATTTTAATGATTTGTCAACTTTAATGTTGCAATTTTTTAGTTATTTTTGTTGCATTATATACTGAAAAATGGTAATATGTTCTTAGTGAATTAATACTCACCAAAGGAGATTTGGAGCATTTGCACAAACAAGTCGTTCACCTTTTGTGCAAGGCTACAAAATCAAGATTTTTATGTTTGAAAAGAGATATAAAGAAGCGTTTGAGAGGGCTTCCGACGAAAGAAAAGAAAAGATACTTGAAGTCGGTATTAATGAATTTGCTTCTAAAGGGTATGAAAATGCCAACATAAACATAATAGCCAAAAATGCCGGAATAAGTATCGGGCTGATGTACAAGTATTTCAGCACCAAGGAAGATTTGTTCATCACTTGCATTCAGCGGGGTATGTCAATTCTTGACGACGCAGTTGACGAAATACTTAAAAGCGACGACAAGCTTCTTACCAAAGCCGAAAAACTGATAAGGACGACCTGTCAGCTCAGCCAAAAAGATGCAAATTATGTTAAACTTTACAACGAGATAACATCCGAGCGTAACAGCGAAAAGGCAATGGAATTTGCCAAAGCCATTGAGGGCGAAACAAGCAAAAAGTATGTTAAATGTATCACCGACGCACTTGCAAAAGGTGATGTAAGACAGGATATGGACCCTCGTCTTTTTGCATTTTTCCTTGATAATTTGCTTACTTCCCTTCAGTTTTCGTTCACCTGCGATTACTATCGCAACAGGCTTGAAATTTATACGGGCGTTAATGTAGCCGAGCTGTCGGAGGAACAAATAGTAAAACAGCTGCTCAAGTTTATTGAATCGGCATTTACTTTTGAAAAATAATCTACAAACTAAATTTTTATATGGAGGATACTATGAGTAAGTATGTAATCACCTATGATATCGGTACTACGGGTATCAAAACCTGCCTTATCGAAATCGACAAGGAAATGAAAATTCTTGCATCGGCAACAGAAGGATACAACCTTTATGTTGACGAAGAAACCGGCGTTAAAGGCGGCAGTGAGCAGGACGCAGACGAATGGTGGAACGCAATGTGCGTAACCACAAAGGAAGTGTTCAAAAAATGCAAGAAAATCAAGAAAGAGCAAATCGAGGGCATCAGCTTTTGTTCCGCTATGCAGGGCTTGGTTCTTGTTGACAAAGAGGGCAAGTGTATTCGCCGTCCTATGACATATATGGACCAGCGTGCAAGAGAGGAAATTAAAAAAGGTATTGCACACGGTGTTCAGGTTGCGGGGGCCGAGGTTACAAAACTTCTCAAATACCTCAAGTACACAGGTGCGGTTTCTTCATCGGTTAAAGACCCGATTTGGAAATACAAGTGGGTTGAAGCTCACGAGCCTGAAAACTTTAAGCGTATTTACAAATGGCTTGATGTTAAGGAATATATGATTCTTCGTTGCAGCGGCGAGTTTGTTATGACAAACGACTCCGCTTTCGGCACACTCCTTTATGATACCCGTAAGGGTCACGAGGGTTGGTGCAAGCCTATCTGTGATATGGTCGGCGTTAATATCGAGCATATGCCTGTTATCAAAGCAAGTACGGAAAAAGTCGGCGAGGTTACAAAGCAAGCCGCTGAAGAACTCGGACTTGCAGAGGGCACGGCAGTTTACGGCGGTGGCGGTGACGCATCGCTTATCGGCGTTGGTGCCGGTGCAACCGAAATCGGTGACACTCACATTTATTCAGGTACTTCGGGCTGGGTAGGAACCGTTGTTCCGGAACAGCTTGTTGACGCAGGTGCAATGATGGCGGCTATTGTTGGTGCAAATCCTGAAACATACAACTATTTTGCGGAACTTGAAACATCAAACAAGTGTGTAGGTTGGGTTAAGGACCACCTTGCACTTGACGAAATCGGCGTATTCCTCAAAAAATACGGCCATAAAAAGGATGATTTGGAAGAAGAAAGCTTCAACCTTTACGATTATCTTGAAGAAGTTATCGAGCGTGCCAATCCGGGTTCGGACGGCGTTATATTCACACCGTGGCTTCACGGCAACAGATGTCCGTTTGAAGACCCTAACGCCGCAGGTATGTTCTTCAATATTCACCTTGAAACAGGTAAAACAGAGCTTATCAGAGCTGTTGTTGAGGGCGTTTGCTTCCATATGAGATGGATGCTTGAGCGTGAAGAGCAAAAAGTTGCAAAGTATAAAACAACAAACGCAGTTCGTTTCTGCGGCGGCGGTGCACTCGGTGCAGCTACTTGCCAAATCCTTTCGGATATTCTCCAGCGTGATGTTGAGGTTGTTGATTCTCCGCAAAACATCGGTGCCGTGGGTGCTGCGGCTTGTATCGCAGTAGGTACGGGTATGATTAGCTCAATGACAGAGGTTAAGAAGCTTATCCCGGCTAAGATTACATACCACCCTAACAAGGCAAACAAAGCGGTTTACGACCGTAACTTTGAGGTGTTCAAGAATCTTTATAAATGCAATAAGAAGAACTTCGAAATTCTTAACGGTTAAGATTTAGGTGTTATAATGGAAAATTGCAAATCCATAGCTAACGAATATAAAAAATGCCTGTCCTCGTGGTCTATGACCACCGGGGCGGGCAAATTTTACAGCAAGGTTACACGCAAGCTGTTCACTTATCACGATACAATCAAAGATTTGTTAACTTGCGGTATCTCTCTTGAAAAATATGTCAATTCGCTCGACAGAAGCATTTCCACCGGAAGTGAATCAACGAGATATATTTCCCTGAAAGAGATGTTCAAAGATGTAAACATCAACGACAACACAAGATTTATTGATGTCGGTTGCGGCAAAGGCAGAGTTGTTAATTTTGTTCATAGCTTGAATAAAAACTGCCAAGCAACGGGAATCGAATTCAATTCCGATGTTGCAAACTATGCCAAAAGATGGGCAAACAAAAAGGATAATGTTACTGTAATAAACGGCGACGCGTTTAATATAAACTGCGACGATTACGATGTTTTCTATTTTAACAGACCGTTTATGGAAGAAACATTCAAACTGTTTGCCGAAAAAATGATTAGTGAAATTAAGCATCCCGTAACCGTAATTTGCTATGCCGACAGTTATATGTCAAAGCATCTGAAAGACAAACCGAATTGGACTCGATTCAAACGCGGAATTCTTTACAAAAAAGGCATAAGAATTTATAACTATTATCCTCAAGTTTATTCTATACTTAAATTTGAGCCAAACAAATAAGAATAAGCAAAACCGGGGTCACCTCATAAATTGAGATGACCCCGGTTTTACTTTAAGCTATCGTTATCAATTATTATTCGTTATTGTTTTGGACTCTTTTGAGCATATCGCGGAGGAGGGCGTTTCTGTCTGACGGTGCTGTTGAATTTTGTACAGGAGCGGCTGAAACAGGTTCTTCTTTAACCTGCTGTGGAATCGGCTGAGCCGGTGTCGGTGCCGGTTGACTGTCAATCGGAGTCTCGGTTTTCTGTTCTTCAACAACTGCCGTTTCGACAGGAACAGAAGCTAAAACAGGTTCGGCAACTTTTTCTGCGACCTTAACGGCTTGAGCTTTTTCATTTGTTAAAAACGAGTCGAAAAACTCTTTATATTCTTCGGCAACGGCATTTGCCTTGCTTGCGTTTTCAGATGTGATATTTTGAATATCATCCATTGATTCAGCAACGAGTTTTGCTTTTTTAATCATAGCGTCTGTGTTGGCAGACACGGCATTGATTTCTTTTGTAAGATTTGCAAGAAGTGCCTTAACATCGGTATTGATAAGATTGTATGCACTGATTGCCTTTTGTGCTTCTGCCTTTGCCTGTGCCGAAACACTTTCGATTTTTTGCAAAAACTCCTGTGAGCCTGCCTTTGCGTCATCGGTAATTTTAGCTCCGCTTTCATACGCCGAATAGAAAATCTGACCGATGCTCGAAATGTAATCGCCGTTGGACTGTTCGCTTTCTTCAAGCTTTTTTTCCAATTCTGCAACACGATTTTTAAGCTTAGCGGCTTCATTTTGATACTTGTCAACCTTGAGTGAGTTGTGCTCTGCAAGGTCAAGAGCCTTTTTCAAAGTTTCGTTTTCGCTTTCAAGTTTTGCTAAATATTCGTTAACCGACTTTTTATTATATCCGCCCATAAAAGACGACTTAAATTCTGCCATTGGTATCTCTCCTTTAATTTATAACTATAGTATTATATCACAAAAAATCAACAATTACAATGCGGCAGATAAGGTACCGACGCCGACTTTGACATCTATATATAGTTTACTTATCGGTTTTTGTGTACTGCTTGAGATGCTTTTGAAGAACATAATAACCCGGCTTTAATCTTTCGTGATAAGTCGGAGTGTTCCACGAATCGTAACTGTATTTACCGTTGATTTTGATTTGACCCGAAGTGTCTTTTGACGAACCCAAGCCAAACGAAAATTCTTCATACGCAGTCGGAGAAATACTCTGTGTTTTGTAAAAATCATTTATCTGCTGTTTTGAAGACGGGTCCATAACATTGAGAAGCTGCCACGGAAGTCGAATTTCTATTTTGCCGTTTTTGTAGCAAAAATCGGTAAGTGATGTGTAATCGTCCGAATCCGGATTTGCATTGCCGTACTGTAATTTACCCGTTTCGTAAACAAGGTCTTTAACCTCTTGATTTGTGTGCGGAACAGTAAGATGATAGCCGTAGCACATACGCATTTCGTTAAACACTCCGCTGTTTTTGACATTTGAATTTTTGTCAATAGCCATATCGGCAAGTGTACCGGAGCGTATGAAATAATAGTAAAACGCATCGTAGTAACGGTCAACATAAATATGCGAATTTTTTGCACCGTTAATCATTACAAGAAAATCCGCACCCTTATCGAATTTCAAGTTATATTTGCTTGCCGTTGTGTTACCCTGAGAGGCAATAGTGTCAATCGGGATATAAATTGTATCGGTGTTAAAATCGTACTTTGAAGTATCGGTATCAACCATAAGGTAAAGATAGCGTTCATCCGATTTTACATACAGTTTTCCGTAATCGGTTGTGCAAACGGGTTCCTGACCTTTCCATTCGGACACATCACCGTCAACATAACAAACGGACTGCGTGTCGCCCGGGTCAAACGCAAGCAAGCCAAAGCACTGCTCTGTTGTTTGAATATTTGACCAAAACGGTCGTCTGTCGGCGACATCGAACATAACATTGTTCCATGTTCGCTTAAACCATTCGTCCTGCCAAGTAAAGACGATACCGCCGGCATATTTTTGCTCGTAAATCTTATCAAACAAAGAGGACAGAATTTGCCCCTGCTTGGTTTCGTCAATTCGTCCCTGGTCGTAATTCATAACGCTTTTATGCCCCAAACCCCTTGAAGTAGGCACGCCGAATTCCGCAACCATAATCGGCATTGTATGAGCAAGTTTCAGGTCGGCAAGATAGGCACTATAGGTATCAACATTGCCGTCATCGTCGTAATTATTCAAATAATCCGTTTGATAATTAAGGCTGTCCGGATAATACGGATAAATATGATACGAAGCGAACATACCCGGCTTAAAGTTATCTCTCGATTTTACATTTTCAACATTGACCGTAACCTTATCCTCGTCGTAATGAGGCTCATTCGGGTGAGTAAGCGGGTCGGTTGTAATCCAGTTTGAAAAAGCAAGAGTCGATTGGAATTTGTAATCCTCCGCCTCTTTTTTTATTACGGCGTCTCCGACTTCGCAAAGGAACGCCTCAAACGGAGTTGCCGCCTGGGTATAAAGATATTCGCCGTCATACGTTGCTTTATCGGCATGCTGTTCGTTTGTATTGAGTACCAAATTCGGGTCCCACTCAATACCCAAAATCCAACCGCCGAACCAATGCGAAACATCCGCCGTATATGTTCCGGAAGCCTCACCTGCCGTTTCGGGCAAAGTAATGTTGCCGTGAATAACATCAACAAGGTTGAGTGCGTCTTCTTTAAAGCCTTCAAGAATTTTACCGTTTTCAGCATAAACATCCGAAAGGCGGGAAATGTCTTCTTCGTTTACCCATACGCCCTGGAAAAGATAAAGCGGATTTTCGGCAGTCTTGTTGTATGTTGCAAGTGCCGTGTAAAACTGCGGTCGCATCGTGGTATAAACACGGATACAGTTACAGTTCATCTCGCCTATGTATTTAAACCATCTAAGATAGGTTTCGTACGAAATTGTAAGCTCGCCCGGGAAAATGCCCGGCTCACCGGCACCGATATTAACGCCTGCCCAGAAAACTTCGTTCCATTCGCCGTTTTCGTATATTTGAAAATAATCGCCCTCCGTCTTTACCCGATAGGAAACACCGGTTTCATCATCGGTAAAGACTTCTTTTTTATTGGAGGCTTCGCTGTCTTTGCTGTCCGAAAACGGACTTGAAATACCGTGAATACCGAAAGGCTGAAGAACTCCCGTTTGTGCAAGAACGAGAAAAACCATTAATGTTGCAACAATGGGAATAACATATTTTTTCATTATTCATCAAATTCCTTTCGTTCGATTTTACCCCAAGTTTGGCGGAGTTTACGGTATTTGAGTATGCCCTCAACACGGAAAAGCGTGATAAGCTGACGGTAGCCGAAATTTTCAAGTATGGCATAGACCGAAATTTGAATGTACTGCTTTGCCGTCATTGCCGATTTTTTGGTATACTGCTCCAAAATAAGGCTGCCGATAGACAGCATAATACCGAGAAGGGTTGCAAGCAAAAAGTATATTACAAAAAAGAATATATTAAGCTCACCCATAAGCAGTGAAAACGGGATAAGAAAATATCCGATAACCTCAATGCACGCACCGAGAAGCTCAAAAATCCAGTTGTACGGCACGGCAAGTAAACCTACTGCACCGTAACGGGGATTCAAAAAGAGTTTTTTATGAGAAAGAAGCGTGTCAAGAAGACCGATTTGCCATCTTCTGCGTTGACCTCTGATATCTTTAAGTTGCATAGGACCCTGCGTCCAGCACACGGAATCCTCGCAAAAAATAATCTTGTACTTACGCCTGTTTTTACGCATATATTCGTGAAGACGGACAACAATTTCCATATCCTCACCGATTGTATTTGTTTTGTATCCGCCGACTTCTATAACCGCCTGCTTTTGGAACACGCCGAATGCACCCGACACGATAAGCATTGAATTTGAAAGTCCCCAACTTACCCTGCCCGATAAAAACGAACGGTAATATTCCACAATTTGGAAACGCTCAATGAGCTTTTTCGGCATAGAAAAGCTTTCAAACACACCGTCACGGATAATCGAACCGTTTGCAATACGAACGATACCGCCGGCAACGATTGTGTTCTTGTTCTTATTAAACTCAATTGCAAGTTTCAAAAGAGCGTCCTTTTCAAGACGGGAGTCCGCGTCAAGGCAGGCAAAAAGCGGATAAGACGAAGCGTTTATGCCAGCATTGAGTGCGTCCGACTTACCGCCGTTTTCTTTGTCAATATAAATCAACTGCGGATATTTTACATTATAGTAAACGCCCCTGACCTCTTTTGTCGGAATAGAAATCTTTTGCGATGTTTCGATTTGATAAAGATCGAACGCCTTGACGATTTTGTCGTGCGTGCGGTCGGTTGAACCGTCGTTTACAACAACAATCTCAAAATTCGGATAATCCATTTTCATAAGCGACTTGATGTTTTGCACAACATTTTCTTCCTCGTTGTATGCGGGAATGAGCAATGAAATCGGCAGAAGATTGTCCGAATACATATACCGTTCGTAATCGTTTGAACGCATTTCTCTTGAATCTCTGCGTACCTTAACCAAAGATAATACCATTTGTGCAATATATATCAAGCTGAGGAGCACGGTAAACGCCATACAAAAATAGTTGAAGAACTTAATTACAGCTCTTATATAGGTCATAATATCCATAGCGTCTACCCCCTCATATCAATTTCTCTGTAAAGTGAATTTTTAACCGCGTCGGCGGCATATCGGTCATAGCCTTTCATAATCTCGTCTATATCCTTGATTTTGACCGACATATTAAGAAGTGCCGAAGCCGCAACCTGACGAACCCACCATTCTTTGTCTTTAGTGGCGATTTTAACAGCGTCAACGGATTCTCTCGTTTGAAAAGCGGCAAGTCCTTTAATAGCGGCAATACGCACAACCCAATTTTTATCCTTTGCCGCAACGATAAGCGTGTGCTCGTATTCAAGATTTTTAAGTCCCGAAAGTGCCTTTACGCAAGCAATTTTCATATCCTCGTTTGTGCTTGTTACGCCTGCATAATAAACATCGGCAAAATCACTCAAACCGTACGAAGCAACCGCCGTAATAATAGTCGCTTTCATACTCTCATTGCAATTTTTAAGAACAAGCCCAACCAACTCGGATAAATCTCCGCCGTAATCCGCGATGATTTCATACACCACTCGGGTTGAAAATTTTTTATCGTCTTCAAGGCTGACAATATACTTTGCCACACGCTCGCAATCACCGAATACAGACAACGCCATTGCCGCATTGTATGCGATTGTGCGGTTTTTATCGGTTACAAGCTTGCCTATATCGTTGATATAATCAACTGCCTTAAAGTCGGCAAGTCGGCGGCACGCATAACATTTATCATGCCAGCTTCCGTCCTTGAGAAGTTTTGCATAAATTTCAATCGGTTTTAGCGTGTTGTCAATTTCAACAAAAATATCCTCTCTTGATTTTGTGAAATCATCGGCTTGATTTTTCCATTTATTCACTTCTTCATACACGGCGTCAAGAATTTCGCAGTCGCCGTTCACAAGTTCGTTCAGCGATTTAAGCTCGCTTTCTCTTGAGCGGTGCGTCGGGCTGAACATAATGCCCTCTACTATCTTTTTTGCCTTTTTTCGTGCCGCAGAATATTTGTTTGTGTGTTTTTCCTGCTTAACTGCAAGAATATAAAGCCACAAATACTCAATTGCAAGCAGAAACAGGCAAACAATAATGCCTATTACCGCAAAAAGCTCGTATGTCAAAATCTCACCGCCTTTCGGATATATAATGTTATTTTATAGTTTTAAAGTATTTTTTAAGAGTGCCGAATCCGTCTTTTTCACGGTATTCAAAATCCACAGTTTCCCAACTGTTCCACTTAAATGTTTTGTAACCCGGGTCCTGCTTTGATTCAGGGAACATATAAAGGAGGTCCTTTGTGCTCTTGTCGGCAATCATAAGCGAAATCAAGAAGCCGTTTGTTTGCGTTGTTTTCGCCTGTGAGCCGAGTTTGCCCGGATTGTTGATGACAATCTTTTGCGTTGGGTCGGTTACATTAAGAAGTGCCCACGGAATACGGATATATGTTGTTGTACCAGTTGAGTAATATTGATTGTCGCCCGAACGGAAACCGCCGTATTTGAGAGTTGCAACAAGACTGTACTTACCCGTATAGCTTTCCTTTGAGGAATAGTTGCCCTTGGTTTTGTCATACGATTTTGCAACATAAAGCTTTGCATTTTGCTTGCTTGAAAAATGTATAACAAATTCCATACCGGAAAGAGCGGTAGGCGTATACTTTGAAGCGTAGTAATATTCACCGTCGTTACGCTGATAAGTGTCAATGCCGACAAAGAAGTCTTCTTTTGAATAATCCACTTCTTCAAGCATTCTTACATTAATATATAGGTAGCTTTCGTTTGCCGAAACGGACATACCCTGCATTCTGTCATCATCGGTATATTCCAAATCCGTGCTTTCCGGCGTTTTGGAATCAATTGATACAATACCGGTCGTTTGTGCACTGTCGGCAACATTGTGCCACAAGTAATTATTAAGAAGCGGCACGGTAAACGGATACATTTTACTTGAAACGGCAGACCAATTGTCGTTGAGGTCGGATATAACCGCACCCATAGTATTTGCACCCGATACGGCATTAAGTCCGGCAATGAGCTTACTTGCCTGTTCTGACTCACTGTTACCGCCGATATTTGTCGAAACGCTTATTGAGCTTACAAGAAGCGGAGCCTTAACAGCCGTCAAAAGGTCGCTGAGATATTTTGAAAATCCGTCGCCGTACGCACTGCCGTAGCGTTTTGCGTTTTGAGCAAACACGCCTTTGTCAAGTTCGCCGTTTACGGCAAGGAAGAAATACTGCTTTGACTTTTCGTTTGCCGAAATAACGGTTGACATATCGTATTTTGTGTCGCCCTTTGCAAGCGAATAATCGGCAACCGAATTTGAGTCAATCTGCACGCCCACAGGAATTTTGTAACCGTAAGATTTTACATTTTTACTTTCGGCAATATCGCAAAGCTTTGCGGCAAACGCTTCAACAGGAGTATTTGCACTGAAATATTTACCGGTATAAGTAAATCCGCTTGAGCTGTTTTTAATCGCCTTGGCGTTGGCGGAAGTCAAATTTGCGTCAATCAAAACTCCGAGTACATAAGGTGAAACATCGTTAAAATAGGAAGTGGAATTAAGATTACTTGTAGCCTTTGTCGAGCCGTCGCCGTGAAGTGCTTTGATAACCGTTTCAATCGCTTTTTTCCACTGCTTTTGACCGTCCTCGGTTAAATATTTGTCCGCAGAAAGCCCCTCGGGAGCTGTTATCGTTTGAATTATATAAATCTTATTTTCACTGTTATCAACATTGTTTTGATAAATCGCACGGTAAAACTCAGCCGGCATAAGCCCCTTTGCTCTTACGCAATTTGCACCTATTTCATTCATTTCCTCAACAAGACTTTGATAGTAGGTGTAGTCACGGGTGTACTTTGTTTCGCCCGGTTTATTTGCGTTTATGCTAAAGGCTTTCAGATTAAGTTCTTTAAACTTTTTGCCGTCAAGAACCTCAAATTTGCCGTTATTTACTCGGGCAACTTCGGTGGAATTTTTGCTTTCCTGTGCTCCGTTTTTGTGTCGTTCGCCGTTTTCGGCTTTGCAATCCTTGAGAATTTTCGTCATAAGCGGATTATAGAACTTCCAATAAAAGCACGAAATATCACCCAAATTATCATAAGACAAAAACTTGAAAAACTTGTCTGCACCCAAGAATTTATTGATATTCTTTTTGCTGACATAATCGTTGAAGTCACCGGCAAAATAGTATGCCGCCGGCTTGTTCTTTACTTTTTTTCGGGTAATGGCAACAAACCTCGGTGTATTTGAAATTTCTGCCATCTTCTCCATACCGGTTGCATTTACATCAAACTCGAATGTGGCAAGTGCCTCGGCGTCTGCGTTGGCTTCAATCAATTCAAACCAATTGTAAAAGTTGGTTTTTTTACAGCCCTTAAACTCCTTTTTATAATCCTCGTTCAGATAGATTTTGAGGAGGTTTTTGGAGTCGAAGTCTGTTTTTTGTTCCAAAACAATGATTTTGCCCTCTTTTGAAACAAGCAGTATTCCCGAGCCGGTAAACTGCCACTCAACGCCCGACTGCTGTTCATAAAGCTCCGGTGCCCAATCGGGAACATCGGTGAAATCCTGCAAATCATAAATATATCTGCCGACCCAGCCGGTTTCGCTTATGCCGAACAGCGACTGAAGCTGTGCGGTAACGGAAGCAGTCATATTTGAGTTGAAAAGTTCCATTTCGCCGATAACGGTTGCATTGTTTTCGTAAGCATAAGACACAACGGACATATCGTCGGCGTTGAAGCCCGAACCCTTTGCGTCGTTATCGTTAAAATATCCGTAAGTGTCGTTTGTTGCACCGTAAACATCGGAAATGTACATCAAATCAGGCACATAATCAAGCGTGGTAAGCTCCTTCATTTCGGTAGTCGTTCCGTCCTCTTTAAGGTGCTGACCGAAATAATCGTTTGTATAATCGTAAGCACTGCCGTCCTGAAAAACGATTTTCTTTTGATTCAAAAGCCAAAAAAGCCCCTCGTGCTTTCTGTAAGCAAGCTCGTTATCAACATCGTTATCTTCTTCGGCAACAAGCACCGTTTTATCAAGCACGCAAACATTAAGATAAGTTTTCGCTTTAATTTGCCAGCCGACAAAAGCGATAATTATTATCAAAAGCAAAATCATCGGAACAATAAAATACCACTTGAAAAACCATTTTTGCTTTATTTTTTTAGTTTCCTGTTCCGTTTGCTCCGCACGGTCTTTTTCGAGGTCAAATGTGTTTTCGTCCTCCTGCGGTGCAACATAAGTGTTTGGGTTTGAATTCTCGTTAAGTTCTGCCTCATTAAGCTTTTCTTCACTCATTATGCTTCACCGCCTTTTTTGAGTTCGCAAATCAAATCATAGCTTTTAATAAAAGCGTCTACAACTTTTGGGTCAAATATTGTACCGCTGTATTCCTTGAGATACGATATTGCACGCTCGTCCGTCCACGCATTTTTATACGAACGCACAGAGGTAAGTGCATCGAACACATCGGCAACAGTTGTAATGCGTGCCGCAAGAGGAATTTCCTCGCCCTTTAAACCGTAATATCCGTTGCCGTCAATCTGTTCGTGATGATAATGTGCGATTTGAGCCGCAATGGAAATGAATTCACCGGGAACACCCGAAAGAAGTTTTCCGCCGAATTCCGCGTGAGTTTTAACAATATTCTTTTCATCGTCCGAAAGAGCCCCCTGATTTTCAAGAATGCTTTCCGGAATAATGATTTTGCCTATATCGTGAAGTGCCGAAGCAAAGCCGATTCGTCTTATGTCGTCTTCGCCGAGTCCCAATTCGGAACAAATGCAAAGCGAAATAGCCGAAACATTTGTAAGGTGATTTTTTCCGCTTCCGCTCTTTGTTTCAACAACTTCGGCAAGCTTTGACAAAAAGTCAACCTGAAAGTCTTCGTCCTTTTGTTCATCACCTGTTACATTAATAAGAAGTGTAAGCTGTGCACACAAAACTTCAATTACATTTGAAATCTTGTCGTTGAGCATTTCCTTACTGCCCTCAAAGTGAATAATCGAATGAATTGCGTCAAATTTTTTAAGCACAATATCAAAATAAGTGTCGCCCCAAAAGACATTGTTCAGTTCGCTGTAATTTGCATAACGGTAATTGATCAGGTCGTAATTACACTCTTCGTCGATATTATCGGAATAAATCTGATTAAATCCGCCCGCCTCGGAGTTGCCTATGCACACGCCGACGGTCAACTGTCCGTCTTCCGGAAGCTGAGAGTTGAGCAAATCTTTAAGTTCCTTTGCCGCAACAACAATTTTTTCGCTGTCGTCCGAAATGCCGATAATCTCATCAACGATTTTATTAAGTGCGTCAACCCAAGATGTGTCTTTAATAAATTTTTCGTATTCTTCCTGTTTTTTCTTGTATTTAAGCGATGATTTGTCAAATCCGACAGCACTCATAACAACTGTAAACACTGCGTCTGTCATAAAATTGAACAAAACAAAATATTTTACATTGCCAAAGAACATTTGAAGTGACAGTATAACGCTTGAAAGCACAACAAAATTGATTGCAAACCAAACCGAAAACGAACCCTTGGCACGCCTGCCCATAGCTTGCAAAAATGCCGATTGTGAAAACGCAAGCGACACCAAAAGAAGTGCCGAACATACAAGAGGAGCAACCCGAGTAACAATCGGAACATTCGGTATCAGCGAACACAAAGCCGCAACAAACGACAATGCAGTTGTAAATTTAGCACTCTTTTTAAGAGAGCCGAAAGCGTTAAACGCCATAATTTCGGCAATAACGATACCCACAAGCGACAACGCCTGTGAAATATTTGCGTAAATCGGAGCGTTAAGCGTGTATGAACTTTGCAAGAATTCCCAAAATCCAACTGAAACGCCCGAAAGAATATTATAAAATGCAATAAAAAGTATCGGTGAAAAATGCTTATTTTTGATTGAAAAGGCAAGTGAAATTAAAAGTATAATTACACCGACGGCAAGCATAATAATCGCAAATACCATACCTTGATTAACCGGGAATGTGCTCGGTGCCTTGGTTGAAGTGCTCACTTCAAAGCACATAGAGTAAGGCACAGCCATATACACCTCCACAGTTTGTGAAAGTGCCGTTTTAGTAAGTTTTACACAGTTGTAACTGTTACCGGTGTAGCTGTCGGTTCCGTAGTGGTTGTTATATACTTCTTCACCGTTTACAAGTATTTTCAACGGTGAACGGTCGGTTTTCACCGTAAGATATGTATCGTCGCTGACCTTTTCGAAGGTGTGACGAAGATAATAATATCCCGTGTTGCCTTTTGTGGAAATAGGCAAAACATAGCTTGACTGACTTAACTCGTCCGTATTTGGCTTGGCGTCGGCATTTTTAAGATAGCAATACTCCCACGACTGCACGCTTTTTGTATCGTTTTGCGAAACAGCAACATAATTTGCCGTGTACTTAACCGCAAACGACAGCAAAATCATAGCAATCGCCAAAGCGGAACCTATAACCAAATTTTGCCTGCCGCCCGACAAAAACTTTTTCAAATTCAATATTAACTTGTTAAACGCATGCTTAACCGAATTCATATTGTTACCCTGTCTTTGTTATTTGTTAATGTTCGAATACTTATTGAGTAATTTTTTAACCTGCTGGTCGTTATCCACGGTTGCGTCGTCATTTTCGCCGACAAGTTCGTGAAACTCCGCAATAAGTTTTCCGATTTCCTCATACTTATCCTCAATGTCGGAAAGAATGTCTACAAGCTTTGAATTAACATATTTTAATTCTTCCGCTTCTTTTAAGTAATCCTGATTCATAATTTATCCTTTACAGCTATGCCAATTTTGTTATGTACTGCTTGCCGTCCTTTTGGGTTGTTACGGTAATCGTAGCAGAACCGGATGAAGTTGTCTTTTTTTCATCCGAGAAAAATGACGCCTCAATAACATAAGTTCCGTCACTTTGAGCTGTTGACGATGTGGTGCAATATAAATCTCTGCCGTAAAGCGGTTCCCACATTTCAAACTTCTTTTTACCGCTGTTGTACAAGTCGGATTTCGTAATATCAACATTCACTTTGCCAAAATCCTTTTGAATTTGGGAGTTAATTTGCTCGGCTGTTGCCTCACGCATTTTAACGCCCTCTCTCGGCATATCCGTGAGATTGTTATAATAAAGTCTGCAAAAAGCATATTGCACCAACTTGCTTGTCGATATTTCGCTCGGCGAATTGAAGCTGTCAATCGCAAACAAATATTTCAATTCGTACGCACGGTTGGCATAATATTCTTCGTCAATGGTTGATGCATCGGCAGAAGTTTCTTCCGATGTGTCAACAACATAGTTATCGTCCTTTTCACTTTTTTGCTTAACATTCGGGTCAACATTTGAGCAAGCCGCAAAAGCACCTACCATAAAAACAACCGACAGCAAAAACGCAATAGTCTTTTTCATATTTGTATCTCCTTACCGTTTCTCTATATGTAATATTATATTATATACATTATATATTATATCGGAATACAAAGCAAACAATTGTTTATAAAAAAAGGGACCGCAATGCAGTCCCTATGCGTATTGAAATTAGTTTTAGAAGCCCCAGTTGTAATCTGTGTATGAAATTGTCTTGTCTTCAGCCTGTTCAATGAATACGAAAGCTGTTTTTACATACTTGAATGAATTGTAAGCGTCTGTAATGATTGTTGAGCCCAAAGGAAGGTTTACAGAAAGGCTTTCTGTAGGAGTGTTTACGACTTTAAGAATACCTGTTTGCTTGTCATAGTCTTCATTGAAGTGGAATCTGTAAGCCATAAAGCACTTGTTTACATCTGTACGGAGAACCGGGTCGCCTTTTGGAAGAACGAATGTCTTTGTTGCTTCGTCATAGCTTCTTTCTGTGTAGCTGTTTGAAACCTTAACGGTGTAAACAACTGTACCGGCAATACCGTAGCCGTAATCTGTGTAAGTGTCTGTGTCCCAATCGTTTGAGCACATCTGGAACTTGTATTCTTTGCCGATTTCAAGATTAAGAGTGTCGCCTGTTTTGTAAACGCTGCCGTCTTCAAAACGAACAGACATCTTTTTAGGAGTTACGATACCGAGTTCGATTAATGTTGAATCGTCGTCTTCATCATCTTTCTTATCGTCTTTTTTGTCATCTTCTTTTTCAGTTGATTTCCACTGAGCGTAAAGAGTGAGAGTGTTGATTCCTTTAGGGAAGCCGAGGTCTTTTACAACAATTGTGTCGCCCTCTTTGTAAGCTTTGCCCGAACCGTCAGCCTTTGTGTTCCAACCCGTGAATTCGTGGTCTGTATAAGTGAATGAGCTTGCTTTAACTGTAGCTGTGTCCTTTTTGAAGTAGTGCTGTGGATCTGTTGTTGAGCCCGATGTTGCACCGTTTCCGTCATAAAGGAAGCTGTAAAACGGAGTGATTACACCGTCAACATGCCAACCGTCGCCCTCTTGCTTTGTAACATACCAAACAACAGATTGACCGCTTTCAAGTGAAACTTCAGGAGCGGATACGATATTCGGAACGCCCTCTTCGTTGTACTCGCCGGTATAATCGTCTGTAACTGTGATTTTACCGCTGCCTGCTGCCGAATAGTTGCTCTTTGGCTGGCTTGCTGTACCTACAGGAACCGGAAGACCCGAGTTCAAAAGGTAAAACGAAGCGTTAACTGTTTTGCTCGATGCAGCAAATGCACTTACAGGGAACATTGATACGATAAACATAACAAGAAGCACTGCCGCAACAATTTTTTTCATACTCTTTTTCATAATTATTATCTCCTTTACGAGTTATTTGTGATTTACGGGTTGTTTGTAAAAATAAAAACCGCAAACTGTAAAACAATCTGCGGTTTGACTACCATAGTAAATACTTTAGGTTCATAACTTTGCGTCCTGCCGTTTCCGACAGTTTGCCAAATATTAACTTAGAAATTTCAGAGATTTCTCTCAATTGCAAGGCAAGTATACCAAATAAAAAATCGTTTGTCAAGTAAAATCTCAAAAAAAGTTTGTAAATTTTACACAATCAATTTTCGATTTTTTTGATGTTTTCAACAACGAGATGATAATTTTGTGTTAATTCCTCAATCATTTGAGGAGTTACACCGTTTTCGCCGCCACGCAACGCCTCGGTAATTTTGATACACGACTTTGAAAGAAGGTAGAATCCGAGATTAAGACTTATACCTTTAAGCGTGTACACCGCCCTAAAAGCCTCCTCCAAATTTCCGTTTTGATATTCCGTCACAAACTTGTCGTAACTTTCGTCCTGCGAAAACGCATTTACATACTTCATTATAAGCTCATTTGAACAAAGTCGTGCAAATACTTTTTGATAATCGCTTCCGATTGCTTCGTAAAATTCTCTGATTTGCATATTACTCACTTCCTTTATTCTGCTCAAAATCCGTAACAATGTGTTTGTTATTGGTTTTACCGAAATACAAAAGCTTGTCGGCGTCGTTAATTGCAAGTTCCGTATTTCCTTTACCGTACTTACCGCCTATTGTAATTGAAAGGTGATAATTCGGCATTTCCTCGACTTCTATTTTACCGACCGCGTTAACTAATTTTTCAAGCGTAGCGGTAAAATAGGCTTCTTTAGCACCGACAAACAGCAACACAAATTCATCTCCGCCGTAACGAATCAGCTTGTCATTTTGACCGATATTGGCGGCTATTGCTTTTGCGACGGCAGCAATGGCTTTATCACCGACAATATGACTGTAATTATCGTTAATCGCTTTAAATCCGTCTACATCAATCATAGAAACGGCGGTGACATTTTTCAGTTGCTTACCCACATCGTCAAAATAACGACGGTTAAGCGTGTCCGTAAGCGGGTCACGGTAAAGCTTGCGGTTGTAGCTGTTGACATAATTGATAAAATCATTTTTGCCGTAAGCGTCAAACAGCAAATCGCTTCTGTTTTGATACACCATTTCAACCACTCTCGGCTGTCCGTCAATTTCCATATATTTGGAAAAAATTTGATATACGCTGTCGTTTAAAAATTCAAGCTTCGAGTGTGTTTTTTTGGTTTTAAAAGTTTTATACGATATGCAGTTTTGGCAACGCTCGTTTCTGCCCCAAATTGAATAACATTTTAATCTGCCCGTTTTCTGTGCCTTGTCAACATCACTGTCAAAAGTTTCGTTGCTTACAATATCCGTTTCAATCGGGTCAACCACACGCACAACATCGAACACCTTTTTGATTTGCTCGGCAAAAACTTCAAACTCGCTGTCGTTGTAGTTTTTCATATCGATTATATCAATGCTCTCAAAACTGTTGTTCGGTATAATACGCATAACAATGCTCTTACGCTTAAGAACCGTGTCACCCGTCCACAGCGACATAATCTTAACTTCGCACTTGTACTTTTTGCCCTCGTGTTCAAGATACTCCGTGCCTGTAAAAATCGGAAAGTTCGGCGTTGTTTGATTAATCATATTCATCAACTTATCATAGTTGCCGTTTTTCGTACTGAGTTGACGAAAAGTATGCATATCAACCATTGAGCTGTCAAGATTCAAAAATCTAACGCCGTAATCCGACACGGTAACCATACCGAAGTCTATATCGTATTCGATTTGAATTTCCTTTATGCCGTTTGAGAAAAATTTACGCTTCGCATTTTCAAAAGACAAAAGATATTTCTTTTCGTCCTTATCGTCATCTTGCGAATTCAGCTTGTCGGCAATGAGTTCTTTTGTAACTCTGAACGCCAAGGTGTCTTCTCCCGGCATATTTTTTCTGCCGTGCACAACCTTGCGAAGTAGGTCGGAACAATCACGCAAGCTGCTCAAAAGTAACGGATTAAAAGCACCGCATTTGCCGTTAAGTATCATCTTAACAGCCGTTTCGTGATCATAAGCCGCCTTGTAACAACGCTCGCTTGTAAGTGCGTCATACACATCTGCCAAAGCGACAACCTGTGCGGAAATAGGAATTTCTTCGCCTTTCAGTCCGTCCGGATAACCGAATCCGTCCCACCTTTCGTGGTGCCATCGGCATATTTCATAGGCATATTTATAGATTCCGTTTTCATTTTTCACTCTTTTGTCAAATTCCGGCATAGACTTTATCATATCGGAACCTATTGCCGAATGCTTTTTTATAATTTCAAACTCGTCCGGAGTAAGCCTACCCGGTTTGTTGAGCACCGTTTCATCTATAGCGATTTTACCTATATCGTGAAGTGCGGACGCCGTGGATATAAGCATAATTTTTCTGTTTGTCAGCTCATATCGGTCCGTAATTTCGGCAACACGCTCAAGCAAAATGCGTGAAACGGTCTGAACATTATGAATGTGGAGATTGCTCTCGCCGTTTCTGAATTCAACAATGTTGCCCAAAACATATATCATCTGACGGCTGTAAATTTCCGTTTCGGCAATCTGCTCCTCAACCATATTCACAAGTTGCTTTTGCTTTCGGTAAAGGGCAAGCGTATTTTTTACACGGTTATGAATAACGGCACTGTTGTACGGTCTTTTGATAAAATCCACCGCACCGGTTTTATATGCTTCTTCCATAAGCATTTCATCATTTGATGAAATAACGATAACAGGAATAGTTGTCAGCCAGCCCCGTTTTTTCATAACACGAAGTGTTTTAAAGCCATCCATAACAGGCATAACAAGGTCAAGCACCACAAGCTCTATTTCGTCGAGATTTCCGGAAATAACAGAAACCGCCTCACAACCGTTGGCAGCTTGCAAAATCTCATATTCATCACCTAAAAGTTCCGCTAAAATCATTCTGTTGATTTGCGAATTATCAGCTATCAATATTTTCGGCTTGTCCATCGTGCTCATAACAAAAACGGCATCAAAGCCGCTTACCCCTCCCGGATAAAATAATTACTATATATTATAACAATAAACTATATTTTTATCAATAGGAATAAACCTATTATTTCCCATTATCAAAATACCTTGTCTAAAAACAAAAGCCCTCCCCAAGAAAGCCTTTATAAATTTATAATCCTATCCGCCGTCTTATCAAAGTCGTCGGTGTGTGACACGATTATTACCGTTTTGCCGACGGAGTGCATTTTGTTGAGAAATTCGACAAGCCACTGCCTTGATTTTTTATCAAGGAAATTCATCGGTTCATCGAGAATCAGCGTTTGCGGATTCATTGCAAGCACGGACGCCACAGCAACCTTTTTCTTCTCCCCCATTGAGAGATGAAACGGTGCACGCTCCTTGAGGTGCTCCGTGCCGGTAAGGGTAAGCATATCGTCAACACGCTTTGCAACTTCGTTTTCGTCAAGTTGCATTTGGCGTGGTGCAAAGGCAATTTCATCATAAACGCTTGAGCAAAACAGTTGTGCGTCCGTATTTTGAAAAACATAACCGATTTTTTGATGAAACGCTTTTGCAAATTGTTCGTTTTTCATTGATTTTTTATTAATTTGAGTTCCGTCAAAGGTATATGTGCCGATTTCGGGGAACTCCAACGCATTTATAATATTCAAAAGCGTGCTTTTGCCGCAGCCGTTGTCACCTTTTATAACAACAAATTCGCCGTCGTTTATCTCCGCATTAAAATGTTTCAACACCGGCACACTGTCGTATGCAAAGCAAATATCGTCAAGCTTAATCATTTTGCAATCTCCTCAAAATAAACAAAAATTCCCACCGCACAGGCAATGAAAAGCATATACAAAAAATCATTCGCCTTTAATTTTTCGTGCCGTGTAACCGTGTATTTACCGCCGAATCCCCGACATTCCATAGCCTTAACCGTTTCCTCACCCGACTGCTTGGCTTTGATAAACACGGTGCCGAGTATACCCGAAGCCGAGGATTTTTTGTTGTCATTTTTGCCTATTGACCGAATTTTAAGGGCAGTCAGCATTTCAAAACAAATTTCACTCAAAATCAAGATATACTTAACCGTAAAATCAAAGGTAAAAATCACTGTATCGGGAATGTGAAACGATTTGAGCGACGAGGTTATGCTGTTAAACGGAGCGGTCAAATTGACCGACATAATTAGACTTGTGCTGACAACCACCTTGCCGAGAACCGTTAGCAAGGTTTTCGGGTGTCCCATAAAAACAGCCGGAAGCAGAATGACAGTCGATACTATCATCGCAGGAATAAGCACTTTGAAAAGCACTCTGATTTTGTCCGCTTTGAGAAGTGCGACCCGAACCGCGGTAAGCCCGAGCATAAATAATACAAAGCTGTAATTTTTTGCCACGGCGGTAAGAATTATCAGCAGTAAAACGGCAAAAAGACGAACGGAAGTGTTCGCTTCCTTCGTCTTGTATACGCCACTGTTAACTTTAAATTTTGACATCACCGCCACGACGGATTTTTGCGATTTTGTAATAAAATTGCTGTTGTCCTTGGGCGGAATATAGTCCTCTTTTACCGTCAACCATGACGGTATTCCATTTTCAGTCATAGTTAACCTTTGATTTCATAAATGTGCCGACAAGTTTAAACAAAATCGTTGAGATTGCTATACCGATAACGGCACATAAAATATATCCTATCCACTCCGGCAAACCGCCGATTGAATAATCCGGGCAAATAGCCTCAAATGTTGAGAGCGGACCGCTTGCAAGTCCCTTAGGAACATATCCGACAAGGTCGGTCATTTCGTCTGTTCCCCATTCACCCCAAGCCGTACCGGACGCCAAAAGTCCGATAGGTGTTGCGAGTGCAAGCACGCCAAGAAGCACGCCGATAAAAGTGTTGCCTTTTTTTGTTCTCGGTTGTTTTGCCATAATTTCAGGCGAAGTTGAAGTAACAAAACCAAGCATTGCGACGGTGAAAATTGCTTCTGCCAAGCCGAAAAGCGTGAGATGTTCCGCCATCATTGCAGGAATTGACACATTAAGTCCGTAAGGGCAATAGAGTGCCTGACCGTCTGCGGATTTGAAAAGCAGCGGCTGAATACCAAATTCAACAGCCGCACACAGTGCCGCACAGTTAATGCCGACATAACTGCCGACAGCCGCTCCGATAAATTTTCCGTTTTTATTTTTAATTTTGCGGGTAATGAGGTTATACACGGCATAGCCGACAAACGGCAGAACAAAAGCCATATTGAAGCAGTTTGCACCGATTGCAAGCACACCGCCGTCGCCGAACAGCAACGCTTGCAAAATCAGCGTTACGCTGACCGACAGACACGCCGCCTCTGGTCCCAAAAGTATGGCAATCAGCGTTCCGCCGACTGCGTGACCCGTTGAGCCGCCGACAATCGGAATGTTAAACATCATTGCCACAAACGAAAAAGCGGCAAATATACCGAGAAGCGGCATTTTGTCCTTTGTGATTTCCTTTGATACTTTTTTGATTGAATAACCCCACGCAGGAAGCACTGCGGCGGTCATAACCGCACAGGTGGACGGGGACAGATAATTTTCCGGAATGTGCATAAATTTTCTCCTTGTTTTGTCTTTGTGTATATTATCATACCCAAAAATCCAAAACAAGCCTCCCGGGGGGTTGTTTTTGTAAAAAAATAAAGACAACCGAACCGCCGTCTTTTCAACCTTTAACCTAAGTGCAATTTTACAATCACCCAAATATTAACTATTGTTGCAACGAACCCTGAAATCAGCCCAAATACGGTACATATTTTCGTTAATTTTTTCTTGTTACTCATAATGTTTATTATAAAAGAGACAATATTAACCAAACTCGGAATAACAAACAAAGAATTAACACAATTTGTATTAATTACAGACAATATTACTCCGATTATGCCAACATACGCAAATATAATAATCCAATAATCAAAGTTGTGTTTCTGTTCTTTTGTTGTATTAAACAAGAATTTATTATTTTTATCCGACATACTATCTCCTTTCCAATAAACCGTTATATTAATTGTATTGTTTACATTATGTTAATTATACTAATTATATCGGTATAAGTCAAGTTTAATCGGTAACCTCATCGTGAATATTACCGATTAAATTAGTGTAAAATAAACACGAGGTGGTAATATGTATGAGCAATTTATACGAGACAGAATTACCGAATTGCGTTTACAAAAGAATGTTTCGGAATACAAAATGAGCCTTGATTTAGGTCACAGCAAAAGTTATATACAAAGCATATCATCAGGCAGAGCACTTCCGTCTATGATTGAATTCATTTCCATTTGCGAATACTTTAATATCACGCCGTCTGAATTTTTTAACGAAAAAGGAACAGAACTAATCGCACTGAATGAGCTTCAAACAGAGGCAAAACAATTAAGCAAAAATGACATAAAACTATTAACCGATATTGCCAAACGGTTAAGCAAATAAAAATGACTATCCTCTCGGGTAGTCATTTTTTAATTATATGCACTTTTATATTACGACAGAAGCATCCTGTCATTATCAAGATTTTTGCCGACAGAAATTTTGAACTTTTCAAGGAGGTCAGGAACGGTAAGTCCGGCACGCTCCTCGTTTGCCACATCATAAACCACTCTGCCCTTATCCATCATAACCGTGCGGTTGCCGAGGTCAAGTGCAGACTGCATATTGTGGGTAATCATAAGGCAGGTAATCTTGTTTTCATCCACAATTTGAGTGGTGAGATTGAGCACCTTTTCGGCAGTGCCCGGGTCAAGAGCCGCCGTGTGCTCGTCAAGGAGCAAAATCTTCGGCGGATTGATTGTTGCCATCATAAGAGTGAGAGCCTGACGCTGGCCGCCCGAAAGAAGTCCCACGGGTGAGTTCATTCTGTCCTCAAGTCCCATACCCAAAAGAGCAAGTTTTTCCCTAAAAATCTTTTTATCCTTTTTTGAAACAGTACTGAGCCATCCGCCGTGACCTGCTGCAAGAGCAAGATTTTCCTCAATACTCATACCCGGTGCACTGCCTTTCATCGGGTCTTGGAAAAGTCTGCCGATAAACCTTGCACGCTTATGCTCCGGCATAGCGGTTATGTCCTTACCCTCAAGCAAAATTCTGCCCTCGTCGGTGAGATATGTTCCGGCAATAGCGTTGAAAAGCGTCGACTTACCGGCACCGTTTGCACCGATAATTGTGATAAAATCGCCTTGATTTACCTCAAGGGAAAAGTTGTTGAGTGCCACCTTTTCATCGGGTGTGCCCTTAAAGAATACCATTTTTACATCTGACAATGTGAGCATTATTGCACCTTCTTTCCCGAGCGAAGCTTTGCTTTTCTGATATATTCAGGCATTTTTGTTTTAAGATACGGTCCTGCAATTGCGATAATTACGATTACCGACGATACAAATTTGAGCATAAACGGTGGCATATGAAGACCGATTGCGATTTGGTAAACCAAGCGGAACACAATCGCACCGAGAACTGCACCGATTGCACGGAGCGGAATTTTGCCCCGTCTGACAAACACGCCGCCGATAAGAAGCGAAGCGAGTGCAACCGTTACCATACCCGTGCCGATATTGATTTCCGCCTGCTTTTGAGCCTGTGCAAGCAAGCAACCCGATAAAGCGGTGAACGAGTTTGCAATGCAAAGGCCGATAATCGTTGTAACAATCGGGTTGATTGACGACGATTTTACCATGTCAGGATTGTTACCCGTTGCACGAATGGAGAGTCCGAGTTTCGTTTTGAGAAACAACGACAAAAACAGCACAACCAAAAATACTGCCAAAGCCGCAATGATAAGGGTTTGTTTGCCCTCGAGTGCCGTGCCGTCGAGCTTTGATTTGAGAAGCGAAAAAACTGTATCAACGCTGTTGAGATTAAGCAATGACGACTTTTTCATAACCGCAATGTTAATCGAATACAGTCCCGTATTAACCACAATGCCCGCAAGAAGGCTGTCTATACCGAGGACGGTTTGCAACAGTGCGGTAATCAAGCCCGAAGCAACACCGGCAAGCATTGCAAGCGGAATTGACAAAATCGGATGACCGTTTAAAGCAACTATTGCACCGACTGCCGCACCGAGGGTGAAGCAACCGTCAGTTGAAAGGTCGCATACATTGAGCATTGTGTAGCTGAGGAAAAGTGCAAGTACCGTGAGCGAAGTGATTAAGCCGAGCTCTAAAACTGTTTGCATTTGCCCCGCATCAAAAATTGAAGCTAAAGTTGACATTGTTTTCACCGTTGTCTTTCGTTAAAATAATAAAATAATAGGCTGTTGAGAAAGTTCCTGAACTCGTTTCTTGCAAATTTTTGCGGTTTCAGGAACTTTATCGACAGTCTACGGCACCCTGCAAAACGCAAGGTGCCATAATGATTGATTATAGATTATTCAAAGCTTTCTGCTGTTTGAATTTCTTTAATCTCTGTGCAGAACGGATTTGACTTTGTTTTTACATCGTCAAGATTGTAACCGAGCGTTGAGCAAGTTTCCGTATTGATTGTTGCAGTGCCGTTATCAAAGAATTTTACAGGATATGTTGCCGGGTCCTTGCCGTTTACAAGAATGTCCGAAATCATATCTGCTGTTTGCTGACCGAGAGCGGCATAGTCAACGCCGTATCCGAGGAATGCACCGTTAAGTGCGAATGAATCGGCACCTGTATAGTGAGGAATACCTGCCTTTGCAAGGTCTTCGTAAATTGAAAGTTCTGCCGTCATAATTGTGTTATCGGTCGGTGTGAACACGGCGTCACACTTATCGTTGATAATTGTTGAAACAGCCTGCTGTACTTCCGATACATTTGTGCCTGTGTATTCCTTGTATGAAACACCCTTTTTATCAAGGTACTTCTTAGCATTTTCGATAGGGGTTTTTGATGAATCCTGACCCATATCGTAAAGAAGAGCGATGTTGCTTGCCTTTTCGTTGTTTGCAAAAATCAAATCCATAATTGCGTCGGTATTAAGATAGTCGGAAGTACCTGTTACATTTGCACCCGGTGCGTCCTTATCTGCAACCAAGCCTGCACCTACAGGGTCCGAAACAGCGGCAAATACAACAGGGATTTTATTATCTTCCGTTGCCGCTTGCATTGCAACTGCTACAGGTGTTGCAACACCAACCATAAGGTCAACATTTGTTGAAATGTAGTTTGAAATGATTTGGTTCATAACCGAAGCGTCTGCGTTGCAGTTTTCAACGGTTACATCAAATGTTACATTGTTTTCTTCACCCAAAGTTTTGAGCTGTGACTGAATGTTTTCAACGATTTGGTTAAGCGATGCGTCATCAACATAGTTACAAATACCGACTTTATAGGTCTTTGTTGCTGAAGATGTGTCGGTGCTGTCTGCGGCTTGTTTGCTGCATGCCGCAAATGCGAAGATGATTGAGATTGCTGTGAGTACTGCGATGATTTTCTTAAACTTTTTCATAATTATTTTTCCTTTCGATGTTAAAAAATGATGTGATGATGTTTTGTTCGTTTTTATGATTTATGCAAAACTCACGCCGCCATCGCCTTTTCAAAATAAACATTTCATTTCTCCTTTAACAAATAAAAAAACTCTTGTCCTGACATTTCTGTCGGGACAAGAGTGATAAATCAATCTCCTGCGGTGCCACCCGTCTTGACACATATATGTGCCCACTCTACACGTACTATCATACGCAGACTGTTGTTAACGAAGTGCCTGCTCCGTCTCACCTACTGCAATTTCGGCTCGCCCTCAAAAGTCCATTCGGTTTTCCCCTTACCTATCGCCATTCCACCACCAGCGACTCTCTGAAAAGCGGTAAAAAACTTACTTACTCTTTCTCATCGGTTTTCTTAACTCTACCACACAAAAATCAATTTGTCAACAGTTTTTTCAAAAATTTTATTTCAAACGCAATTTAAAACCGGTAAAGAATTCATTAATAAATTCCCTGTTCCATCATAGCCTGTGCTACTTTTTCAAAGCCTGCGATATTTGCACCGGCAACAAGATTGTATCCGAGACCGTATTTTTCTGCGGCGGCAACGGAATTCTTGTAAATATTAATCATAGCATGATGAAGTTTTTCGTCAACCTCTTCGGCTGTCCACGAAAGACGCTGCGAGTTCTGGCTCATTTCAAGACCGGAAACGCATACACCGCCTGCGTTAACTGCTTTTGACGGAGCAACGGTAATTCCGTCGGTATCAATAAACAAATTAAGTGCGTCCTCGGTTGTAGGCATATTGGCAACTTCTATGTAATACTTAGTGCCGTTTGAAATAATCTTTTTAGCTTCTTCAAGAGTAATTTCGTTTTGAGTTGCACAAGGCATAGCGATGTCAACCTTTTCACCCCAAGGCTTTTCACCCGGGAAGAAAGGCACGCCGAATTTGTCAGCATAATCCTGGCATCTGTCTCTACCCGAAGCTCTCATTTCAAGAAGATAATTTATTTTTTCATCTGTAACAATGCTGTCCTTATCATATATATAACCGTCAGGACCTGAAATCGTAACAGGCTTTGCACCAAGCTGTGCAAGTTTTTTGCAAGCACCCCATGCTACATTAC
>CAVBQD010000001.1:0-54439 GCA_963597385.1 bacterium | reverse complement strand
GTTTTTGAATCATCAAGCCGACAATTTCGTCACATCTTGCAATAACATCTTCGTCTGTTTTGTCGCCGTAAGGATTGTGAGCACTGTCGCTGAAAAAGAAATAATTTTCATTTGGCAAAAGTTTAACGGCTTCCCTCAAAACGGTAACTCCGCCTATTCCGGAATCCAAAAAGCCTATCGGATTATTGTTCATTTTGCTTACCCTCTTTACAAAAATTAAGCTGAAAATATAATATCACAATGACCGACTGTTTTCAATGCGTAAAATATTTGCATTATTATACAATTTATGTTATTATGATAGGGTATATTTTCGTTGGAGGAAAACCATATGACATCAGCACAAATATGCATAATGATATCTATTGTGGTATATTTATTCAGTGTACTTCTAATCGGTGTTGCTTATGCAAAAAAGACAAAAAATGTAGGCGACTTTTATCTTGGCGGCAGAAAGCTCGGTCCCATCGTTACGGCAATGAGTGCCGAAGCGTCGGATATGAGCAGTTACCTGCTTATGGGCTTGCCGGGACTTGCATATCTTTCGGGCTGTGCAGAGGTAGGCTGGACTGTTATCGGTCTTGCGGCAGGCACATATCTCAACTGGTTGATAGTTGCCAAAAAAATCCGTAATTATTCGGCACATATCGGTGCTATTACCATTCCCGATTACTTTTCGTTGAGATATAAGGACGACAAAAAAATCCTTATGGCTCTTTCGGCTTTGATAATCATCATTTTCTTTGTTCCGTACACCGCTTCGGGATTCAGTGCGTGCGGCAAGCTTTTTGCCACATTGTTCGGAATCGATTATCACATTGCAATGATTGTTTCGGCAATCGTTATTGTGGGCTATACCTCTCTCGGAGGTTTTAATGCCGCTTCTGTTACCGACCTTGTTCAGTCAATAATTATGACTGTGGCACTTATAATCGTTCTTGTTTTCGGCGTAACCAAAGCAGGCGGTATCAATGCCGTTATGGACAATGCAAAACAGCTCAACGGCTATCTTGATTTGTTTGCCGTTCATTCGGATAACGGAAATACTTCGACGGCGTTCGGCACGATAAATATAATTTCAACCCTCGCTTGGGGTCTCGGCTATTTTGGTATGCCTCATATTCTTTTAAGATTTATGGCTATTGAAGACCCGAACAAAATCAAGACCTCCCGTCGTGTTGCTACCGTTTGGGTTATTATTTCAATGTTTATTGCAATCGGTATAGGAATTGTGGGCAGAGGAATGGTTGTAAACGGTGCTATTGAACCGTTTGCCGACAGCGAAACCATCATTGTTCAAATTTCCGATGTTTTGAGTAAAAACGGCGTTGTTCCGGCTCTTATCGCAGGTGTAATTCTTGCCGGAATTCTCGCTTCGACAATGTCAACTTCGGACAGTCAGCTTTTGGCGGCTTCGTCATCTGCAAGCGAAAATCTCCTCGGCGGACTTTTCAATCTCAATCTTTCCGAAACGGCAAAAATGGTTGTTGCAAGACTTACTCTTGTCATCATTTCCGTTATCGGCGTTGTAATCGCTTGGGATTCGGACAGCTCGGTGTTCGGCATTGTTTCGTTTGCGTGGGCAGGCTTCGGTGCCGCATTCGGACCGATTGTTCTTCTTTCGCTTTTCTGGAAGCGTTCTAACAAATACGGTGCAATTGCAGGCGTTTTTGCCGGCGGTGCAATGGTATTTATTTGGAAATTTGTAATCAGAGGACTTTCACCGGTTCTTGACATTTATGAGCTTTTGCCGGCATTTTTGACAGCTCTTGCCGTAAATGTAATCGTTTCTCTTTGCACGAAAGCACCGGATGAAGATATCGTAAAAGCGTTTGAAGAGGTTAAAAAAATCAAGTAAATTTATTATAGAAAAGGGGTTAATAAATTGCACGAATCAGGCGAAATGTATCTTGAAACGATATATGTTTTGTATCAAAAACAAAGGGATGTGCGTTCAATAGATGTTGCGGAAGAAATGGGCTTTTCAAAGCCGAGCGTAAGCAGAGGCGTGAGCATACTCAAGCGTGACGGCTATTTGACCGTTGACCCAAAGGGCTATCTTGAACTTACGGATTCGGGTATGGACTTGGCACAAAAGATATACGAACGCCATACCATACTTACCAAAACGCTTATTTTGCTTGGAGTTGACGAGCAGACGGCGGCTCAGGACGCATGCAAAATGGAGCATGTTATATCCGACAAAACCCTTGAAGCTTTTAAAAAGCATCTCAAAGAACACGAAAAACTGTAACATTAAACCTACTGAGGCTCCCCTTGATTGTAATCAAGGGGATTCCCCCGTTAATCGGGGGAAATGTCTGCAACGCAGACAAAAGGGGGCGTCTACGCAGTAAAGCTGTCACAAATTTAAATCAAATAAACCGACCATGGCTCCCCTTTTAATGTTATAAAGGGGAGCTGTCGTCATTTATGACGACTGAGGGGTTAAAAGGAATTAACCTATGATTTCCGTGCGACTGAGGGGTGCGGGTCTCCGGTGGAGACCTCTGCACCTTAGTGCTCAAGCACTGACCGAGCCGGCAGGCGAGAATTAAAAGGTAAAACCCCACCGTCAACACTTCGTGTTGCCACCTCCCCTTATAAATAAGTGGAGGCAAAATATTCAAAAATCCGTAGGGGGGGAGGATATCATCCTCCCGTAAATCGAGATTAAAATAAACAAACTGCCGTGCGATTTATTTACAAAAAATATATTGTTTTTTAATTTGGTATAATATATAATAAAATCGATTATATAATATCGGGCGGTGAAAAGGTGAAAATATTAGCCATAGGTGATGTTGTATCAAGCCAAGGCTGTGATTATTTGCGTGATAATTTGCCAAAGCTGAAAAGAGAGTATCAGGCGGATTTTGCAATTGTAAACGGCGAAAACAGTGCAGTCGGCAACGGCATAACTCCCCAAAGTGCACAACATATTTTTACAAGCGGTGCAGATGTTATCACTCTCGGCAATCACGCTCTTCGCAGACCCGAAATTGCGGACTATCTTGATGAAAACGAATTTGTTATCCGTCCGTGCAACTATCATCCGTCCGCTCCTGGCAGAGGCTCGGTTATTCTTGACAAGGGCAAAAATCGGGTTGCCGTGATTAATTTGCAAGGTGCGGTTTATCTTGAAAACATCGAAAATCCGTTTGACGGTATCGACAGAGAAATTGAAAAGGTAAAAGCCGACGGTGCAAATATTATAATAATCGATTTCCACGCAGAAGCGTCGGGAGAGAAAAAAGGAATGGGATTTTACCTTGACGGCAGAGTTTCGGCTGTGTTCGGCACTCACACTCATATCCAAACATCCGATGAACAGATACTTCCGAACGGCACGGGCTACATTACCGATATAGGAATGACAGGCCCTTATTATTCCGTTTTGGGCGTTACTCCCGAAATTGCGATACAAAAAATGAAAACAAATTTGCCGGTGAAATTCACCAATCCCGACGGGCGTTGCACCGTGGAGGGCGTTGTGATTGAAATTGACGACAAAACCGGCAAAACTACCAATATAGAAAGGTTCAGAAAATGAGCAAAAAGGCAGTGGCAATACTTTGTGTGATTGCCCTAACAGCCGCCTTGCTTACCGGTTGCAGCGGTGACACTCCCGAGCAACACGAGCTTGTTTTGCAAACGACCGCACAGGTTACAGAAGATACCGACAATTTTAAAATCAGTTACAGTCAGTCGGATTCGCTCAATCCGTTTGAAGCAACCACGCTTAACAATCAAACGGCAGACGACCTGGTGTACGAACCGCTGTTCAGAACGGACGAAAGTTTTGAAGCAGTGCCCGAAATAGCAAGTTCTTACACATATGAGGACGCAAACACGCTGTCGGTAACAATAGTCAGCGGTCTTAAATTTTCGGACGGCTCATCGCTCACGGCAAAAAATGTTGTAACATCGTTTTACGAAGCACAAAGTTCACCGAGATGGAAAAACAGCCTCACTCCGATTTACAGTGCGACTACGGTAAGCGACACGGTTGTCAGATTTAAATTATCATATGCAAATCCGTATGCACATCAGCTTTTAACATTTTACATTGCGAAAAATTCGTCAAAAAGCAAGTACCCTCTCGGCAGCGGAAGATACAAATTTCTTGAAGAAAACGGCAAGCTTTACGCAGAAAAAAACAGCGAGTATAAAGAGAATTTTAACCCTCGGTTTACGAAAATTCAGCTTGTGAATGTTCCGTCTGCGGAGTCTATCAACAACGCACTCAATATCGGCAACATCAGCTATGCTTACCGTGATGAGGTAAACAAAACCGTTGCCCGATTGAAGTGCAACAAAAAGCAGGTCAATTTGAACAATATGGTGTTCTTGGGACTTCGCACCACGATGGGCATAACATCAAACGCCGACATACGCCGTGCGATTTCACTTGCGATAGACAGGGACACGCTTGCAAAAAGTGCCTATCAGGGTTACGCAAGAGCCGCAACATCACCGTTTAATCCGGTTTCAAAAATCGGACGGGAAACGGAGATTTTTGCCGACACGGCAGACACGGCGGCGGCAAAACAGGCAATAGCAAAAAGCGGCTACAAATCAAATCAGCTTACGCTCAAAATCGTTGTTAATCAAAATGAAAACAAGGTTGCTCTTGCAAAGCTTGCGGCACAGCAATTGGAAGCCGTAGGGTTTAAGGTGACGGTAAAAAGTTACAGTCAAAAGACCTTTAATCAAGCACTCAAATACAGCAATTACGATATTTATGTTTCCGAAACAAAAATACCGAACGATATGCGGCTTTCGTCGTTTTTCGACAAATCGGGCAAGACCCATTACGGAATCAGCACCGACAGCGACACGGCAAAGCTTTACAGAAAATATCTCAACAAGGGCGGCGAACTCGGCAAATTCATCTTGTCTTTTTCAAACGAAATGCCGTTTGTGCCGGTTGTGTACAGAAAAGGCGTCATCTGCTATTCAAAGGCTATGCACGGCGATATGCAGGGCTGTTACAGCGATTTCTTTGCAAACATAGACGATTGGTATTATAATTAATCTGCACTCGAAAAGGAGAATTTTATGATTAAGTACGAAAATCCGCACGGATATATCGAAATAACAAACAACTATTTCGGCAAGCTTGTCGGCAATGCGGCACAAAGCTGTTTTGGCGTTACAAGAATGGTAAATGCAAACCCTGTGCAATCAATCAGATCAGCCATAAAAAACAGGGTTGAGGGTGTAGACCTTGACACATCAAATCAGGGCGTTACAATCAAAAGCGTAAACGGAGCATTGGTTGTTGACCTTTCAATTGCCGTATCGTACGGCGTAAACATCAATGCCATTGCGGACAGCATAGTAAATAAGGTTCGCTACACTATCGAAAGCACCACAGACCTGAAGGTTTCCGAAGTAAATGTTCATGTCGAAGGTATCGACAGTATTAACTGATTTCGGAGGATAACCAATGATTACAGGACAGATGTTACGCGACGGAGTTATTTCTGCCGCAAACAACATATCAAACAGCAGACAGGCGGTTGACGCACTCAATATTTTCCCGGTTCCGGACGGTGACACGGGAACAAATATGTCAATGACAATCACTTCTGCTTCCGACGATATAAAGGATATGCCAAACGACAGCCTTCTCGGCGATGTTGCAAAGCGTGTTGCTTCCGCACTTCTCAGAGGAGCAAGAGGTAACTCGGGCGTTATTCTTTCTCTTATATTCCGCGGTTTTTCAAAGGCGTTTAAGGGTCTTGAAGAAGCGGACGGCAACGATGTTGCACGAGCTTTTCGTATGGGCAGTGACGCGGCATACAAGGCAGTTATGAAGCCGACCGAGGGTACAATTCTCACAGTTGTAAGATGTGCTGCCGAAGCGGCTGAAGAATTTACACCGAATAACAACGAACCGATTGATGTGTTTATGACGGCTCTTGAAGCGGCAAAAGAAGCTCTTGCAAAAACTCCGGAAATGCTGCCGGTTCTCAAGCAGGCAGGCGTTGTGGACGCAGGCGGACAGGGATTTGTGCTTATTCTTGAGGGTATGAAATCCGTGTTTGTCAACGATGTTATTATTCGCCCTGTCGGTGAGGAAGCCATCGCAGACAAAAAGGCCGACACTTCCGATGAAAAAGCTCAAACGGGCTACGAGTGCAAATTTGTTATTCAAAAGGAGCACGGTGCAAAAGAGAGCGATTCAATTAAGCTCCGTGCGTATCTTGAAGCAATCGGCAACGATGTTGAAGTACACGAAGAAAACGGAAAAATTGCCGTTAAGGTGACAAGCGAACAACTCGGAACGATTGTGCAAACCGCAACAAAATACGGTCAACTTTTTGACATTGATATACAAAATCTTGCAACTCCTAAGCAGGAGAAGCAGGAAAACAGCAATGAAAATGAAGTTGTTGAGCCTGAAAACGAATACGGTTTTGTATCCGTTTGTGCAGGCGACGGTCTTACGGAACTGTTCTCCGACCTCGGTGCGGATATTGTTGTAAGCGGCGGACAAACGATGAATCCGTCAACCGACGATATTATTAAAGCCGTGCTTAAAGTTCCGGCAAAGGTTGTTTATGTTTTGCCTAACAACAAGAACATTATTATGGCGGCTCAAATGGCTAAAAACAGCGTAAAAGACAGAGAAGTTATTGTTCTTGAAACCAAAACCGTACCGCAGGGCATTTCCGCTATGCTTGCATTTGACGAAACGGCAGGCAAGGAAGAAAACCTTGATACGATGATGCAAACGGCAGGTGCCGTGCAAACTGCGTCGGTTACATTTGCCGCCCGTGACAGTGAAGTTGACGGAAAGCCGATTAAAGAAGGCCAGATTATGGGTCTTTGCAACGGTGCAATCAAATTTATAGGCGAGGACAAAGAGGAAATTGCATTTTCCGCAACGGATGAGCTTTTCGATCCGGACGAAAACGGTCTTGTAACAATTATTTACGGCGAAAACGCAACCGAAGAGGACGCACAAAAGATTGAAGAAAAGCTTGTTGAAAAATATTCAAGCGGTATTGAGGTAAGTATGGTAAACGGCGGACAGCCGGTATATTACTATCTTATTTCGGTAGAATAATCAAAAATTCAAGGTCATATTATGGATTTCAGTGATTACAGCAATTACAGCATACAATTCATAAAAGGTGTAGGAGATAAAAGAGCCCGACTTTTCAATAAGTTGGGCATTTACACTTTGAATGACCTTATTCATTTTTATCCGAGAAAGTACATTGACTGGAGCAAAACGCTCAGTGTAAAAGATGTTCGCTCGGGCGACACGGCGTTTATAAAAGCCACAATGATTACCCCGGTCAGAGAGTCTAAAATCCGCAAGGGATTGACCTTGTACAAATGCAATTTTACCGACGGCGAAACGGTTATTCACATCACGATTTTTAACAATGCGTATCTTGCAAAATCGCTTCGTACATTTGACGATTACATACTTTACGGCAAGGTTGACAGAACCTTTACCGAGGCGTCGATGAGCTCGCCTCAAATTGAAAAGGCAGAAAAAGCCACGGGTATTGAACCGATTTATCCCGCAACCTCAAACCTTTCGTCAAAGATTATAGAAAAGGTTGTAAAAGCGGGAATTGCCAAAATCGAAAAAATCGAGGACACTTTGCCCGAGTACATTCAAATCGAGTACAATCTTTGTTCGCTTGACTTTGCAATAAAGCAAATTCATTTTCCCGACAATGAGGAAAATGTTGAAATTGCAAGGCACAGGCTTATTTTTGAAGAGTTGTTGACGCTTCAACTCGGCTTGATGAAATTGAGAAGTAGGCGTGCCACGAAAAATGTGTTGAAAATGGAAAACGACTTCAGCGATGAGTTTTATTCGTTTTTGCCGTTTACTCCTACAAATGCACAGAAAAAAGCGGTTGCCGACTGCGTAGCCGATTTAAAAGGCGACAAACAAATGAACCGACTTGTGCAAGGCGATGTCGGTTCGGGCAAAACTGCCGTCGCCGGTGCGGTTATGTACACCGTTATTAAAAACGGCTACCAAGCCGCAATGATGGCACCGACCGAAATTCTTGCCACTCAGCATTACGAAAGTTTTTGCAAACTGTTTGCCGACACAAAGCTTAATATTGCATTGCTGACAGGCTCAACAAAGGCGGCTGAAAAGAAGAAAATCAAGCTTGCTTTGTCCGAAGGTCAAATTGATTTGATTATCGGCACGCACGCACTTATTCAAAACGATGTTGAATTTCGAAATCTCGGTCTTGTTTGCACGGACGAACAGCACCGATTCGGCGTTGAACAGCGTGCAAATCTTGCGATGAAAGGCAACAATCCGCACCTGCTTGTTATGTCGGCAACGCCGATTCCGAGAACGATGGGGCTTATCATTTACGGCGATTTGGACATCAGCGTTTTGAATGAACTTCCGCCCGGCAGGCAGGAAATCCGTACGGATTTGGTTACAAGTGCCTATCATCAAAGAATATATAAATTTATCAAAAATGCCGTTGACAACGGCAATCAGGCGTACATAGTCTGCCCGCTTGTTGACGATAACGAAAGCGACCTCATTCCTGCCAAGGAATATGCCGACAACCTTTCAACAAAAGTCTTTCAGGGATATAATATCGGACTGCTTCACGGCAAAATGAAACCTAAAGAAAAAGACAGGGTTATGCAGGAATTTGCAAGCGGAAATGTGCAAATTCTTGTTTCAACAACCGTGGTTGAGGTCGGCGTTGATGTGCCTAACGCAACGGTTGTGCTGATTGAAAATGCCGACCGCTTTGGCTTGTCACAACTTCATCAGCTCAGAGGACGGGTTGGCAGAGGCAAGGAAAAAAGCTATTGTATTTTGGTGTCGGACAATAAGTCGGAAAGCTCGGTTGAACGGCTTAAACTCCTCAAATCCACTTCCGACGGATTTAAAATTGCCGACTACGACCTTAAAACAAGAGGTCCCGGCGACTTTTTCGGCACGCGACAACACGGTTTACCTCAACTCAAAATTGCCGATATGCTTGAAGATACGAAAATTCTTGAACAGTGCAGAGAATGTGCCGAGTTTATCCTTAAAGATGACCCTAATCTTGACTGTTTTCCGGAGCTTTGCACTCAAATTTCAAATATGTTCAGAAAGACAGATTATTGATGAAATACAAATACGAATTACACACTCACACCAAATACGGCTCCCGTCAATGCGGCAGAACAGAACCAAAGGACATTGCAAGAATGTACAAGGAAAAGGGGTATTCGGGCATTGTGCTCACCGACCACTACAGTCCGCTTACATTCGACTTGCTTCACGGATATTTTAATCCGAAAAGGTTCATTGACTGCTATATCAATCCGTATTACGAAATGAAAAAATACGAGAACGACAACTTTTCCGTTATGTTCGGTATGGAAATAAGACATTATGCCACGGCAAACGATTATCTCATATACGGCGTTGACGAGAAATGGCTCAAAGAGCAAGGCAATCTGCTTGCCCTGTGGGAAAAGGATATGAGTGAACTTATGCACAGCCAAGGCTACTTGGTGTATCAGGCTCATCCGTTTCGTCCGGCGATAACAAGGTGCAATCCGGATTATTTGGACGGCGTTGAAATCTATAACGGCAAAACCGATAAGGCAAGCAACGAAAAAGCGGAAGCGTGGGCTACGAAATACGGCAAGCTGATGGTGTCCGGTTCGGATTTTCATGTGCCGAAACAGCTTGCAAGAGGCGGTATAATCACCGACAAGCCGATACGCAATAATGCCGACCTGCTCAACACGCTGAAATCTATGAATTTTGAAATGATAAAGACCTATTAATCTGTACTCTAAAACATTATCCTTTTTGTGTCTTTTTTAATGGTTAAATGTAAGCTATAATACATTTATCAACTACAGACGGAGGAAAGTTTATGGAAAAAACAGTAAAGAATAACAAAGTAAAACGAATTTGCGTTACAGGTCTTATGGCGGCACTCATTTGCGTTGCAACTGCTTTTATTAAAATGCCGACCGGAATTAATTCGGGCTATCTTCACTTCGGTGACAGTATGATTTATCTTGCAGGTTGTTTGCTCGGCCCTTGGGCTTCTCTTGCGGCGGCAATCGGCGGAGCACTTGCAGATGTGATTTCAGGTGCACCGCAATGGGCACCGGCAACGGCAATCATTAAGGCAATTAATGCGGTTCCGTTTATTTTGGTTGTACGAAACACAAATCACAAAATCGTTACAAAGTGGACTGTGGTTATGACTGTAGTGTCCGGTCTTTGGACAATCGGCGGTTATCTTCTTGCCGAGGGTCTTATGTATTCGTTCCCTACAGCAATCACTTCGGTGCCGTTCTCGTGCGTGCAGGCAGTCGGTTCGGCAATTGTGTTTGTTATCGTCGGTGCGGTACTCGATAAAATCAAAATCCAAAAGTATATTTAATTATATATAATAAATTTCCTTTCAAAAAAGCGTTACGGTTTTGTTGCCGTAACGCTTTTACAGTGTCAGTATTATATTTTATACATAGTATAGCGTGTAAGATAACAGGTAAAAACGGTGAAACGGTGCATTAAAACTGCCTTGAACTGCCGTCAAACCATACCTGATTTCATATACGCTAAGAATTTGCAAGTCTGTCGTATTCGTCAATCGCTTTTGACAGTGCAATGTAGCAATAGCCGAGCGAACTGTTCATCTTATCTTTTGCCGATGAAATATGACGGGACACCGTCGGTTGCGACAGCTTGAGCAAATTCGCAATTTCCGCCTGCGTCTTGTTGTTTTCGTATTTATATCGCAAACACACACTTTGCATCGGGGTCAGCTCCTCTTGCATAATTATGGGCAAAACAGTAGAAAACGCCTTTTTCTTTGCTTTTTCCTTATCCATTCCGTTTATTGAAGAATAATCCTCGTAATAGTAGTTATTAATAAAATCTATCATTGTTTACATCCTCCTCGTAATATCCAAAAAGCATTGATGCCGTTCTTCTGCATTCACAAGCCATATCGTAATATATTTTAATCTTTCTTCTCAGCTGTACAAGGTCGTCGCCGCGATACACGCAAAGCAGAGGTCGCATTGCGTCGATTTTCGTGCTCAAAATCCTGTACTGCTGCTCATATTCATGAGCCAATTCGTTAATTGTCATCGTATGCCTTCTTTCTTTTTTAAACTTTAATCAACTTGAGTGGTTCGTTGATTGTCGGCAATTGAAATCAAGCTTTGCTTCTCCGTTGCCTAACATTTATATTAGTCGAACATTTGTATTATGTCAACTTTTTAACCGAAGAAGTCCAAAAAATATCTCAACTAAAAATTTGAAAGAATACAAAACAATCTCCTTTTGTCTATTAAAAGACTATAATTTTATTTAATGAGTATCATAATAAAATTTCATTTATCCTTTTGTATAAATTAACAAAATTTTTTTAACTTTTCACTTGACAAGTTAGTAAATTTCAACTATAATGTTCATACGCTCAAGACGGAGCCGCAACCGTTTTGGGTAACCTGTCCTCCTATAGTTTGTTATAGACAGAGAGGGAAAAGAGTAGGTGTTACACCTACTCTTTTTTCTATATACCTGCGATAAAACTCCTGAAACACGCAAAACAAATTCAACAATTTGCCTCCACTTATTTATAAGGGGTGCGGGTCTCCGGTGGAGACCTCTGCATTTTTAATGCAGAAGCACCGACCGAACCGGTAGGTGAGACGGTGGCAACACGAAGTGTTGACGGAGGGGTTTTAAACAAGCTGTAAGAATAAAATCTACAGTTTTTTTGCCTTTTCCGTTTTTTGCTCAGTCGAAATAAAAGGCTTCCAAAAAATCATTTGATTTTTTGGAAAGAGGAAAAACATACGAAGTATAATTACAAAACTTTGTTTTGTTCTATACGGAATATGTTTTGACGAGGTACATCTTCCTTCACAAGAAAACAGAATTCAACCGTTATCTTAGCCGCCTAAATTATACTAAAACTCCTGAAACACGCCAAAGCTTTATTGGCGTGTATTCGCGGAAAGAGGCTTACTTATACCGAAAAATTATTGTATTAGTCTTAATTATATGATATAATATATCGAATAAATTGCGAGGTGAACATTATGCAAGAAATTATTACCGAAGTTAAGGGCGAGGCTCTTACCATTGTTAATTCCACAAACACAGCTATTGCGGCACAAAGCGGTTCGCTGCCTGTATTTGGCACACCGTTTATGATTGCACTTATGGAAAAAGCAACTTGCACCGCGATTGCCGATGTTTTGGACGACGGCGAAACAACTGTCGGAACTTCCGTAAATGTAAGCCACGACAAGGCAAGCGGTGTTGGCACAGTTGTTATTGCATATGCCAAACTCATAGAAACGCAGGGCAGAAAACTCATCTTTGATGTAAAGGCTTGCGAAGAAGACGGAACAGTAATCGGCAAAGGAACGATAGAGAGATTTGTTGTTGACAGCGATCGCTTTATGAAAAAGGTGGAGGCGAAGTAATGGTTAAGGCGGTTATTTTCGACTTTGACGGCACACTTTGCGATACCGGGATAGGCGTCAAAAAGAGTGCGAAATATGCACTTGACGCATTTGATATAGAGTCGCCGGAATGGGAGGAACTGGACTTTTTCATCGGACCGCCCCTGCTTGTGACTTTTCAGGAAAAGTTTAATCAAAGTGTTACCGACGCAGAAAAGCTTGTTAAAAAATACCGTGAACGATATACAAATATCGGACTGTACGAAAGCGAGTTTTACGAGGGCATTCCACAGCTTTTAAAGGCTCTCAAAAATGACGGCTTCAAGCTCGGCGTTGCGTCATCAAAACCGATTAATTATGTAGACGAACTGCTGATAAAATCCGACCTTAAAGGATATTTTGACTACATCAGTGCGGTAAGTTTTAATGCGGACTGCGAGTCAAAACAAAGCATATTGAACCGTTGCCTGGGTGAACTCGGAGTTGACTCGAGTGAAGCAATTATGGTGGGCGACAGATTTTACGATATGGACGGTGCCCGTGAAGCCGGAGTTACAAGCGTGGGCGTGCTGTGGGGATTTGGTAATAAATTTGAGCTTATCGAAAGCGGTGCAGATTATGTTATCGACAAGTTAGAGGATATTGAGTCAATCGCACTCGGTTTGTATGAAAGAACCGAAAGCTCACAAGGCATATATAACGGCAGAGTGTTGACCTTTCATGTGGACGATATTGTACTTTGCAACGGCGACAAAGCCAACAGAGAAATCGTTGACCACCCAGGCGGTGTCGGAATTATTGCTCTGACCGAGGACGAATGTGTTTATATGGTTCGTCAATTCCGTTATCCGTACAAGGAAACGATATACGAAATTCCCGCAGGCAAGCGTGAAAAGGGTGAAGACCCGCTTGTTACAGGCAAAAGAGAACTTCACGAGGAGTGCGGAATTATCGCGGAAAACTATATTGACCTTGGCAAAATTTATCCGTCACCGGGCTACACGAGTGAAGAGATTTATCTTTATGCGGCAACGGGTTTAACCGAAACAAGTCAGGAACTTGACGATGACGAATTTTTGCAGGTGGTGAAAATGAAGTTTTCGACCCTTATCGCAAAAATTATGAGCGGTGAAATTACAGACGCAAAAACAATTGCCGCTGCATTTAAATTAAAGGAATTGAGAAATATAAAATAATGAGTGCTTATTTAGACAACAGTGCAACCACAAAGCCGGAGGAGGCTGTTGCAAAAAAAGTATATCAAATGCTTACCGAAAATTTCGGCAATCCGTCGTCTTTTCACAAAGAGGGGCTAAATGCAAATGCCGAAGTGCGAAAAGCGAGGGAAATAATCGCAAAATCTTTGTCGTGCGAAAGTGAGGAAATATTCTTTACATCGGGCGGCACGGAAGCGAACAATCTTGCAATTTTCGGCACAGCGGCGGCTAACAGACGCAAAGGCAACCGAATTGTCACAACTGCCATTGAGCACGAGAGCGTGCTTGAATCGGTGGCAGAGCTTGAAAAACAGGGCTTTGAGGTTGTCAGGCTTGAACCGAACAGCAACGGCAACATTACCGAAGAACAGATTTTTGAAGCGGTAAACGGCGATACGATTCTTGTTTCAATGATGTATGTAAATAACGAGGTCGGTTCGATTTTGCCTGTTCGGTGCATACAAAAAGCCGTTAAAAAGGCAAAAGCACCGGCACTTGTTCACATAGATTGCGTGCAGGCGTACGGCAAATATGAAATCAAGCCGAGCAAACTCGGTGCGGATTTGGTAACGGTCACGGCACACAAGGTTCATGGCCCGAAGGGCACGGGTGCACTGTATATTAAAAAAGGCACACGAATTGTGCCGAGAACTTACGGCGGCGAGCAGGAACACAAAATCAGACCGGGTACGGAGGCGTCACCGCTTATTGCAGGGTTCGGAGAAGCGGTATCGCTGTTCCCGAATTTAAAAGAGCAGACCGAAAAAATTCACACGCTGAATATCTATTCAAGGGAAGAACTGCAAAAAATAAGCGGAGTGAAAATCAACAATTCAGCCGAGTCATCGGACTACATACTTAATGTATACATTCCGAGCTTTATGACAAGCCAAACAATAGTTCAGCATTTGTCAAGCCAATATGATGTTTATGTCAGCAACGGTTCGGCATGTGCAAAAGGCAAAAAAAGTCATGTGCTCACGGCTATGAAACTCGGCGATAAAGTGATTGAAAAATCAATTCGCATAAGCTTCAGCCGAATGAATACAAAAGCAGATGTTGACGCACTTACATCGGCAATTAGGGAAACCGTGGAAAAATATCCGCTATAAATCAAAAACCAACCGGGGCGTCCCTTACTTGTAAGGTGATCCCCCCCGTTAATCGGGGGAAATGTCTGCAACGCAGACAAAAGGGGGCGTCTACGCAGTAAAGCTGTCTGCATATTGTATGCAGACTGAGGGGTTCAACCGCAAAATATTTAAATTCAACACAGCAGGAACACAAAATGAGAGAAATTATACTTATTAAAAACGGAGAGCTTGTTCTTAAAGGACTTAACAGAAACACATTTGAGGACATTCTCATTAAAAATATGAAAAAGGCACTTGCCGAAATCGGCGAGTTTACATTCAAAAAAAGCCAGTCAACGATTATGGTTGAGCCAAAGGACGAGGACATCGACCTTGACGACGCGGTTGAAAGGCTTAAAAAAGTTTTTGGCATTGCGGCACTTTCAAGAGCACTTGTTGCCGAAAAAGATATGGAAAATATCAAAAAGCTCACGCTTGAATATCTTGATGAGCGACTTGACGAGGTTGAAACATTTAAGGTTGAGGCAAAAAGAAGCGACAAAAAGTTTCCGCTCAAATCACCTGAAATTTGCAGAGAAATCGGCGGTCATATCCTTTCAAATCACCACAATTTAAAGGTTGATGTGCATAATCCGGAACTTACCGTTACGATTGAAATCCGTGATACATATGCTTTTATCAGAGGCAATAATATCAAGGGTGCTGGCGGTATGCCGGTCAGCACAAGCGGACGGGGTGCGGTGCTTATAAGCGGCGGAATCGATTCGCCTGTTGCCGCATATATGATGGCAAAGCGAGGAATTGAACTTATTTCGGTTCACTTTGCTTCTCCGCCTTATACAACGGAACTTGCCGAGCAAAAAGTTATGGATTTGCTTCACAAAGTTGCGGCATACAGCGGACCTATCGCAACATATGTTGTTCCGTTTACCGAACTTCAGGAAGCTATCAGAGATAAGTGCCCGGAAGTATATTTCACCATCATTATGAGAAGATATATGATGAAAATTGCCGAGATTTTGGCAAAACAGCAAAATTGCTCGGCACTCATTACGGGTGAAAGCGTCGGTCAGGTTGCAAGCCAAACGATATATGCACTCGGTTGCACAGATGTTGCGACAGAGCTCCCTGTTTTCAGACCTTGTATCGGTATGGACAAGGACGAAATCGTGCGTATTTCAAGAGAAATAGACACATTCCAAACATCGATTTTGCCATATGAGGACTGCTGTACGGTATTCACTCCGAAGCACCCGAAAACAAGACCGCACATTGAGGAAATCCTTGAAGCCGAAAAGGCACTCGACAGCGAAAATCTTATCAACAGAGCCGTTCAGGGTGCCAGAAAGACAGTGATTAAATAATGAAAAAAGAAAGCAAGAGCACATTTGCCGAATTTATTAAAAAGAATAAAATACCGATTATCTGCGTGGCAGGATTGATTGCGGTTTTGCTTATCATTGCAATTATCAATGCCGCAACAACGGCGTACTTAAAGCCGTATGAAAAAAAGTACGACATTAAATATCCCCGTCATATTGCAGAAGAGTTTTGCGACGCTTACGGTCAAAATTCCGAAACTTCGGGTATGCTTACTTTTGCCGACAGCGGAGACAAACTTTTCGTCACTTCGGATGTCTACCAAAGCGGAAATCATTTTGACTCCGGTTCCGCAATAGACGACGGCAAGCAGATTAAATCGATCGGTTTGGATAGCTCATCGGTTGACATCGAGTCTTTGTATTCTTCTCCAAAAAGCTACAAAAAAAGTAAGCAAAAGGTGACCCTCACCGATATTTACGGCAAAAGCAAAACCTATCAGGTCATCGCTGCGTACTATACAAATATTAATGCCGCCGACGATAACGGATATGTGTTCCCGTACTACACGCACGGCGACCTCACCGAAGACAGCTTCAACGATTACGAGGACAGAATATATTCACGCTCGCTCTACCATTCGGCGTTTGATATGTCGTATACCGACAGCTATTTAAGCATTAATATCAACACCGATTTTATGCAAAATTTCAAGTTCGTAATTCTTTGCGTCGAGGTGGACGGAAATGTTAAACCGTACACCGAAGTGAGCAAAAATAAAAAAGTCCACTACCCTCAGGTGTGGTACGATAAAAAGGATAAACATAACCCGTATTGGCTCGCCGAACAATGGCAACCGGTAGTCTACACCGACGAAAGCCATAAAACTTCAGAAAAGATGTAATAAAGTACTTTCTGTATCAAAAACGACCGTAGATTCTTCCACGGTCGTTTTACTTAGTGTGATTTTATTAATCTTCTTCGTACTCGTCTTCGTTTTCCCAATTATGGTAGATGTTTTGAACATCGTCGTTTTCTTCAAACATTTCAATCATCTTTGCCATTTTTTTCATATCGTCCGGATTTTCAAGACGGGTGTATGTGCTCGGAACATATGCGGCTTCACTTGAAATAACTGTGTAGCCCTTTGCTTCAAGTTCGTCACGGATAACGCCGACATCATTCGGTTCCGTACGAATTTCAAAAATATCCTCTTCATCTGTAAGGAAATCGGAAGCACCCGCTTCAAGTGCGTCTTCCATAAGTTGGTCTTCGTCGGTATCTTCCTTTTCGATAATGATAACGCCGAGCTTTTCAAACATAAATGTAACCGAACCCGGGTTGCCCATATTTCCGCCTGCTTTGTCAAAGTAATGTCTTACTTCGCCGGCAGTTCTGTTTCTGTTATCGGTAAGTGCTTCAACAACAACGGCAACTCCCGACGGGCCGTAGCCTTCATATACGATTTCCTCGTAATTTGTTGTGTCTGCATCGCCTGCGGCTTTCTTTAACATTCTGTCGATATTGTCGTTTGGCACATTATTTTGCTTTGCCTTTGCGATAACATCACGAAGTTTTGCATTGTTGTTTGGGTCTGCACCGCCGTTTTTAACCGCAACGGCAAGTTCTCTTCCTATTTTAGTAAAAACTTTTGCTCTCGCAGCATCGTTTGCACCTTTTTTTCTTTTAATAGTGCTCCATTTATTATGTCCGCTCATAATTAAAACATACCTTTCTTTCGGAATTTCACACAAAATATTTTATCACATATAATATATGGTTGCAAGTATGAATTTTGTTTGCCTCGGCAAAACTATAACGAGGTGTTAAATTTGAAAAAGGCAATCAGAATTTTTGATGTTATTTTGTTTTTCGTTTGCGTTGCGATTTTCAGCGTAATCATTTGGGGCAATTTTGCACTCCCGAGCGGCGTAGTTACTTATGACGGCAACAGCGAACCGCTTGCCAAGGTGTTTACTTACAGCCAAAAGAGCACAAGCCTTGCCGTGGACAAGCAAACTTCCACGCCGAGGAGAGAAAATCTGAAACTTTTCGGAATAATCCCTGTAAAAGAGGTGTCTGTTACAGAAAAATCGGAGCAAAAGGTTATGGTGAGCGGTGAGGTTTTCGGAATAAAGTTGTACACGGACGGCGTAATAGTTGTCGGTATTCAGGATGTTCAAACCGATGAGGGTAAAAAAAGTCCGTCAGGTTCGGCAGGAATAGAAGTCGGTGACATTATAGTTTCAATCAACGGTGAAAATGTGTACACTTCCGACAGAGTTCAGGAGATTTTAGGCTCAAATAACGGTGAAAGCTTTGATGTGAAAATCAAGCGTGGTGAGCGATACAGAGAATTTACGGTAACGCCGGTTTATTGTGAGCGTGAGGGCTGTTACAAGGCGGGAATGTGGGTCAGAGATTCCACGGCAGGCATCGGAACAATCACATTTTACAACAAACAAAGCGGAATCTTTGCGGCTCTCGGACATCAAATCAACGATGTTGATACAAAAGAAATTATGCCGATGCTTGAAGGCGAGGCGGTCAAAGCAACGGTATCAAAGGTAGAAAAAAGCACAAGAGGCACTACCGGTTCTCTTGAATGTGATTTTACAAATCAAACGCTCGGCAGACTGCTGACCAACACCGATTGCGGAATTTACGGTGCATACGCCGAAGTGGGCGAATGTGCAAAAGAGTATTCCGTCGCCGCCGTTCAAGAAGTGAAAAAAGGTAGAGCAACAGTGATTTCCACGGTTGAAAACGGACAACCGAAAGAATACGAAATTGAAATAACGCGTATCGGATACAATGAAAACAACCGCGAAAAAAATATGACTGTAAAGGTGACGGACAAGGAACTTATTGCCAAAACGGGCGGTATTGTGCAGGGAATGTCGGGGTCGCCGATTATTCAAAACGGCAAACTTGTCGGTGCACTTACCCATGTTATAGTCGGCAATCCGACAAAGGGCTACGCCGTCTTTGCTCAAACAATGCTGGAGGAGTCAACAAAATAGACGCTTTAAAAAAGCAAAATAAAAAAACGCATCCGATTTGGGAAGAATGCGTTTTTTTATTTTAAATATTAAGTAGAGTATTGTCAACGCAATACTGCGAAACCGAGATCAATCGCTCCGGCGAGTATTCGTGAGGTTTTTTGCATCCCGAGGGTTTCAGTAAACCATAGGATGATAAGCGCTACAAGGATTGCAATTATAAGTGCTTCTTTGCTCATAACCCACCTCCAAAGGATCGATAACATTATTATATACGCTTTTGACAAGAAAATCAATAGTAAATTTCGGTATTTTTAATATTTTTATATAAAATAATTGTTGAAAAAAGTTTGGCAATGCTATATAATGATTTAAGTATGAATTTTTATAAGGAGGATTTTATTGTATGGATACATTAACATTGGCAGCAGGCATAGTTGCAGACAGGTCGGCAACCTTCACGGCAACTGTTATTGTTGCCGGTCTTGGCATTGTTCTTGCCACATTGATGGTGCTCATCCTTGTGTTTTACGCATTTGGTTCCGTAGTATCAAAATCACAGGCAAAGACAAAGAAAAACGAAGCTAAAAAAGTTCAAAACGCTATGGAGGCGGACTTGTCAAACGCAAGTGCGGCAACTCCGGCACCTGCTCAGGCAAGTGCTCCCGCTCCTGTTCCTGTTGTTGAAGAAGGTATAAGCGGCGAGGTTATTGCGGCAATAAGTGCTGCCGTTTATTCAATGGAGGGCAGTTCGGCGGTTATTCGCAGCGTAACAAGAAAAACAAGTCCTATTACCACCCGTAACCCTTGGGCACAGGCGGCTGTTATGGACAATACCAGACCGTTTTAAGGAGGACTGCAATTTATATGGAAATATTACAAGGCGTATGGGAAGTAATTAAAAGTATTCTCGTAAACAGCGGATATGCTTACTTCTTCACCGCAGACGGCGGATATAAAAATTTAATTATGCTTATCGTTGCTTTCTTTTTCCTCTGGTTGGGAATTAAGAAAGGCTTTGAACCGCTTTTGATGATACCGATTGCATTCGGTATGCTTCTTGCAAATTTGCCGGGTGCAAATTTGGCGGTACAGTATCACGATTTGCAGGGCTTCATTGATTTGGTAGCCGGCAGATTAACAGACACGGCGGGCAACACACTGACCCCGGGACTTATGGACTTCCTTTACTTTGGAGTTAAGGCGGGTATTTATCCTCCGCTTATCTTCCTCGGTATCGGTGCTATGACCGATTTCAGCTCTCTTATCGCAAACCCGTCATCATTCATTCTCGGTGCGGCGGCTCAGCTCGGTATTTTTGTAGCATATGTTATCGCTATTGTTTTGGGCTTCAATCCGCAACAGGCAGGTTCAATCGCTATCATCGGCGGTGCAGATGGACCTACCGCGATTTTCGTAACATCAAAGCTTGCTCCAGCAATGCTCGGTACAATTGCCGTTGCGGCATACAGCTATATGGCTCTTGTACCTGTAATTCAACCGCCTATTATGAAGGCACTCACAACCAAAAAAGAGCGTAGCGTTGTTATGGGCACACTTCGTCCGGTATCAAAGCTTGAAAAGATTTTGTTCCCTATTATGGTAACTGTTATCGTTTCGCTTCTTCTTCCGGACGCCGCTTCACTTGTCGGCATGCTTATGCTCGGCAACCTTCTTAAAGAAAGCGGACAAACAGAGCGTATTGCAAAGGCTGCTCAAAATGAGCTTATGAATATCGTTACAATTCTTTTGGGACTTTCGGTTGGTGCAACAACATCGGCTCAATCATTCCTTAACTTCAACACTTTGAAGATTGTGCTTCTCGGTCTTATCGCATTTGCATTCGGTACTGCCGGCGGCGTACTCTTCGGTAAGTTGATGTATGTTATCACTAAGGGTAAAATCAATCCGCTTATCGGTTCGGCAGGTGTATCGGCTGTTCCTATGGCGGCTCGTGTATCACAAAAGGTCGGTCAGCAGGAAAATCCGGCAAACTTCCTTCTTATGCACGCTATGGGACCGAATGTATCGGGCGTTATCGGCTCTGCCGTTGCCGCAGGTATTTTGCTTACCCTTCTCGGCTAATAAAATAAAAAATTATACAATTATAAATAGAGGTGGCACATTTGTTCCACCTCTGTTTTTAACAATAGAGGATATAGAGGACACATTATGAATAAAGACGCAGTAAAGCCAAATCGTGAGCAACAGCAGGTTATTGATACCGTTGACGGACCGGTACTTGTTGTTGCAGGTGCAGGAACGGGTAAAACCGCAACGGTTGTAAAGCGAATTGAGCATATAATCAAAGACGGATATGCACGCCCGTGGCAGGTGCTTGCAATTACCTTTACAAATAAGGCGGCAGGCGAGCTGAAAGAAAGACTTGAAAATACTATCGGACCTGAGGCAAATGACATTTGGGCACAAACATTTCACAGTATGTGCAGTCGTATGCTTCGTCGCTTCGGTGACAGACTGGGTTACACTCAGCATTTTACTATTTATGACACCGACGACCAAAAGCGTGTTATGAAGCGTGTGCAGAAAAATCTCGGAATTGACGACAAATTCTTAAACCACCGTTCGATTTTGACGGAAATCAGCCGTGCAAAGGACAGTCTTATCGACCCGAGAGAGTACAAGCACACCAATCAAAACGATTTCAGAAAATCCAAAATCGCCGAATGTTATCGTGATTATCAGCAGGAACTTTTGCGTTCGGACGCAATGGATTTTGACGATATGATTTTCAACACGGTTCGACTTTTAAAGGAAAACCCCGATGTTTTGGAAACTTATCAGCACCAATTTAAGTACATAATTGTTGACGAGTATCAGGACACATCTTATGCACAGTATGTGCTTACTTATCTTCTTGCGGGCGAATACCATAATATTTGTGTTGTAGGCGACGACGACCAAAGTATTTACCGCTTCAGAGGTGCCACAATTGAAAACATTATGCGTTTCAAGGAAAGGTATGAGAGCGAGGGAGTTAAGGTTATTCAGCTTCAGCTTGCGGAAAACTATCGCTCAAAGCAGAACATTCTTGACGCCGCAAATGCCGTTATTGCAAACAACAAGACCAGACTTGCCGACAAGCGACTTCGTTCGTACGCAGGTAAGGACGGTGACAAAATTGTGCTTTATACGGCGAACAACGAGCTTGACGAGGCACAGTTTATCATTGACCAAATTAACGAAAATGTTAAAAACGGAATGGCGTACAAAGACCACGCAGTTCTTTACCGTATGAATGCACAGAGCCGAAATATAGAAATTATGATGGCGAAGTCGGGTATTTCTTACAGAATTATCGGCGGCAACCGCTTTTTTGACCGTAAGGAAATCAAGGACATTGTGTCTTATTTTGCACTTATCAACAATACTGCCGACAATGTTCGACTTCAGCGTATCATCAATGTGCCGAAGCGTGGCATCGGCGACACGATGTTTAATTATATTTTGGAAATTGCCGCGGCAAACAAGATGACGGCGTTTGAAGTGTGCGAGCAGGCGGACGAATTTGCAAAAACTCAACGCAGTGCAAACAAACTCAAATCGTTTTGCAATATGATTAACGGCTTCCGTCAGGACTTAGAGGACGGAATGAGCGTGAATGATTTGCTTCAGGAAATACTTGAGCAGACGGGATATTTTGCGTATCTTGATGAGGACGACCCGACAAAGGCGGACGACAGAAAAGCCAATGTACAGGAACTTTCGTCAATGTTTGTTAAGTATCAGGAAGAGGATGAAAACTTTACGCTTCAAACATTTCTTGAAGATGTTGCCCTTGTGTCGGACATTGATTCGTACAATGAAGACGAGGACAGCGTTGTGCTTATGACCTTGCACTCGGCAAAAGGTCTTGAATTTCCGGTTGTTTTCATTCCGGGAATGGAAGAGGGTATCTTCCCGGGCAATCAAAGTATGTACAGCGATGAGGACTTGGAGGAAGAACGCCGCCTTGCATATGTGGGTATTACCCGTGCGAGGGAAAAGCTCTATCTTGTTTCTGCCCGTCAGCGTATGCTTTACGGCACAACAAGCAGAAATATGCTCTCACGCTTCGTCGGTGAAATCCCGTCGGATATTTGTGACGACAGGACGGTACGAATGCAGTCGACTTACGGAACTTCTGCCGGCGGTTACAGCAGTCATTTCGGTTCTCCGGCAAAGCCTCACAAATACAGCAGGTCAACGCCTATCGGAGACGCAAGACGCAGTTCAACGGCGGCTCACGCATTCGGTCAGGTAGGCGGAGCAAAACCGCAGGCGAGCGGTGAAACCTATGCGGTAGGCGATACGGTTCGCCACGCGTCGTTCGGTACGGGTGTTGTTATTTCGGCAAAGCCTATGGGCAACGATACGCTTATGGAAATTGCCTTTGACAAAGCCGGCACTAAAAAGCTTATGGCGAACTATGCAAAGTTGCAAAAACTGTAATAAGTTAGTTACAGGATGATATTTTATAATTATAATTCCCGTTTGACGAATTATGTCGAACGGGTTTTCATTTTTATAATGTATATAATTTATATATTATAATATATAGGACAAAAACAAACCGAAAAAGAGAAGTGAAAAAAGCTCAAAAGTTTGTTAAAATATTATCAATCAAATATTTTGTGCAATTCTATATATAGACATAAAAATGCTAAAAATTGAAAAACTATACTATATATTGAGATTGTTAAAAAATATCGACGAAAAAAGGTTACAAAATCGTAAGCCTTTGTAAGAAGTTCGTCATCTTTTCCAAATATTTGATTTAGCGTGATAAAGTATTAAAGTTTAGAACCACAAGATATGGACATTTTAAAAATTAGGATAATATTACGGCTGTAACCTTTTGTGAATGTTGTACAAAATTCAATAGAGTTTGGACTTGACTTGTTGTTAAAAACCGCTATAATAGCAAGCGTTCGTGACAAAATGATATTAGGCAGTGCGGAAATATAACCCACAATTGCCAAATTCACTTGTTAAGAAAGTAAGGAGATTAAGATGACTAACCAATCATTTGCAGGTAAGCGTTCTTTCAGAACAATCCTGACAATAGTAATTGCGATTGTGCTTCTTGTTACATTGTTCGCCGGTACGGCTTCGGCTAAAACAACTGACGAATACACAGTAAGCGTTGTTGACGGTTCAACAAGTGTTGCGGTTACTACAAACGAGACGGAACCTATCGAGATTCTCAAATCCGCAGGTATTACTGTATCGGCAGGCGACAAGCTTGACATTTCCGATTTCGTAGAATCGGAAGGTGGCAGTATAACAGTAAACAGACTTAACACTATTTATGTTGAGTTTGACGGCAACATCACAGCGTATCAGGTTTATTCACACACAATAGGCGACGCATTTGCAAGCCTTGGTATCAGTGTGGAAAACAGTGACCAAATCAATTACAGCCTTAATACGGAAATTACAGACGGTATGGTAATTAAGATTGCCTCCGCTCAATATGTAACCCTCAAGGCTGACGGAAAAGAAACAAAGTATGCGTTAACAAGCGGAACAGTAGCAGACCTTCTCAAAGCCGCAGGCGTTACCCTCGGCGATGATGACTACACAGAGCCGGCAGTTGACACAAAACTTGAAAAGAACCTTGTAGTAAAGGTAAAAAGAGTTGAATACAAGATAGAAGAAAAAACAGAAGTTGTTAAGTATTCAACGGTTAAAACAAAAGACAGCACTCTTAAAGAGGGCAAAACAAAGGTGCTCACAAAGGGTGAAAACGGCGAGGCAGAGGTAACATATCAGGTTAAATATGTTAACGGAAAGAAAAAAGACTCTGCCGAAGTATCACGAACTGTTGTTAAAAAGGCAATTCAAAAAGAAGTTGCCGTAGGAACAAAAGACGAAAAAGAGACCGACAAGGACGATAAAAAGGACGATGAAAAAGACGACGCCAAGTCAACAAACGAAGTTGAACCAAACGGCGTAAAGTCCAAGAACGGCTACAAACTCGGTCAGGTTATTGAGGGCAAATACAGCCATTACTGTGCCTGTGCAATATGCAACGGCAATTCAAGAGGCGTAACCTCATCCGGTAAAAAAATCAAAAACGGTATGGATGACCCATATTATGTTGCGTGTAACTGGTTGCCGCTCGGTTCGGTAATCAATGTTGACGGCACAAATTACACGGTAGTAGACCGTGGCGGAAGCGGATTGTCAAGAAAGGGCAGAATTGATATATTCACCCCGGGCGGACACAGCGAATGCTACAAGCTCGGCGTCGGCTCTTGCACAATTGAAATTGTTCGCCTCGGCTGGTAATATTGTGTAAAACATTGCAGTCGTGGCAAAAGCCTCGGTTTGCAGGGCGTACAACTGACATTTGAAAAAAAGACAAAAATCACGAACAAATGAATGTTAATTTGAATAAAAATTCCGTATACTTGTCCTATACGGGATTTTTTTGTTGGAAAGATGTTAAATTGTTGAATTTTTTGTTGAAAAAAGTCGAATTATGTGCTAACATATCAGCGTTAAATAAAAAATAAGTTTTCACATGGGGGCAAGAATTGTGGATAAAAGAATCGTGAGAACAAGACGGGCAATATTAGTGTCCGTTTTGGAACAAACAAAAGACAAAGATTTAAGTGAGGTTCGTGTTGTAAAGGTGTGCGAAGATGCCGGAATTAACAAGAGCACATTTTATCTTCATTACAAAAGCATTGATGATTGTGCAAAGGCTATTTTTGAAAATTTGGTACTTTCAGTTGCCAATTTTGCCGCAACGGTTAACTGCCAGCAGGCACACATCAATCCAAGCGTTGTTGTTAACGACATTATCAATCAGGTAATCACAAACAGTGATGTGATTGAAAAGTACAAAAACAGCAGACTTGCGGTTGCAGTAACTGAAAGACTTCAAAAAACCGCTATTGAAACGGTTTGCAAGAACAACAATGTTCAGCCGGGCACAGTTGAATACGCAAGAGTAACGCTTGTAATCTATGCCGTAACCGGTATTGTGCTCAACGCAGATGTAAAGAATGATAAGGACATTCTTTTTACTGCTCTTTCGGATTTAATCAGAAAAAATTAAATGTGTTAATAATCACCTGTTTTGTCGGAAAAATAAAACAGGTGGTTTTTTGTTTTATACTTTTTGTGACGATGCGGAAAATATAACAATCGATGAAGCGGCGAAGCGTGATTTTGTGCTTGGATATATAGGAGAGTCCGAGTTTGACGGGGTTGCCGGCTTATTTAATTTGCCGAAAAATCGGGTGGAAACCCTGGGATATTATAAATACGGCGAATGTGTTTGTGTTTGCATAGAAAAAATCAAAATATTTATTCGGCATAATTTTGTGATTATAGTCAGCGATAACTCAAAGCAAAAACTTCCGATTTTTCACAATGTTCTTTCAAAGATTGAGGGCACAAATGCAGGAACGGCAAAAATAGTTTATACATTTATTGATGAACTTCTTGCCGAGGAAGCGGGAGTTCACGGTGAATTTCAAAAAACGCTTGCAAAACTTGAAAAGCAAATACTTGACGGTAAGCAGAGTGAAAATTTAAACCGCATTTTGTATTGTGAAAAGCAAAAGTGCATTTCAAGAAGTAATTACTATTCAAAGGTGCAAAATATCGTTGAAGAACTCAAAGATAACGATTTTGACCTTTTTGATGAAACGGAGCTGAAATATTTTGATAATTTGTCCGATAAGATTGCAAGGCTTCGTGACGATGTAAGGCTTATCATCGAAAGCATAGTCCATTTGCGTGACGCCTATCAGTCGTCAATAGATTTGAAGCTTAATAACACAATGAAACTTTTCACAGTAGTTACGGTCATATTTGCACCGCTCGGATTCATTACCGGTTGGTTTGGAATGAATTTCAAAAATATGCCACTTGTGTCCTCACCGTACGGCACAGCTTTCGCAGGAGCAATTTCGGTTGCCGTAACAGTCGGAATGATTGTCTGGCTGAAGTTTAAAAGGTGATATTCGGCTTTCGTTCGGCATAAAATTTTACGGTGATTTTATGAAGAAAAAAGAGAAACTTAACGGCACCGTCGTGGGTTATTGCGAATGTCCGCATGTGCATCTTGTGGGTTCGTCGCAATGTGTTGTTGACGGCTTAAAGGGAATATGCGGTTACAGCCGTGACAAAATAAAAATTAACCTCGGCAGATATTGTCTTGAGGTTGTCGGCTCAAATTTGTGTATAAATGAGTTTTCACCCGAGGGTGCCGTAATTGAGGGCGATATTCTGTCCGTGGAGTATTGCAGTGATTAACCGTCTTGTCAATTGGCTTGTCGGATATGTTGAGTTTTCTTTTTCAAACGGATTTTGCAGTGATTTTTTAGATGAATGCTTCCGTCGGCATTTGAATGTTTATAATATACGATACGAAAAAACGCTTGTTGCTCGCTGTCCCGGTTCGGCATACAAATACTTGCATAAAATCGCTCACCGTCACGGCGGAAAGGTTAAAATACGCAAAAAATGCGGATTGCCGATATATTTGTCAAAACTCGTTGCCCGCCCGGGCTTGGCGGTCGGTTGTGTGCTGTTTGTTGCACTTTTTTGTTTTTTGTCGGGGTTTGTATGGAACATTGAATACATCGGAAACAATACTGTTGAAGACAGCAGGATAGAGGCGTTTTTGGATAAGCAAAATTTCAGAGCGGGCACTCGTTGGAGTATTGAGGAAAAACAGAAAATTGAGGATTTGATGCTCGCGTCGTTCGATGAAATTGCCTGGGTACATATTAACCGCGTGGGCACAACCGCCCGTGTGGAAATTCAGGAAGCAACGCCAAAGCCGAATATCGAAAGCAAGGAATATACAAACCTTACCGCAACAAAAGACGGTGTTATCGTGTCGGCTACGGTGCGTGACGGTTGGCAACAGGTTTTTGTGGGCGACAGTGTAACAAAGGGAACTGTGCTTGTGTCCGGCGTTTACGCACCCGAAAAGAAAAAGGAAAATCTTTTTGCTCACGCAAGCGGTGATTTTATAGCAAAGGTTAGCGAAAAATTCAGCCTGACAGTCAGCCGTGAGCAGTGCAGAAAGGAATATACCGATGAAAAAGTGTACAAGGCGGTTTCGTTTTTCGGGCTGTACTTACCGCTTTATATCGGCAAAATTCCAAAGAAAAATGCCGAAATCGTGAAACATAATTCATATTTGATGATTAACAAAAATCCCGTTCCGATTGGTATCGTCAAAACCGATGTCAAAGTATATAATATTTATACCGTTACGCTGTCGGACAGGGAGTTGTTGAAACTGACCGACAGTTTGACTGAACAAAAACTGATGTCAAATTACGGCAAGGACAATGTAATTTCAAAGGATATAAAGGTCGCTTTGACTTCAAATTCAGCCGTTGCAAGCGGCAAGGTTGAAGTTTTGGAAAACATAGGCGAAGAGGTAGGTTTAATCTCAAAAAAGTCAAATAAAGCAAAAAAGTCCGATTAGCGGTTGAATATGCTTTTGTGTTGTGCTAAAATTATAGAGAATAAAAAACGGAGGAATAGGATATGCAAATGACATTTCGCTGGTTTGGTAAGGAGAAAGATACCGTTTCTCTTGAACAAATCAAGCAAATACCGAATGTTGTCGGCGTTGTTCCAGCACTTCACGATTTGCCTGCCGGTGAGGCGTGGAGTATGGACAGGGTTCAGGCGATGTATGACGAAATTACAGCCGCCGGGCTTACTATGGAGTGCATAGAAAGTGTAAATGTGCACGAAGATATTAAAATCGGTTTGCCGACAAGGGATAAGTATATTGAAAATTACAAGGAGTCAATTCGCAATCTTTCAAAGGTTGGCGTAAAGGTAATTTGTTATAACTTTATGCCTGTTTTTGACTGGACGAGAACAGACCTTTATATGCCTTTGCCTGACGGCTCAACCTGCCTTTGCTACGACGGCAAGCAGGTAGAGGGCAAGTCACCCGAGGATATGTTTAAGGAAATTGACGACAACTCAAACGGCTATGCGATGCCGGGCTGGGAAACCGAGCGTATGGGCGAAATCAAGGAGCTTTTTGAAAAATACAAGGATGTCACTGCGGACGATTTGTGGGCAAACTTAAAGTATTTTCTTGAAGCAATTATGCCTACCTGTGAGGAATGTGATGTCAAAATGGCAATACATCCGGACGACCCGCCGTGGAGCATTTTCGGTCTTCCGAGAATTATCACGGATAAGGCGGCTGTTGAAAAGTTGCTTACAATGGTTCCGTCAAAGTATAACGGCTTGACTCTTTGCACGGGCTCACTCGGTGCAAGTCCGAACAACGATATGGTTGAAATTATCAAAGCGGCAGGCGACAGAATTTATTTTGCCCACCTTCGCAATGTTCAAATCAATAATCAGTGGTTTAACGAAACCGCACACGAAAGCAACGCCGGATCACTCGATATGTACGAGATTGTAAAGGCTTTGCAGGAAGTCGGTTTTGACGGATACATCCGCCCTGACCACGGCAGAATGATTTGGGGCGAGGTTGCCCGTCCGGGTTACGGACTTTATGACAGAGCACTCGGAGCATGCTATCTCAACGGTCTTTGGGAAGCTGTGGAAAAGTCACGCAAGTGATTTTGTACATAAAATTAATATTGTAGGGGACGGGTTTACCCGTCCCGATATTGAAATCTATAGTAAAATACGGCAAATTGCATTATATATGTAAGATATTTACCGTATTATGATGTTAGATTATTAGGAGATATAAAAATGACACATGAAAATTTAAAAGGCAGAGTTGCGGTTGTAACAGGCGGCGGCGGAGTTCTTTGCGGACAGTTTGCAAAGACTTTGGCAAAGCAGGGCTGTAAGGTTGCCGTTCTTGATTTAAACGAAGAGGCTGCACAAAAGTGTGCCGATGAAATTACCGCAGACGGCGGCGTTGCCATTGCGGTAGGCTGTAATGTGCTCAATCAGGAGTCAATGCAAGCCGCAAGAAAAACAATTAACGAAAAGCTCGGCACTTGCGATATCCTTCTCAACGGTGCCGGCGGAAATAATCCAAAGGGCACAACAACAAAGGACACTTTGGAACAAATCGACCTTGTTCAAAAGGACGAAAATGTAAAAACATTCTTTGACCTTGATGCAGACGGCATTTCGTTTGTATTCAATCTCAACTTCCTCGGTACGCTTATTCCTACTCAGGTTTTCGCAAGAGATATGGTTGAAAAGGAACACGCTTGCATCGTTATGATTACATCGATGAATGCGTTCCGCCCGCTCACCCGTATCCCTGCATATTCTGCGGCTAAAGCTGCTGTAAAGAATTTCACCGAGTGGATGGCTGTTCACTTTGCCCCAATGGGTATCCGAGTAAACGCTATCGCTCCGGGCTTCTTCTCAACAAAGCAAAATGCCGCTCTCCTTTGGAACGAGGACGGCACTCCAACTGCCCGTACAGGCAAAATCCTTGCCGCAACACCTATGGACCGTTTCGGCGAGCCTGAAGAGCTTGACGGAACGCTTCTCTTCCTTTGCGACGAAGCGTACAGCGGATTTATCACAGGTGTAAATATACCCGTTGACGGCGGTTTCAACGCATACTCAGGCGTTTAAAAACAGTCAAATCCGGGTTTTTGTAACTCGGCGGTGTACAACGACACAGCTCTCGTCACAATAAACCCAGATTTTCCTCGTTTTTAAATTAACCGAACGGTCAAATTTGAATTTTTGCAACTCGGCGGTGAATCGAGAAGTATTATATAGAATGAAAAATACTTGCTTTGGTATTTTACTAAGGTAAGTATTTAATCTTTTAAGGCTTATTAATTATAAAAATTATTTGTTGATTTGATGGGTGAGGTGAATATTATGAATGAAATATCTACTGTTGATTTTTTTCCGTGGGCGTGGATGCTGCATTTTGCAAGGGCGTTTTTGTCATTTAATGTGGTTAATGCTTTAACAAAACGAAAATACGGTATGTTTAAAACTTTTATAATTTATATCGGTGTGTGTATGGTGTATTCGTATGCAACCTTGCAGTTAAAAGATATGTCGCAAAAGGTTGAATATGCATGCTTGACATTGTATTTTGTAATACAATTTGTTCTTGTGATTTTTTTGACCGAAAACAAATTATATTTAAAGCTTATTTCTGTTATTTCGGCATTTTTAACAATGTTGCTTTCATCGGCACTGTATTATTCTTTTATAACCCTTACATTTGGCAAAGAGGGAACAGAAGCATTCCTTAACAAAACAACGCTTTTGTCTTTGATATGCTTGTGTTTGTTTATGGTTGCATTTTCGTTTTTTGTCGTGTTTATAATAAAGGTTATAAAAAACAAACTCAATAATACGCTTGAGCATAATATTAAATACATATATTTTTATCTTTTCCCATTGACGCATATATTTGCCATTCAAATTGTTTATGCTTTTGAACAGCAACTTGTAACTAAGGTTAACGATTATCCTCAAAGGTTATCTTCTGTTTCCTGTATATATTTTGTTATTTGTTTTATAATAGATTTTTCGATAATGTTTGCGGTCGATTTTCTTGAAAAAAGAGAACTTGAAAATTTAAAATATAAACAATTGGTTGCTAATAACGAACTTGATTATCAAAAATATCTGCAATTAAGAACAGAAAGAGAGCGTTTTAGAAAAATCAGGCACGATTTGTCAAACATCATAACGACTGCCGCCGGATTTATTGAGATTGAAAAGCCGCAAAAAGCACTTGAGATTTTGCAAAAGGCAAACGACGATATTCATAATTCGGCATATGAAATAATTTGTAAAAATGAAACTATAAATACAATTTATACAATTAAACATCAGCAAGCCGAAGAAAAGGGAATTAATCTTGTGATTAATGTTGATGAAAATGCCGAAATAAAAATATCCAATTATGATTTATGCAGAATTTTAACCAATCTTATCGACAATCAGATTGAAGCCATGGATAATTTTTCAGAAAAGAGAGATGTTGAACTTTCTATAAAAATCACTCCCGCAAATATAGTGATAAAAAGCACAAATATGTATAGAAATTCAAATAAAAAGAAACCGACAAACAAAGATTTTCACGGCTACGGTCAAAAGATTATCAATGATATTGCAAAAAAGTATAACGGAAAATACAGTTTTAATATTGTTGAGAATGAATATATAACAAGTACAATACTTGATAATACAGAAGTCTGAATTAAATATAAAAAACGAAAAATGCCTTCCCTTAAATGTAAGGTAAGGTCAGACTGTCGATAAAGTCCCTGAAACACGCCAAAATTATTTTAGCGAAGCTTTGTAGGGGATAGGCTTGCCTATCCCGAAATATTATCATTTTAATAGCACTGTCTAAAGAAAAGTACCACAAATATCGAATTTGTGGTACTTTTGGCGTTTTTCGTTTTTTGCTCACAAGCGGTACCATCGTACAGCAAAGTTCGCAAGAAAACGAAATTCAGAACCTTTCTCAACAGCCTACAGCGTGTCGAAAAAACTTTTTCGACACGCCTGCCTTCCCTTAAATGTAAGGGAAGGTGGATTTTTGCACGGCAAAAAGACGGAAGGGTTTTACCTTTTAATCTCGCCTGCCGGTTCGGTCGGTGCTTCTGCACTAAGGTGCAGAGGTCTCCACCGGAGACCCGCACCCATCAGTCGCACAAATTTCGTTTTTTAACCCCTCAGTCGTGCTAAAGCACGACAGCTCCCCTTGTAAACAAGAGGAGCCAAGATAAGTTTGCTTATTTGATTTACTTATAAAGCGGGCCGTAATTTTTGCAAGCACTGTAATCGGCAGCTTGTTTATCGTCTGTACCGAATGCTGCCCAGCACTGCGGACGGAAAATTCTGTCGTCTTCAACATTGTGCATATTTACAGGAATGCGGAGCATTGACGCAAGGGTGATGAGTTTGTCGCCGATGTGGCCGTAAACCGTTACGCCGTGGTTTGCACCCCAATTTGCCATAACGCTGTAAACATCCTTGAAAGCACCTTTGCCGGTAAGCTTTGGAGCAAACCAAGTTGTAGGCCATGTTTTGTCTGTACGTTGGTCAATGGTGTTGTGGATTTGATCCGGGAGATTAACCGTGTAACCCTCGGCAAGCTGAAGAACAGGGCCGATACCCTCAACAATGTTGATACGGAGCATTGTGATAGGCATTTCTGCACTGCAACGGAAGTGTGATGAGAATCCGCCGCCACGGAAATATTCATAGTTTGCTCTGCACCAATCGGTTGCGTTGATGCAAGCCTTGATATCATTCTCTGTCATCTTCCAGAACGGTTTCATACACCCTTCGCCGTTTTCGTTCTTTGAAGCACCCGAGCCGTCAAGTGCAGTTGCACCCGAATTGATAAGGTGGATAAATCCGTCTTTTGCAACGCCGTCAGGACGCATACCGGTTACACGCTCGCAAGCGTCCGGGCTCCAGTATGTACGAACATCGTGGAAGCAAGGTGCTGTGTCGGATACAAGAGTACCGAGAATCATTGAAGCACCGTTGAGTGTGTCGTTTTCTGTTGCGAAAGGAGTAGGCATTTTCTTACCGTTCCAGTCGAATGTTGAAGCCATAATAGCCTCTGTAAAGTCTGCGTTAGGAAGCCAGTCTGTCCAGTTTCTTTGACCTTGGAAACCGCCTGCAACAGCATTTTTGCCGAGTGCTTCCTCGTGCCAACCCATTTCGTCAAGTTTCTTGTTGCCGAAAAGAATATCACGAACAACGATTGTCATCTTTGTGATGAATTCCCAATCTTTGTCAGGAGCAACAACCTTTGATTTTCTGATGATTTCAGGCAAGTCCTTACCTGCGTTTACATCAAAGCCTTCTTTGCAGTTAGCCTTAACCCAAGCGATAGCCTTGTCGTATTCGTCGTGGTCGTAAATTTCGAGTGTAATTCTGCGTACGATTTCTGTCATATCAACCCATTCCGGACGAATGCCGAGATACTTCTGGAAGAAGTCTGCATTGCAGTAAGAACCTGCAATACCCATTGCAACACCGCCGAGATTTACATATGACTTGTTGTTCATCCAACCGACAGATACGGCACATTTTGCAAAAGTCAAAATCTTTTTGGCAACATCGTCAGGGATTGACTTGTCGTCCATATCCTGAACATCGTGACCGTAAATTGAGAATGCCGGCATACCTTTTTGTGCATAAGCCGCCATAACAGCCGCAAGATAAACCGCACCCGGTCTTTCTGTACCGTTAAAGCCCCAAACAGCCTTGATTGTTTTCGGATTGTTGTCGTATGTTTCCATACCGTAGCACCAGCAAGGAGTTACGGAAAGAGTTGCAACAACATTTTCTGTTGAAAATTGTTCCTCGCAAGCGGCAGCCTCTGCACCGCCGCCAATGGTTGTGTTTGATACTACGCACTGAACAGGTGTGCCGTCAGGGTAGCAAAGAGTTTCGGAAATGAGTTTTGCGGCTGAAGTAGCCATACTCATTGTCTGTTCTTCAAGGCTTTCACGAACTCCGCCCCATCTGCCGTCGATAACCGGGCGAATGCCTATTTTAGGATAATTCATAAATATACTCCTTTACAAAATTAATTAATTGCGTTTAAAAATTTTTGATAAGCCGCCTCAAAACTTTGAGGGTCAATCGGCTTGTACTCTTTTAGATTTTCCTGTGATTTTATAATTTCTCTGCCGGCATTTACATCTTCTATATCACCGAGAGCGATAAGCTGAAGAATGATGTTGCCGAGTGCAGTTGCTTCCGTAGGACCTGCGACAACAGGTAAGTTGAGGCTGTCTGCCGTCATTTGACAAAGGAAGCTGTCCTTTGTTCCGCCGCCGAGGAGATGAAGCACATCAAATTTCTTTTCTGTGTTTTCTTCAATCTGCCTGATTGCAAAGCGGTATTTCATTGCAAGGCTTTCGTAAATACATCTTACCAAAGCACCGTCGGTCTGAGGCTCGCCCTGACCTGTTTTTTTGCAATAGTCACGGATTTTCTTCGGCATATCTTTCGGAGAAGCAAAAATATCCTCGTCCGGGTCGATGAAAAATTCAAACGGCTTTTCGTTTCTTGCAAGCTGTTCCATATCGTTGTATGAATAATTCTTGCCCTCTTCTTTGAAATTGCGTCTGATTTCCTGAATCAGCCACAAACCGCTGATGTTTTTAAGATAGTTGATTTTGCCGTTTGCACCGAGTTCGTTTGACAGTTCATCCGCCATACTCTTTTCGGTGAGGATAGGCCCGTCGTTTTCACAGCCTATGAGCGACCAAGTGCCGCAGGACAAGAACGCCGGCTCTTCGCCGGAAACGCTCGGCATTGCACAAACGGCACATTGCGTGTCGTGACCCGCAACCTTGATTACCTTAATACCGTTGTATTCTCCGGCAACCGTTGCACTTTTAACTATCGGCGGAAGCATTTTTTCATCCTTGCCGGTGAGTGCAAAAACACTGTTTTGCCATTTGACATTTTTTAAATCAAGCATTTGCGAAGTTGAGGCAATCGTTTGTTCGGCGGTTTTTGCTCCGCACAAAGCATAGGCAAAAAGGTCGGGCATAAACAAAAACATATCCGCATCGCCGTTTTCTTCTGCCAAAAGCTGGAAAAGCGTGTTAATCGGCATAATCTGGTTGCCTGTTTTTTCGTAAAGTTCGGTTTGAGAAACGCTCTCAAATATTTTTTGCGGTGCGTCTTTTGTTCTGCCGTCACGGTAGCAAATCGGCAAATCGACAATTTCGCCGTCTGCGTTGATAAGACCGTAGTCAACTCCCCAAGTGTCAAAAGCAAGTGAGTCTGCACTGTCGGCAAGCTCTATCGCTTTTTTGACTTCACCGAGAAGATACGGGAAATCCCAACGGAGATGACCGTCCTTTTCGGTAAGCACATTGTCAAAACGGTGAATTTCGTTATATTCGATTTTACCGTTTTTGTATTCGGCAAGAATTGCTCTGCCTGTTGACGCACCGAAGTCGAATGCTAATACTCGGCTCATACTGTTACTACTCCTTTTTTGAGCAAAACATTTGCGTAAATTGCGGTTTCGCCCGTTGCGATAATGAGATATGCGTTTTTAGCTCTTTCATAAAAAGTAAAGCGTTCTGTCATTTCAATATCGTGGTGAGCAGGCTCGTATTTGTTGAAAAGCTTGTCGTATTCAGCCCAAATTGCCGGAGTAGGCGTGTTGTCGCCCTTTACAACTTCCATAAGTGCAACCGGCTTCTCTGTGTATGTATCAAGCGGAATGAGCGACAAAACAGCGTCCAAAATATCTGTTGTCGAATGACCGTCGGCACGGACAACGATTGCGTTTTTACCGATGCTTTCGCAAGGGAAGTTGCCGTCGGCAATTACAAGCTCATCGCCGTGACCCATTTCGCAAAGAGCTTTAAGAAGCTCGGGCGATACAATAGGATTGATACCTTTGAGCATAATCAGTCCTCCTTTTTGTGGAGCAATTCGTCATCCGGATTGAACACTTTGTAGCCCGGGTGACGGCCTGTGATTCTGTAATAACTTCTGAGGTCGATAAGTTTTTGAATGTTTTTGTCATCAATATCGTGGCTGCCGCCGAGGATAACCGCATTGATGGTGATTTTTGCCCAAAGTTCAAGGCTTTCCATTCTGTAAAAAGCGGTGATAACATCACTGCCGACTGCAAGAGCACCGTGGTTTTCAAGAAGCATTACATCGTGCTCCTCAAGATACGGCTCGATAGCGTCCGGAACTTCTGTTGTTGACGGAGTACCGTACGGAGTAAGAGGAACTGCACCGATAGCGGCAACATCTTCAATCATATTGTACATATCCATAGCCTTGTGAGCTACCGCAAAACCTGTTGCTCCCGGTGGGTGAGCGTGGATTACGCTGTTTACATCAGGTCTTTTGTCATAACAGCGAAGGTGCATTTTGATTTCGCTTGACGGGCGAAGTCCCTCAGCTGCCTCAAGAACATTACCCTCTCTGTCGATTCTGATGAGCTTGTCCGGAGTGATAAACGACTTGCTCATACCGGTAGGAGTTGCAAGAAGTGTTCCGTCGTCAAGTTTTGCACTTACATTACCGTCATTTGCGGCAACCCATCCGAGTTGCCACATCTTATGGCAGACGTCGCAAATTTGGTCTTTGATTGTTTCAATATCCATAGTTAAATTTTCCTTTCAATAATACTATATTTTTATTATATAGTTGATTTTGTTGTAAAACAAGGTGTATAATGATAAGTAATAGGATTATTTTGACATTTTGGGTGGAATATGAGATATTTTGGCTATCAGGAAAATCAGGTGCGTGGCACTTTTGGATTTCCAATACAATTATATTATGTTGACATCAATCATCCGCAGTACGAAATGCCGTTTCATTGGCATATGGAATGTGAGCTTATCCTTGTGCTCGACGGCAGATTGCACCTTACGGTAAACGGCACGGCATACACCCTTCAAAAAGGGCAAAGTGCGTTTATTCCGGGTGAGTACATTCACGGCGGAACGCCGAAAAACTGTATATATGAATGTGTCGTTTTTGACATTGAGCGGTTTTTATCGTTATCACCGCAGTGCCTTGAAAAATACAATTCGTCGCTTGATAACGGAAGTGTGAGCGAAATGATATTTGACGACAATTCAAAGTGCGGTCGGATTATCGACGAGCTTTTTGTTAATATGGAAAGGGAAAATTCGGCTTACACCTTTACCACCACGGGTTTGCTTTGGCAGTTTATGGGAGAACTTATTGAACAGAAATCGCAAATCAGACCTGAAAACACCGATACTGTTTACCGCAAAAACAAGCAAATAAAGCGTGTGCTTACAAAAATCCGCAATGATTATTCCAAACCGCTCACTCTTGACGATTTGGCAAGGGAAGCACATCTCAATTCGCAGTATTTTTGTCGTGCATTCAAGGAACTTACCGGCAAACCGCCGATTGATTATCTCAATTATTATCGTATAGAATGTGCGGCGGAACAGCTTCGACTTTCCGATTTATCCGTTACCGAAGTTGCACTTTCGTGTGGGTTTAACGATTTGAGCTATTTTAACCGTATGTTCAAACGCAGAAAAAATATGACGCCGACGCAGTACAGAAACAATTTGAATTACCGATGATTTTTATGCACACCAAATAATTAACCTCTCATCAGCACAACGCAATGAGAGGCTTTTGTTGTTTCTATTTCAGATTATTCTTAATTCTGTATGTCATTGACGACGGGTGCTTGCTGCCCCACAGGAAATAAATGATAATCGATACGACATTTGCAATTGAAATAATCGCAAACATACGGTTATATCCCACACCGTCGATTAGCACACCGGCAATACCGCCGCCGATGCCGATACCTATATCGTAAGCACAAAGAAAGGTGGAGTTTGCCGCACCTCGGCGTTCGGGCGGAGCGATGTTAACCGCCATTGCCTGAAGTGCAGGCTCGATACCGCCAAAGGCGAAACCCGAGAATATACCCGAAATGATAAATGTAATGTTATTCGGAACAAACGCAAGCAAAAGCAAAGCCGCAAGCATAAGAACATTGCACGCATATACAAAAATACCTTCACCTTTTTTATCGGCTTGTTTACCTATGAGAACCCTTGTCAAAAAAAGCATAACTGCCATAACGGTGAAATATGCACCGCCCGAAAGGGTGATTTTGTCGGTTTGAGATACAAATTTGAGCGTGTAATTTTCAAGAGCACCGTAGGTTAAAAGGAACACAAGCACAACGCACGACGCAGGCAAGGCGTCTTTGTCGATGAGTCCTTTAAAATTCAACGGCTTTTTTTCAACCTCTAATGCAGGCACTTTTAAAAATGCAAACAGAACAAGGCACAAAATCATACAACCTGTCGAAACGGCAAACAATGTGGCAAAGCTTTTATTCATTAACGCTTCACCGATTGCCGGAGCACAGGCGGTTGCAAGAGCCGTCGCCATACCGAACATACCCATACCTTCGGAAAATCGCTCCTTTGGTATGATGTCGGACGCTATCGTTGATGTTGAAGTGTTTGAAAATGCAAGGGCAAATCCGTGAATCATACGAAATGCCATGGCAAGTGCAATTGACGACAGAGCGGTATAAACAAGCAGATACCCCATAGGCATAAGTGCCATACCCAAAATACCCACAAGCAAAATTAGTTTTCGCTTGCCGTTGTCAAGAAGCCAACCGACAAACGGTCGGCACACAACCGATACAACGCAAAACAGCGTTACGCACAGACCCGATATGCTGTCTGAATATCCGAGAAACGAGATAAAAAACGGAAATGTTGACAGTATCATCAAGTGATTTAAAAACACAAGGAAATTAACTACAATAATTATTATGAAGTCTTTGCTCCATAATTTTACATTTGATTTTTCTTTCATAAAGCACCGTCCTATTTGTATTTGAGTAAAATAAAAAGCGTAAGCCCATCCGGACTTACGCATTAAGCTACTCGATGTTTTGTATTATATCACTTATTATTTTGAAAAGTCAAATGTTTTTTTACAGACTGTCGATAAAGCTCCTGAATCACGCCAATAAATAAAGCTACCATTTAATCTGATTTTTTGCACAAAGAGAGAAAGGTGCGATTTTTGTTGTGCTTTTGGGATTTATCACAGGCTCATTTTTTCGCTGTGAAGAAAATTCTCGGCATTTTCAGTATCATTTTGCCGTTTGCTTGGAACGAATATTCGTTTTTGATGTTTTCTTTGAGTTCAGTCAAAAACTCCGCCCGTTCGTTTTTGTCAAGTGCGTCAAGGTACGGTCGCAGTCCGCTGCCTTTGTACCAATTTATTACGCCGTCAATTCCGTCAACCGTGTGAAAATAATCGGTTTGCCAAATGTCAAAATCAAGTCCGACTTCGTCCAAAACATCGTAGTATTCTTCCGGTGTAAGGTTGTGGAAATTTTTGATTGTCGACAGTTTTTGCCATTTTTCGCATTCGACCATTTTGAACAAAACTTTGTAAAACGGTGCCGCTTGAATGTAAGGAATTTGCACGGCAAGAGTTCCGCCCGGGTTCAGCTTGTCAACCGTTGCGGTCAACAGTTCCTTTTGTTTCGGTATCCAATGAATGCACGCGTTTGAAAAAATCAAATCAAAGTTTTCATCAATTTCGGAAAACCCCTGCGGCACAAAACACTGTTTGAATTTCATATCGGGATAGGTTGCCCGTGCCCGTTCGAGCATATCGGGCGAAGCGTCAATTCCGAGAATTTCGGCATCGGTAAAACGCTCTTTGAGTGCATGCGTGCTGTTGCCCGGACCGCAACCGATGTCGAGTACATTTTTGGGGTTAATGTCACACAAACGAGCCACCAAATCCACCGACGGCTGTGTGCGTTCCTTTGCAAATTTCATATACTGTGCCGAACTCCAGTCGGACATATTATCATCTCCTTAAAATCTAAGAAATAGGTGTTATTGACTTACACATTCAATGTTATCAAGTACAGTGCCTGTTATATATTTATCTCCGTTAATGTTAAAGGTAAATACGCCGTTGTATTTTTTGACAAATCGTGCCTGATTTTTCTGAAACGCTCTCTTTCTGTTTTTAACTGCAAACATTTTAAAAATCAATAGCTATTGTAGCTTATCTGTCAGTTTTTGTCTATGCTTTTAAAAAAAATCGTGAATGAATTACTAATTTCAGTACCCCAAATATTTGAGTCAGTATGGTGGTTATATGATTTTGTATAAGGAACAATTAAAATTCGAAATGCCATAAAACGCAGTATTCAAGCCAAATTCGGGCAAAAAACAAGACCTTAACGAATATTTGCTAATATTCGTTAGCGTAAATAATTATTTATATGTTATTTCTATGAAATCAAAGTCTTTCCATGACAATTTTTGACCACAATTTGAGCAATATTTCATATATTCTCTTTCGATTGCTCCGCCGCATTGTGGACAAACCGGAAACACTAGCTTAGCGCCGGTTAGGCAAATAATCTCTTTTATTTGCATTGCGTTTCTGTATTTACATATACAATTATGAAGAGCAAACTCTTTAAATTTCAGAGTTTGCTCTTTTTTTACTGTATGCTTTTTTAATTTGACCCGTGCCAATTAGTACACCTTCAAAAATTGTACTTACACAGCAAGGTGCAAATACAATATTAATTTTGAAAATAAATGATATGATTATTGCAACAATAATTAGTAATAATATTATCCAAGATATTTTACGAAAGTATTTATACTCCTTATCAGATAAAGGCTTTTCCGGGGTATCAAGCGGACAAAGAATGAATATTAAAACAGCAAATACTAAAGATATACTAAGTAATGCAATTCTAATATCATACATTTTTGATAACTTGATAAGCACTATACAGCATAAAATTGATAAAGTTGATAATATTTCGCATCTTGTTTCAGTCTTGGCATGATAGCCACCGGCATATCTTCTTATAAACTGAAAAGCAATATAGAAAATAATGCTTTCAAAAACTGATTTAAATATGAATCCTAGAATAATTGCAATTATTAAATATAGTATCTGTGAAAGTAAAACAAAGAATCCATATTTGTACAGTTCTTGTTCATCATCTGATATGTCGTGTTGACAATACAAACAATCAACTAATTTTTCTGCTAATTTCGAAATCATTAGTCAATGTGCTTTTTGAATTTGTCAAGAGAAACCGGTGCTTTAGGCTGATATACTGCAGCACAAGTAGTCGAATTAGCGTCTCTTTTTAATGCAATTTCAGCTGTGTTTCTTACCATTTTTGTAAGAAGCGATTTAAAATTCTTCATATATCCTTCCTCCTTTTACATTATTGTATCATTAAAAAAGGATATTTTCTACTTTATTTGCAAACTGCAATAAAATATGCATTAAATGCAGAAATTCATTATTTTAAATTAATTGTTAAATATTTTAATGATAATTACTGATTATATAGATATGTTCTGTTTTACTTGTTGGTTTATTTTTTCTTTAAATGATAGCATAACCATAAGAGGTGATATATTATGGAAGTAAACGCTAAACTTGTTGGTATAAGAATAATGCAAAAGAGGAAAGAATATGGTTATTCACAAGAAAAATTAGCCGAATTAATTGATATTTCAAAAAATCATTTATCCAGTATTGAATGTGGTCACAATTTACCAACTATTAAAGTATCTACTAAAATTTGTAATGTTTTAGGTGGTACACTTGATTATTACTATTTTGGCAAGATTGAACAACAGCGCGAAGATCAAATAATACAATTATTTCAGCAGCTATCACAAGATGAACAAAATATAGCTATGGAACTCATCAAAACATATATTCATAGCAAATATAAATTTGACTAAAAAAGTTAATCGTGTTAAAATCACTCTTGCCATTAACTTGGTAAGAGTGATTTTTTTGGTGGTTTTGTTATGAAAATAGTAATATGTGATGATGAAAAAAGTAATCTTAATCAATTAAAAATACATATAGAGGAATATATGAAGAATCATTATATGAAGGCAGAATTTTTCACTACAACTAATCCAAGTGAAATTTTAGCAACTGATACTGTATTCGATTTTGCATTTTTAGATATTCAAATGCCTGAAATTGACGGAATTACTCTTGCGAAAGAATTAAAAAGCAGAAATAACAAGGTTATATTATTTTTCATAACTGCTTTTGATGAATATCAAGATGAAGCAATGGACTTACATATATTCAGATTTTTTGATAAACCTCTTAATATTGAACGCCTTTATTCAGGACTTAACAGAGCAATAGAATATCTTAATGAATCATACATTGATGTATATATCGAAAATAAGAATCGACACATAAAAGTTTCTGTTGATGATATTAAATATATAAAGCGAGAAAACAGAAAAAACATAGTTGTCACTAATAACGAAATTTATACTGTGCGTTGCAAATTTGACGAATTGATAAGTGCTCTACCTAATACATTTTTCTATTTAGTTCACAAATCATTTTATGTTAATCTACACTACATAACTGAATACAGTTATAAAGAAATTTATATTGATGATACAAGAATTTCTGTTGCAACAAGGAAGCAAGCTGATTTTCACAAGTATTGGTTTAATTATGTTAAAAGGAGATAATTATGGCAAGTAATATTGCTATTTGTACAACTTATTTTATAGAAATGCTGATTGCATATATATTCTTTTCACAAATTGGAGAGAGAAAGCATAATTTTTGGATTTGTTGCATTATAGGTACTGCCGTTTTTGAAATCGGTGCTATAAGTGATATTATTTTTTCTAATACGGTATGGTTAAATATATTATTATTTATCATAATTAATTTTTTATTTGCAGTTTTATGTTTCAATATTAAAATAGCCAAAATATTATTTTACTCTATAATCTTAGACATATTTTCAACCGCACTCGAATTTGCAGCAATATTCTTGATATCAACATTAACTGGTACAAAAGTCAATGAATATGTAGATAATTTAACTTTCTTTATAATTGATGTTTCTGTAAGCAAAATACTGTATTTCTTAACTTGTTTGGTTCTGTCGGCACTGATAAAAAAAGAAAAAAGAAGTGTAAAAATTCCAATAGCATTATATTTTTATCCAATGGTAATTACTTTGGCATTAATTTTGTTTTGGAGTATTTGTGCCAATTACAAATTAAGCAATACGCATCAAATATTATTATCTATAACAAGTATGCTGATGTTCTTCTCAACGGTAATGTTATTTATCGTTTATCAAAATAGTGTTGTAAAAGAAAATCAGTATTTAATCATTGAACAAGAAATAGAAAAAACAAATATAGATAAAAAATATTATGATATTCTCGAACAGCAAAATAACGAATTAATGATTTATGCTCATGATACTAAAAATCACCTAAATGCTATTAAAGCTCTTAATCACAATGAACAAATTGACAAATATTTGACTAAAATGACAAATGAATTAAAAGCACACAGCAGCACTTGTCATAGTGGTAATCATACACTTGATGTTATCATAAATAAATATGTTACGGAATGTGAAATAAAAAATATCAATTTTAATTTTGATGTAAGATTATCCAATCTGAAGATTGTTGATGATTACGATTTAGTAACCATTTTGGGCAATATACTTGATAATGCAGTTAAAGCTGCATATAGCTCAAAAAATAAGTGTATATTACTTGAAACAAATAAAGTCAACACTTATGATTCAATAATCGTAACAAACAGTTGTGATACACCACCCCAAAGTGTAAACGGAGAATTAAAAACAACTAAAGAAAATAAAAAATCACATGGTTTAGGAATAAAAAGCGTCAAAAAGGTATTAAAAAAATATAAAGGCGACTTGGAATGGGAATACAACAACGAAAAAAAACAATTTACAACTACAATTATTTTAAAATAGCAATTACTAAAAGCGATTTGACTATGTCAAGTCGCTTTTTTATTGCGTATCGACACGAATTTCTTGCGTTTCAGTATTTGGTATTAATTTATGATTCTAAAAATGATAATGTTAAATTGAATATAGTATCTGAAATTTCATTATAGGAGATGATGTGTAGACTTTACAAAGGGAATTGAATTTATTTTGAAATTAAAAACAAAGGAGAATACCAAATGAAAAAGACTTTTAAAAAATCTATTTCACTTTTTCTTGCAATGGTAATGGCAATAACAGTAATACCTTCTACTACCTATGCAATGGAAGAGTTTGAAAATGATTATGAATTTTCTGCTGACGAAGTTTCAGTCGAGTATGAAATTGAAAGTAAGCGTACGGAAAATTCTAAAACATACTTGACCGAAGATGGCGGATATTATCAAGTATCAGCCGCTGTTCCTATTCACAACAATGTTAATGGTCAATGGAAGGAAACATCAGAAATTGATAATAACATTGATACTGTTGCAGATGCAGAAAATGCAGTAAGTGAAATTGCTGCACATTCGGTTTCAAATCCTGCCGAAACAGGTTTTTATGAAAGCGAAACTTTAACTATGTATACAAATGGTGTAGATACAAATCCAATGAAAATTGCCGGTTCAAATAAAACAGTAAACGGAATTGATAGTTGTATTTATGTTAAACCCAGCATCATTACAGATAAGCAGGTATTCATTAATAATGCTACATTAAATATCTCAACGGGAACTGTTGAGACAAATGGTAATGCCGATACATCAAATACTATTAATGTATATAGATTGAAAAATGAATTAAATCACATTCAAAATGTTCCTTTAAGTACAATTGATGATGTTATTATTGATAGGCAAATGGCTTCATCAGATACAATTGATGAGTGTAAAATAGATATAACATCATATGCACACTATAGTTCCTTAGGGCTATATGAAAACAAAGGATTGGCCCTTGAACCGTTATCAGAGAATACATATATTGAAATTAATTCAATCGTTTTGGGAATATATTATCGTGAAATCGGTGATGTTGACAAAACCATTGAATCTGAAACTGTAGATTTGGACAGAGCAGGAACATTATATGTTAATGATTACACCTGTTCTCCGCTGATTGTCAGAAATGATTTAAGTGTATATGACGAGCTCGCACAGGTTAATGTTCAAACAATAATCAACCCTTCGGCAATTGATAATAACGCCTCGGACGGAATTAACACTCGTACAAATTATTATAGTATTCTTCAATATGAAAATGGAGAATATTATTGGAAAAACTGCGAAGGTGAATATATATTTTTCGTGCGTAATACCGATAATAAATTTATTGGTTCTAACAGTTCAGGAGATAAATATATATTAACCTGTGTTAATGATAAAACCGATTATGACAGAATAAAAATAAAAAGCGAAAAAGATAATACTTCATATTATTTTTCTTCAATAGGATCAAATGGTTATGTTACAAAAATCAAATATGTATTTACAGATGAAAATGAAAAACAATATACAAATGAAGTAAGTATTGTTTATGAAAATTCAAACATTTCATATATTACAGATGGTACAAGAAGAACATACAAATTCAATTATAACAATAACATGCTGACTTCAATCAGTATTTTTTACAATAATAACGATACACAACAATCGGTAAAAATAAATGACGAAGATATAACAATTCAATATAGTTATGATGAAAATAACAGATTAGAAAAAGTCACTTATCCGGACGGATATTATGTGTCATATATTTATGATGAGGATAATAGAATCAGCAATATTAATACATATAGCGATGACTCTTCAAATGAAGCATCGTCCGAATTGACATTAAATTATCAAAACGGAACGGATAAATCTAATATTCTTTCCAAATACACATTAAAAACTGATGGTGTCATTTCAAACGAAGTAGAGATAAATTCACCATTAGATAACCCGTATAATCGTGTTTTTTCAGATATATTAAATAATTCAAAGAAAATAATGCATTATGACCAAGATTCAAATCTTATTCATTACAAAAATTACGATGGTCAAGAATATTATTTGAACTACACAAATAATGAATTACAGCATTTGATATATGATGATTCAACTTCTCAAAATATAATCACTAACGGTGGTTTTGAAAGTAATAGTAACTGGACATTAACAGAAGGTGCATCAATTGTAAAAGATGCCCCATTAAAGGAAAATGGCAACACAAATAACGGAGTTATATCGTTTATTGCTAATAACAGAAGTGGAACAGCTACACAAACAGTTAGTGTAACTCCGGGAGAATCATATGTACTATCCTGTTCTGCTTATTGTAAACAAGCACTACCTTTTAAAAATGATAGAGATAATATGCGATATTATTCAGTAAGAGTTTATGGTGCAGTAAGTGGTACTCTCATAGGTGAAACATATTTTGATTACAATATCGTTAATAATTGGCAAACATCAAAATGCGTGATAGATATTCCTTCAACTATCTCTAAAGTAAGAATTGAGATAAATAGTTTGAATATGCCTGGTGAATGCTATTTTGACGATCTTGAAATGTATGTAGCAACTATAGATAATGCCCCTCCTGTTGTTCCTGAACCGGGTCTTCCTAAATATGATATTGTCAGAAATGAATATGGTCAAATTACCGATATTATAAAAGTAAGAACCGGTGACAAAACACTCGGCAAGCATTATGAGTATGATTCTTCGCATTATAAATCACAGGTTGAAGAAGCAGGAAAAGTAACATATTATAATTATGATTGTGGCAGCGGATTACTTACATCAAAAGGTAAAAATACGGATTCGTCCAAAAACACTCAATATACATATAGCGGAATAGGTGTATTAACCTCTGTTCAACAAGCAATCACTACTGCTGAAGGCGATACCATTAATCAGACTGTTGAATATTCTTATGATGATAATGACCGAATTTCTTCAATTTATCATAATGGTTGTCTTTATGAGTACACATATAACAAAAATGGTAAAATTGAAAATGTAATTGTTAAGGAATCTGCAGAAGAAAATGCGAATGTTGATTACTCAATGTCATATGAATATGATCTTGACAATGTCGGAAAAGTAAATTTCGGTAATGGTGCAAGTATTATTTATAAATATGATGGCAGCAACATTATTAAAACAATCTACGACAATGGCAAATCAGGTGATGAAAAGGAAACTTATGTTTACTCATACGAATATAACAGCGATGGTTCTGTTGCTGAAATGACGGATGAAGTTTCAAATACCGTTACTACTTACACAAGCAAGGGTTGTACTGTTAAAAAGAATGGAACAACGGTTTATTCTAATACAGGAAGCAAAATAAATCTTTTTGGCACATCCTTTGATTACTATCAGAAATCAACCCCATCAAAAGATAAAACAAAAACTACTGTAGAGGATTCATATACAGTATCTCTCACAAAAGGACCTATTGTAAAAGCTGAAACAGTTTTAGATACTTTTGACAGAACGATGAGTACATCAGTAGAAAACAAGGGTAACGCCGACAAAAACACACATTATAGATTAACCTCCAGTACAAAATATGTTGAGGGTATTAACAATAGACAGACAAATTTAGTTTCCCATTACGAAACCGAACTTTCAAAACGTTCTAATAAAATTTTGCCTGAAAAATATGAGAATACCCGTATATCAGCAGAATGGAGCTATAAATATGACAATGTCGGTAGAGTAACATCTGTATTTAAAAAATCAACTAACAATATTACATATGCTCCAACTAATAAAACATCATATTCTTATAATGAAGGTGATTTAATTCATTATTATAAATACGATGAAGGTGGTCAAGTTTCTTTAGATGTTAATTTAGAAAGTAAAATTGCAATTGTATATTATTATGACGAAGGTGGAAACATCTCTGAAAAAGTGACCTATTCAAAAATATCTGATAGAGATTATTCATATGATTATAATTCGGACACATTAATTTTCACTCCAAAAACTAATGGAGAGACAACAAAATTATATTATAAATCAAATGGTATGACTGATTATCTTACCAGTTATAAAGGCTACAGCATAGAATATGATGCTGCGGGTAATCCTGTAAAATATGCCGGTACAAGCATAAACAATGAGCTAACTGACGGCGATATGACATGGAACGGTAATTTGTTAACGTCATTTAAAACCAGTTCTAATCTTTACCAATACACATATGACGGTGATGGTAAAAGAACATCAAAAATTTGTTATGATTCAAATGGTAAAGACTTGGTATCAGAAATTGTATATATTTGGGACGGAGATTTAATTACCGGTTATAGAGCCAAATTTTATGGCGAAGCAGAAGATGGAAGTGGAACAGTTCTTTGCTACGACAAAACCACAAAAATCATTTATAACAATAATGAAATCGTAGGAGTTTGTGTTATCTCAAATGAGGGTGAACCTTCAAAAGCTAATAAAACTGCCAATATTACAGAAGAAGGTATAGAAATTCTTGATTGGAAGCAATCAGCAAACTATACTTTTGTTAAGGATGGTCAAGGTAATATTACCGAAATTTATGACCCAAGCGAAAAAGTGGTCATTTCAATGTCTTATGATGCTTATGGAAATATGACGTCAACCTATATGGGTACATTTATTCAGGATATGGCAAATAAATATAAACCTAGTGGTTCTGTATGGGTAGATATAATTCAAAAAATTGCAATTGCATTAGTTGTTGCTTTATATTTGAGTGGTGTATTTGTTAGTGTGGAACAAGGTTTTAAAGGATATATCTATGATATTGAGACGGGTTTATATTATGGTCAAAAAAGATATTACTCACCTTCTTGGGGTCGTTTCATTAATGCAAGTGATCCTACAACACTTACAGAAGATATGAGCAGTGTATATAACTCAAATCTTTTCAACTATTGTGGCAATGATCCTGTTAATAATATAACAAAAACAGGTTTCAATGCACCTGATCAGATAATAAGTGATGCTTTTGTTCCTCAACTGGTAAACAGCACAAATAATCTTATTAAAGAAAACCGTTCAACTGCAAAACAATTCGGTGAAATTTCTACAAGTTTGGATGTTCTCAGTCTTGGTTTAAGAACAACATTAGATGCTGATGCAAAAACCTATTGGGATGAAACTCTTAACAAACAAAAAGATATTGTCACAAGTGGATACGGATTGAACTATATAGGATCTGCTATTGACAAAGATACATCTTCTGTTACAAAGTATTCAGTGAATGAACAAAACACCCCATACAAGATTTCAAAATCTGTTGAATAAAATTTAAGTACAGATATGTCTTTGGGCATATCTGTACAGACTATAAGGTGGTTATACTTTGATTAAAAAAACAATAAGCCTATTATTGTCACTTACAATGTTTTCATCTGCACTTTATCCCTGCCATAGTGTAATAGCAGAGGAAGTTGAGTTAAATAACACGCTTTCTGTGGGGCGTGAAATAGCAGAAATGTGTGAAGAATATGACAATTACAATGAATTAGACAGTACAGATGAACAAACTATCAATACAAGACTGATTGTAAAAACTGATGACAATATTGATGAATACAGTGCAGTTGACAGTGTATATGGTTTTGGCTATGCTTTTTTGCAGTATGCAGATGAAGAATCAGCACAAAAAGCAAAAGAAAATTATGAAGAATCAGGCTATACGGCAGATTATGATTGTGTTGTTACTTCAAGTTCTACTTATGACAAGTATAATACGAATGATGAATGGGCTTATGAGGAAACCGATGCTGTTTCTGCACTTGATTACTACAAATTAAAGGCTAAATCCAATATAAATATTGCTGTAGTTGACAGCGGAATCAATTATAACCACGAATTATTTAAAAACAGAATTGAACGCACAAAAGTAGATTTCAGTACTGATGCTTCAGGTGATGAAATGGACACATCAGGTCATGGTACAAAAGTGGCAGGTGTTATCGCTAAAAGTACGCCAAGTAATGTTAAACTATTCGGTTATAAAATATTTGACAAAAACTTAAAAGGTACTTCGTCAGAGGCTGTAGCCGCTTTATCATATATCAAGCAATTAAAAAACAAGCCTGACATAATAAATTGTTCATTTGCAACAGGAAGTCTTGGAACTGTAATAGATGAACTTGTTGATATGGGAGTCACTATTGTTGCTGCTGCCGGTAATGATGGTAAAGAAGTTTATCAACAACCTGCATTATTTGACAGTGCTATAACAGTTGCTGCTATAAATCCACACGGAAATGCATGGACTTCTTCAAATTATGGTAGTTGTGTGGATATTTCCGCTCCCGGAGTTAGTGTATATAGTGCTAATTTTCCCGGTGATAATACTTATGCAATATTCAAGGGAACCTCTGTTGCAACGCCACTTGTATCAGCAGCCGCAGCCTATGTCCTGATGGAACACAGAAGCTACACACCCGAACAGGTTAAGCAGGAAATTATTGCAACTGCAACACCATTTAAAAAGAGTGACTGTTATAATGACCGTTACGGTGCAGGAATCGTCAATTTTTCTAACATCATAAACGGCACAAGATGCAAAGATGTTACTGCAAATTATATCAGCGGAGCATACCGTGACAATATAAGCGTTGAATTAAAATGTGCAAATTCACTTGTGGATATTTACTACACAACAGACGGCACATTGCCGACAGAAATAAACGGCACAAAATATACTGCAACTATTGATGTTACGGATTCAACCAGAATTATCGCAGCTGCCTTTGCAAGGGCAGGTTCTCCTTTCCACAGTAAATTTACTTATCTTGATTATTACATCTTGGAAAAAAATGAAAGTGAGTTTGTAATAGACAGAGATGGCATAATTAAAGCATACCTCGGCAATGAAGCAAATATTGTTGTTCCTGATGTAGTAAATGGAATAGAGCCAAGACAAATAGGTCCGCAAGTATTCAGCAACAGCAATATTGAAACCATCACTTTGCCGGATACAATTGAAAGCATCGGTGATGATGCTTTCAGTAATACAAATCTGAAATCAGTAACTGCAAATGGTATTGAAAATTTAGATAAACGCTGTTTCTATGGTTGCAGTAAACTTGCTGATATCGATTTATCAAAAGTAAGATATATCGGCAGTGAAGCTCTTTTCGGATGTGAATCATTGCCAAAACAACCTGATTTTTCATCAGTAGATTGGGTTACTGAAAAAGGATTAGCAGGAACATATTTCAGCACAATACATCTTCCTAATTGCACAAGAGCAGATGATAATGCATTTGACGGCTGCACAGCTGATGAAATTGTACTTAATAAAGCAAAATCAATTGGAAATAGTGCTTTCAATAACTGTAAAAATCTTAAAGTGCTTTATGTTCCAAATGCGCAAGACTTAAGCGGACGCTTTAACGGTTGCAGTAATCTAAATATGATTTTTGCACCAAAGGCAACTTATATAACATTGTCTATTCCAAATAACACAACAATCTATTGCAGTGATAAACTGACAGGAGTTGATTTCCTTGATGATTACAAGGACTATAAATATACATTTGTAAGTCCGGAGTACACACCGGGACTTAACGAAGCAGACAGAGATGGTTACACAGATAGATTCATCCGTGTTGAAAGTGATAAATTTGCTAAAAGCAAAGGTGGACAAATACGAACAAGAGATAATGGCTTGCGCTTTGGATTTGAGTTTGATGAAACAGTTATTGATTTTGATTTCAAAAAATACGCAGAAAATATTGATTACGGCTTTGTTTATACCTTTGACTCTTATGAAAACAAGAATGATTTTCAAAAAAATTATTCATTGAGAGCAAACAGAAACAATGTTTTTGTAAAATCTGCAAATAAAAGAAATGTTGAAGGAACTGTTTCAACATATAATGCAGTATTTACCGGTATTCCTGCAGAACATATCAATGACGAAATATCTGCAAGAGCTTATGTAAATATTGACGGAATGTATTTTTATTCGCCTGTCATTACACGAAGCTACAGCAGTGTTGCAAATGCCGTGTTGAATGATGATACAGTAGAACAAAACATCAAAGACCAAGTTAAATTATCTCTTAATAAGGAGGCATAAATATGAAAGAAAAATACGCAAAGCCGGAAACATTAATTGAAGAATTTTCTGTATTTGATGTAATTACCACAAGTGATTCAGGAGATAATTCACCTGATACAGACATTCCATGGGGTTCATAATGAAAAAAGCAATATTAATTATAATATCTGTTATAGTTATAATTTTTTCTTTTGTTGCTTGTGAAAATAACAGCAGTAGTGAAATAGCAACCACTACTGCTGTTACTGACGAACAAGGAACTACTCATTATTACAAAGCTATTACAGACAAAAACGGAAAATTTGTCACTAATAAAAGTGATGAAACTATTACAACTGAAATATCGGTTAATAATACATCAAAAAATGAAACAACTACTTCATCTAAATCAAACATTAAGCAAACAAATCCTGCAATTCAGAAAAGCAATATTTCCACAAAAACTTCAATAAACGAAAATACTGTGGACACACAAAATACAAATATAACAAGCACGACACAAGCAAATTCGTCAACACATGAAAGAAATACAAGTGACTCTAAAACCACTAAGCCTAATTCAACAACGCACAAAAGTACAACAAATATAAAATCCACAACACAAATCAGTACTACTCAAAAAAGCAGTCAAGTTATTACGGATAAAGAAGGTTGGGTAGACAAATGGTATTAATTCTAAATTATAATGAGGTAAAATAATATGAGAAAATCAATTATATTAATATTGTGCTTAATAATTTCGTTGTCTTTAATTTCGTGTACTAAAAGTGTCGAAACAATCAATACCACAAACGAAAGCAGTTATTCAAGTAACGATAATGCTAAGAAAGAAAGTACAACTAAGCCAAGCAGCAACTCTAATGAACAAAACGAGAAAAGTATAACATCATTATATGTTTCCTATGGTGGAATTAAAATAGATATTACTTCTGACAAAACTGAAATTGACGAAATAGTTGCAGCAGAAAAAAGCTCAAAAATCCCCGAAACAAAATTAGTGACTAAATTTGCCACTATATTTGCAACATATGATGATAATTCGCATAGCCTTTTTGGGACAATTTATATAGGAGAAGATAATTGCTATTATTTGAAATTCAAAAATAGCTATATAGAAGGTGCTGCATTTAAATTTCCAGATGAAGCAATTTCAAATTCATTATCTTAATATTTTGCTTCTAAACTTATATATTATAATTAAAAAGTGAAGATGGAGAATAATATTGATATTGTCAAAATATCCTTTGATATCACCCTCAATGCAAAAGTACGCCTTTTGTTTTAAACTGTAATTTGCAAGATTATCCGATTGAACACCAAGCAAAATGTTATCTACATCCTTGTTTGCTTCATCAACGGGAATAGGGATAAAATCAATAGAGAGCATTAAGTTCTTATTGATTGATGTAAGCTCGGTTATGATATTATCATCAACAAATGTACCGTAATTTCGAAGAAAAACAGTTCTGCAATACTGACCGTTAATCATCATATAGTCGCTGTTGAAGTCCATAGAATCGGGAGAAATATAGTCACGGACATCACAGCCTTGATTTTGTAAAAGTTCAAAATCAAGATTGAAGTTTTCTTCACTACCTGCACGGTAGAAATTATGGAATATCTTAAGTCTTTCGGTTGCGTTTAACGGCTCACATTTACTGCCGAGTGTAAAAAGGTTTGTTGACAGGTTCTTTTCAATACGAGTAAAAAATGCTCTTGCGTCTTCATAGCACTTTTTGTTTACCGTAACGGTAAAATATTTATCCTGAACAATACACTCGGATGTTGCCGCTTTATTAAGCAGCATTTCGTTATATTCCTTACGATACACATCAAGGTTATCATAGTAATACGGCATAAGGATTGATTTTTCAAATTCTTCCTTATCAAATCTATGGTTATTGATTGTGAGCTTGACGGTAACACCGTTTCCGAAAGAATTGATAACTGCCCAATACTGACGCATTAAAT